>JAYTXU010000001.1:0-30406 GCA_043742785.1 Candidatus Omnitrophota bacterium
CGCGAAGTACAGAATTGTAAAGTTCCACAACCTCAATACCTAAAGTCTTGGCAATGGCAATATGCGATTCAATGGTGCCGGTCATTTTTTTGTTTTCAATGCGGCTAAGGGTGGCTAATTGAACGCCACTTTTTTCTGAAAGCTCTGTCAGGGTTATTTTTTTTGCTTTACGGATTTCGTTTAGTTTATCGCCTATTAACATAGTGTTTACTCCTAAAGTAAATAAGTTATGAATGAATGGAAATAGCTTAGCATATATTGACTAAAATGCAAATAATATTGATGAAAAAGTTATTAATTGTTTTAAAATTGACTAATAGTAAAATAAAATGTTGACAAAAAATCAAATTTGTATTAGATTTACTTTGTTTGAAATTAACCATTAAACAATTTAAAAGGAGATGGGGTATGAAAAAAGTTCTAACAATGATGTTAGCAGGGATGGTGATCGCTAGTTCTACGTTTGCATTTGCTGAAGAGGTGTATGCAACTAAAAATGGTAAAAAGTATCATAAGGTAGATTGTATATTGATTAAAGATAAAGGTGCAAAAGTTATTGCCCTAGAAGATGCAGAGAAAAAGGGGATGAAACCATGTCGCCGTTGTTATGGTAGTGTTAATCAAGGATTAGAAGTCAAAGCAGATGTGCCCGTAGCAGCTCCAAGTGCCAAATAACCATTTGGCTGCCTATCTTAGGTGTAGGCTTCTGGGTCAATTCCTTCCGCTTTTAGCGGAGTTAATTGAGGAGGGGTTATGTCAGTTGATGTTTTAGATTTTAAGATTATTAAGATTCACCGATTACCTGATGGAAATCGTATAAAGGCTTTTGTTGATTTAGGAATTAACGATGCTCTTTTGATCAAGGGAATTCGTATCGTTGATGGTCAAAAAGGTCTTTTTGTCTGTATGCCTCAGGAACAAGGGAAAAATGAAAAATGGTACGAAAGGGTAAGATGTTTGAATGATGATGTTCGAATGTCTATTAATAAGAAAGTATTGGAAGCTTATAAAGCTTCGAAGTAATAAATCTTAGAATATTCAGGGCGTCATTAATCTTTGATGGGGACGCAGAGCAGTCGACAGCGATGGGTCCAGGGGACCATTTTAGATTAGGTCGTAAACTTATCCAACGACGTCTTGAATATTTTTCTATTCGTTATAATCGAACTTGTCAATAGTAGATGCTTTTGTTAATATACCGACTTATACTTATAGGGTCGGTAGCTCAGTTTGGGAGAGCGCGTCGTTCGCAATGACGAGGTCGTGAGTTCAATCCTCACCCGATCCACCAGGATTCGTTAAAGAAAGTTTTATGCACCGTTTTTATTCAGCTAACGCTAATTTTCAGCAGAAAAGTCTATCTATTACTGATTCTAATGAAATTCATCATATCAAGGATGTTTTACATTTAAAGAAGGGGGCGGTTATTCAGATTTTTAATAGCCAAAATCAAGAAGCTGATGTTGTTATCGATTCTTTGAATCTTCAGGGGATTAAGGTTTCTGTTGGTTCTGTGCGTGAAGCGGATATGGGAAAAGTTAAGATTGTTTTAGCCTGCGCGCCGCCTAAAAAAGATAAGTTTGAATGGATTATTGAGAAGTGCACTGAACTGGGGGTAGATGAAATTATTCCTTTAAAAACTAAACGCAGTGAGGTGATTTTCTCAGATGAGAGAATGGTTGGTAAATTAGTTCGTTTTGAGAAGGTAATCATTAATGCAGCTAAACAATCCAAACGTATTCATATGCCAAAGATTCATTCAATGACAGATTTATCAGTGGTGCTTAAGAATCTTGATCCAAAAGGAGTTCATCTTTTTCCATCTTTGAATGGTCATTCTCAGTCTATTAAAAATGTTTTACTTAAAAGTTCTAGAGCTTTAGTGATTACTATTTTTATAGGTCCAGAAGGAGATTTTACTCCAGATGAAGTTCGCATGGCATTGGATCATGGATGTGTAGCGGTGTCTTTGGGTAATACGGTTCTAAAGGTGGAAACTGCAGCTATTGCCACAGTCAGTTTTGTTCATTTTTTATTTAAAAACTAGTGTTTTTCTTAAATTCCATTCTAGTCCCTTTAGAATTGACAATACAATCCCTATCAATGTATAATCCCACATTCATTTAATTAAATATTGGAGGTTTTATGGCTCAAGACAAAGCAGTGGTGGAAAAGGTTGAAAAAGCGGCGAGTGCTGAAAAAGAAAATCGTATGAAAGCATTAGAGTTGGCTTTAGCGCAAATCGAGAAGCAGCATGGTAAGGGTTCGATTATGCGATTAGATAGCAAGATTGTTATCGATACTCCAGTTATTCCAACGGGTTCTTTGGCTTTGGATGCCGCTTTAGGTGTTTGGGGAATTCCTCGAGGGCGTGTCATTGAAATTTATGGTCAGGAATCTTCTGGTAAAACAACTTTGACTTTAAGCATTATTAAACAATTGCAGTTAAGTGGTGGTGTGGCCGCATTTATCGATGCAGAGCATGCGTTTGATAGTAATTATGCAAAGATGGTTGGTGTTAAATTAGATGATCTTTTAATTTCTCAACCAGATACAGGTGAGCAAGCTTTAGAAATTGCTGAGACATTAGTTCGTTCCAATGGGGTGGATTTAGTGGTTATTGATTCCGTGGCAGCTTTGACTCCTCGTGCAGAAATTGAAGGAGAAATGGGCGATTCTCATATGGGTTTACAAGCTCGTTTGATGAGCCAAGCGTTGCGTAAGTTAACAGCAGCAATCAATAAATCCCATTGTTGTGTGATTTTTATTAATCAAATTCGTATGAAGATTGGGATTATGTTTGGTAATCCTGAAACAACTACCGGTGGACGTGCATTGAAATTTTATGCTTCCGTACGTATTGAATTGCGTAAAGTTGAATCAGTTAAGGTGGGTGAAGAAATCATAGCTAACCGTGTGAAGGCTAAAGTTGTTAAGAATAAAGTGGCACCACCATTTAAAGAAGCTCAATTTGAAATTCATTTTAATGAAGGGATTTCACAAAGCAGCGATGTGTTAGATTTAGGGGTTGAGACCGAAATTATTCAAAAAGCTGGAGCTTGGCTCTCTTATGAAAATGAGAAAATTGGTCAAGGAAGAGAAGCAGCTCGTAAATTTTTGAAAGAAAATCCTAAAATCTTGGCTAAGATTGAAAAACAGGTGATTGAGAAATTGAAGGCTAAAGCAAAAACTTAATGATTCAACAGCGCTCACCACGAGTGGCTTCTTCAGCAAAAGTGACAGCATTAAAGTTTTTAAAAATGAGATCGTGCAGTATTGGAGAATTAAAGGAGAAGCTTAAAGGTAAGAAGTTTTCTTCTCAAGAAATAGAAGCAACTGTTGATTATTTAACGGAATTAAAATTATTAGACGACCGGGCTTTTACGAAGAGTTGGATTACCTATCGTTTAGCTCGGCCGTTTGGTTTTAGAAGGATATATTCCGAGCTTATTCAAAAGGGTGTTGCCAAAGACATTATCAATGAGGCTATATCCCAAGTAAAGGGTCAGGAATATGAAGAAGGTGATGTGGCTTTAGAATTAGCCCGCCGCCGTTGGGATCGATTATCAGGAATTGACCCTCAAAAAAGAAGAAAAAGAGTTGGAGATTTCTTATTACGCCGTGGTTTTCCCATGGACGAGGTTATGAAGGTATTAAAAAAATTATGTTAAGTACTAATGAGATACGTCAGAAGTTTCTAGATTTTTTTAAATCCAAAAATCACAGCATTATTGTCAGTGATTCTCTGGTGCCTAAGGATGATCCGACAGTTCTTTTTACAACGGCAGGGATGCAACAATTTAAGTCGCAATTTTTAGGACATATTGATGGTTTTACAAAAGCGTCTACTTGTCAAAAATGTTTGCGCACCGATGATTTAGATGTGGTGGGAAAGACAGATTTTCATCACACGTTTTTTGAAATGTTGGGAAACTTTTCTTTCGGAGATTATTTTAAGAAGGATGCGATTGCCTGGGCCTGGGAATTTTTAACAGTTGAATTAAAATTACCTAAAAATAAATTGTGGGTCTCTGTTTATAAAGATGATGAAGAGGCTTATGGCTATTGGGCGAATGATATTAAGATTCCACTGGATCGCATTGTTAGATTAGGGGATAAAAGCAATTTCTGGCCTTCGAATGCTAGGCTTAATGGGCCTAATGGTCCTTGCGGTCCATGTTCTGAAATCTTTTATGATTATGGAGTAAATAAGAATTGTTCCAAGGGGGAAAAATGTGATCCTGATTGTTCTTGCGGACGATTTTCGGAGGTTTGGAATTTAGTTTTCACTCAGTTTAATCGTAAGGATGGCGGTATTTTAGAACCACTACCGGCTAAGAATATCGATACGGGGATGGGGTTGGAACGTTTGGTCGCTGTGGTGCAAGGCAAGAAGAGTAATTACGAGACAGATAATTTTGCTGCTATTTTAAAGGTGATCAAGGATACGTTTAAAGCTAATAATGCGCAAGCTACTGAGAGTGAATTTCGTATCATTGCTGATCATATACGTGCGGTGACTATTGGTATTTCAGATGGTGTTATTCCTTCTAACGAAGGACGTGGTTATGTGATGCGCAAACTGATTGTAGATATTACAGATTTAGCAATACGTGCTGGAATTGAAAAACCTGTCATTCATACCTTTGTGGATGTGGTTGTGGATGTGTTAAAACAGCCTTATCCAGAATTGGTTGGAAAAGCGCCAGGGGTTAAAGCTTTAGTTAAGCGTATAGAAGAAGCTTTTATGAAGGTGCGTAAAGAACGAATCCCTGAGTTAAAAGAAAAAATTAATATGTTTAAAGAGGATAATCAAGGACTTGGTTCTATGTTTTTTTTATACCGTGATACGTATGGGTTAACTTTATCAACTATTACTAACGTTGCTCATGAAGTAGGTGTTAATAAAGAGGTGTTAGATTTAGCTATTAGAACTTTTGAAGTTAAGATGGACGATCAAAAGAATCGTTCTCGTGCTGGTAGTAAAATGACAGGAGATGTTTTTACGAATTCAAGCATTAAAACCAATTTGCCTAAGACAGAATTTGTAGGGTATAGCCAGATAAAAGCTGAGGCTAAGGTTCTACAAGTAATTGGGGACGCTCCTAATGTGAAAGTGATTTTAGATCGGACACCATTTTATGCGGAGTCTGGCGGTCAAAGGGGGGATACAGGTAGCATATCTTTGCATCAAGGACGCTTACGTGTTGGAGATACGCAAAAGGTGAATGATATTTTTGTTCATGATTGTATTGTTGAACAAGGTGTTGTTAAAGAAGGAGATCAGGTTGTTGCGCAAATTGACGAGGCTCGTCGTTTAGCGATTATGCGTAATCATACAGCTACACATTTGTTACAATGTGCTTTGCGAGAAACTTTAGGTGCTCATATTAAGCAGCAAGGGTCTTTAGTTGATGAAGGGCGCTTGCGTTTTGACTTTACCCATCCTTATGGCGTTAAGCCCGAGGAGATGCAAAAAATTGAAAATCGTTTGAATGAGTTTATTAAACGCGCAGATAAGGTTAGTGTCGAAGTATTACCGATTGAAGAAGCGAAAAAAAGAGGTGCTTTGGCTTTCTTTGCTGAAAAATATGGGAATACTGTTCGTGTGGTTTCAATTGGTGATTATTCTCGTGAGTTTTGTGGAGGAATACATATTTCATCAACGGCTCAAATAGAAGCGATGAAGATTGTCTCTGAGGGATCGGTAGCACAAGGGATTCGCCGTGTGGAAGCGGTCACAGGTAAGGCTGCAGTTGAAGAGGTGTTAAATAAGAAAAAGCAGGAAGCACAGATTAAAGAAGAAGCTTTACGTGCCAAGCAATTAGACAAAGAAAAACAAAGTGCAAATTTTGAACAGATAAAATCTTCTATTGATGAAATGATTGGCACTGCTGAGAATATTAAAGGAGTGAGTGTTATTGCTCGATGTTTACAAGAGGTTGATATTTCCATGTTGCGCAAACTTTCTGATTTATTAAAACAGAAAATGCCTTCAGGTGTTTTTATTTTGGGAACTAAAGGACAAGAGGATGCTGCTTTGGTTATTTCTGTCACTGATGATTTAGTAGCACGAGGAATTAAGGCTAATGATTTAATTAATCGTGTAGCTCCGTTATTCGGTGCTAATGGTGGTGGAAAACCGCAATTAGCTCAAGCTGGCAGCAAGGAACCTAAAAAAATTGAGTCAGCAATCGTGCAAGCAAAAGAAATGATTACTATATGAAACTAGTCAAACAAACCGGTCAGAATATTGATAAACTCTACAATCGTCACCTAAACTTTCGTAAGAAACATATTGAAGAAAAGGTAAGGGCAATTATTGATGATGTGCGTTTAAATGGTGATGATGCGCTCATTAAATACACCCGTCGTTTTGATGGTGTCAAATTGACTGTTCGTCAACTAAAAGTCGCTGAGGCGGAAATTTCCAGTGCTTATCAAAATATTACTCCTGATTTTGTGGGGCATTTAAAGACGATTATTAATAATGTCTCGATGTATTATAAAAAGCAATTGCACAAACCTTGTAAAACTAAGGGACGTGATGGGGTTATATTAAAGGAAGAAGTTAGACCGTTAGATTCTGTTGGGATTTACATACCAGCTGGAACAGCTCCTTTAGTTTCGTCAGTTTATATGACGGCTGTGCCAGCGATTATCGCAGGTGTCAAGAGAGTAGTGATTGTGACTCCACCTAATAAACAGGGTAATGTGAATCCTCATATTTTAGCAGTAGCTAATTTATTGAAGGTTACTGAAATTTATAAGTTAGGTGGAGCTCAGGCGATTTCTGCCTTGGCTTTGGGAACAAAGATAATTCCTAAAGTCGACAAAATTGTTGGTCCTGGTAATATGTATGTGACTGAAGCCAAGCGTCAGTTGTTTGGTTATGTGGATATTGATATGTTGGCTGGTCCAACAGAGCTTGTAGTTATTGCGAATCGTTATAGTAATGTCGATTTTGTAGTTGCTGATCTAGAAGCTCAAATGGAACATATTGGCGGTTTGTCTATTTTAATAAGTACTTCCAAGCAGTTAATTAAGCAGGTGCGTGAAAGAGTTGCTAATGGCTATTGTATTTATTGTAAGAATATGGATGAAGCTGTTGAGATTGCCAATAATATTGCTCCTGAACATTTACAGATTATGACCAACAATGCCGTCACTGTGGCGAAGCAAATCAAACATGCAGGAGCTATTTTCTTAGGTCCTTATAGTCCAACTGCTTTAGGTGATTATGCAGCAGGACCCAGCCATGTACTTCCAACTATGGGGACAGCTAAATTTTTCTCTGGATTATCGTTATCAAGTTTTACAAAAACGAGCCATGTGATTTCTTATTCCAAGAAAGCTTTGGAAAAAATAAGAGAGCCATTGGAGAAGGTAGCAAACTTAGAGGGTTTAACTAAACACGCAGATTCCGTTAATGTGAGGTTCAAAACATGACACAACGTAAAGCTGAATTAGAACGTAAATCAAAAGAAACACAAATTAATGCCACTCTTAATGTGGATGGCAGCGGTAAGACTAAGATCAAAACACCGATTGGCTTTCTTGATCACATGCTTGAGCTTTTTGTTTTTCATGGATATTTTGATTTAGATTTATCTGTGAGGGGAGACACTCATATTGATATTCACCACACCAATGAAGATATTGGCATTGTCTTAGGAAAGGCTTTTAAGAAAGCTTTGGGCGAAGAAAAAGCCGGCATCAAACGCTTTGGCTATGCCTATGCGCCGATGGAAGCAACAGTTGGCCGTTGTGTGATTGATATTTCAGGTCGTGGATTTTTTAAATTTAATTCGGATACACCTTTGCCTGCGCAAAAAGGTACCGATGGGTATGAATTTTCTCATTTTGAGCATTTTATGGAAAGTTTTGCTCATAATTTAGGAGCGACCTTAAGTTTTACAATTCAAAATCCTAGTGATGATCTACATACCAATTTAGAAACAATGTTTAAGTCTTTAGGACTTGCTTTAGATATGGCTACAACTATTGATCCTCGTCGTGGAGGATCGGTGCCATCAACAAAGGGAATTATTGATTAAGCGGGATGGGGATGATTGCAATTATCGACTATGGAATGGGTAATTTAAGAAGCGTGCAAAAGGCTTTTGAAAAAGTTGGAGCCCAAGTACGAGTTACTCCTAGTCCAACAGAGATTCTAAAAGCAGATAAGGTTGTTTTGCCTGGGGTGGGTGCTATGGCGCCTGCTATGCAAAGATTGCAGGAATTAGGGGTAGATGATGCCATTCGATTATCGATAAGCCAAGGAAAACCATTCCTGGGAATCTGTTTAGGTTTGCAATTATTGTTTGAAACAAGTTCTGAAGGCGGCCGTTGTGAGGGTTTAAAAATCTTAGAAGGTACGGTTGATCGTTTCTCACAGCTTAAAGTTCCTCATATGGGATGGAATCAAATCAAGGTTCAATCTAATGGTAAGATTCTTTATAACAATGTGGCTGATGGTGAGAATGTCTATTTTTGCCATTCTTATTTTGTTCAGCCAAAGGACAAAAGTATTGCGGCTAGTGTAACTTCCTACGGCATCGATTATGTTTCATCGATTGCCAAGGGTAATATTTGGGGTGTACAGTTTCACCCTGAAAAAAGTCAAACGATTGGTTTGCAAATTTTAAAGAATTTTTCTCAATTATGATTCTTATCCCTGCAATTGATATAAAAAATGGCAAGGTTGTTCGATTATTTCAGGGAAAGTTTTCTGAAGTTACCGAATATGGGGATGACCCATTAGATATGGCGCTCAAATGGGAAACTCTGGGAGCGAAGTGGCTACATTTAGTTGATTTAGACGGTGCTAAAGATGGAGTGATGGCTAATCGTGAAGTTATTACACGTATAGCTCAGAGTGTAAAGATTCCCGTTGAAGTAGGCGGCGGTATACGTGATAAAGAAACTGTGGAGTATTTAGTTAACACGGCTAAGGTTAGTCGTATTATTTTAGGTACTAGAGCTATTGAGAAACGTAATTTTTTGAAAAAGATGATCGCTGTTTATGGGGACAGAATTTGTGTGAGTCTGGATTGTGCCAATGGTTTGGTGGCTGGCCGTGGATGGGTATCAACGAGTAATATTAAAGCGATTGACTTGATCCAAGAATTTGAAACAATCAATTTATCTTGGATTGTTTATACGGATATTGCTCGCGATGGTACTTTGTCAGGTCCAAATTTTAAGCAGTTACAAACAGTACTCAATACTGTTAAGAAAATGAATGTAATTGCTTCAGGTGGCATAGGCAGTATTGAAGATGTAGTTAAGTTGAATGCAATGACAGGTGTTGCTGCAGCCATTACCGGTAAAGCTATTTACGAAGGTAAATTAGATTTTAGTAAAGCGCTGAACGTATGCTCAACAAACGTATAATTCCATGTTTGGATGTCAAAGACGGCCGAGTGGTTAAGGGAGTCAATTTTGTTTCTCTTCAAGATGCCGGTGATCCTGTGGATTGTGCTAAAGCGTATGACAAAGCTGGGGCTGATGAACTTGTGTTTCTAGATATTACTGCCAGTTATGAGAAGCGTGGAATATTTTTAGATGTTGTTAAGAAAACAGCGGAAGAAGTATTTATGCCTTTGACAGTTGGTGGTGGAATTAATAATGTCAGAGATATTCGTGCTCTTCTTAACGCTGGAGCTGATAAGGTGTCGATCAATACTACAGCAGTCAATGAACCAGGGTTGGTGCGTAAGGCAGCTAATATGTTTGGTTCACAATGTATTGTGGTAGCTATCGATGCTAAAAGGATTGGGAATAAGTGGGAAGTTTTTACCCATGGGGGTCGCACGGCAACTGGTAAGGATGCAGTGCTCTGGGCTCAACAAGTTGAATCATTGGGTGCTGGAGAAATTCTTTTAACCAGTATGGATGCGGATGGCACTAAGAATGGTTTTGATATAGCATTGACTAAAGCCGTAGCTGATGCCGTTAATATTCCTGTTATTGCTTCCGGTGGCGCTGGAAAGTTGAATGATTTCTTTAATGTATTTACTCAAACAGGAGCAGATGCAGCTTTGGCCGCATCGGTGTTTCATTACGGAGAGATTCCAATACCACAAGTTAAACAATTCTTAAAACAGAAGAATGTGGGTGTACGATGAGCAGTAATCCAGAAATAGAAACGATTCAAATTACTAAAGATAATCTTGAAAAACTTAAGTTTAATTCAGAAGGTTTAATTCCGGCTATTGCTCAAGATTATAAAACAGGTGAAGTGTTGATGATGGCCTGGATGAATATTGATTCCCTGAGAGATACTTTAAAGAATGGCAAGGCATCGTATTGGTCTCGTTCACGGAAGAGTTATTGGGTTAAGGGAGAGACCTCCGGACATTTTCAACATGTGAAGGAAGTTTTTTATGACTGCGATTGTGATGTGATTTTAATGAAGGTTGACCAAATTGGTTCAGCATGTCATACCATGAAACGCAGTTGTTTTTATAGAAAAATAGAGAATTAATAATGAATTTATTGTCTAAAGAAGAGTTTTTAAAATTAGGTCAAAAAGGAAATTTAATTCCTGTTTACAAGGAAGTCTTAGGCGATTGCTTAACGCCTACGTCTGCTTATTTACATTTGGCTAAAAAATCTAAATATTCTTTTCTGCTGGAATCGATCGAAGGTCAAGAGAAATTTGCTCGTTTTTCTTTTATTGCTCGCAATCCGTCTTTGATTATCAAAAGCAAAGGGCAAAAGGCGGAGATTATCCGTCATGTGAAGGGTAAGTTTGCTTCTGAAAAAAGAACCCTTCAATCCTCTCCGCTAGAGTTGATCAGAGAAGTGATGGAAGGATACAAGGCTGTTCAGGTTCCTCAATTACCTAGATTTTATGGGGGTATGGTTGGTTTTCTCAGTTATGATTGTGTTCGTTTTTTTGAACGCTTGCCTGCTAAACTTAAGGATGATTTAAATATTCCTGATATGGTGATGGTTAAGGCTGAGGATTTGGTGATTTTTGACCATCGTCATCACACCATTAAGATCGTCTCTTGCGTGCATTTGCAGGAGAAGGATTCTCAAACCACCAAGATTAAGAAATATAATGAAGCTATTAAGAAAATTGATGGATTAATTAAAGAATTGCGTCAACCTATTGCCATTAAGAGCTTAGAACTTTCAGGTAAGAAGAAGTTGAAGATTACTTCAAATTGTACTCAAGCTCAATTTGAGAAGATGGTTTCAGCTTCCAAGAAACATATTCATGCTGGAGATATTATTCAGGTAGTTTTGTCTCAGCGTTTTGAAACAAAAATTTCAGTTGATCCTTTTGATATTTATCGAACTCTACGTGCGCTTAATCCATCGCCCTATATGTTTTATTTGAATTTTGATGGTTTACAATTAGTGGGGGCATCGCCAGAGCTTTTGGTGCGTTGTGAAGATGGTTTGGTGGAAACTCGTCCTATTGCTGGTACTCGTTCTCGTGGAAAAACTGAAGCGGAAGATATAGCTTTGGAAAAAGATCTGTTAGCAGATCCTAAAGAAAAAGCAGAACATGTTATGTTAGTCGATTTAGGTCGTAATGATTTAGGCCGTGTGTGTCAGCAAGCCACTGTTAAGCTTTCTGAGTTTATGAATGTGGAACGTTATTCTCATGTCATGCATATTGTCAGCAATGTTCAGGGAAAATTAAGTTCAGATAAAGATGCGTTAGATGTTTTGGAAGCTTCTTTTCCAGCAGGTACGGTTTCTGGAGCTCCTAAAATTCGTGCGATGGAAATTATTGAGGATTTAGAAGGTCAAAAAAGGGGGCCATATGCGGGGGCTGTTGGATACTATAGCTTTTCGAAAAACCTTGATACTTGCATAACTATACGTACAATAGTCGTTTGTCGTGGCAAGGCCTATGTGCAGGCTGGGGCTGGTTTGGTGGCAGATTCTAACCCAGCGACTGAATATCAAGAAACACTTAATAAAGCTCGTGCACAGATTCGGGCTATAGAATTGGCACATTAAATAGAACCTCGCATGTGGCGGGGGTATTAACTGAAAGGAAATAAAACAAATGGAAGTACGTATCAGATTACAAAAAGCAGGTAAAGCCTCCAACAAATCCTACAATTATCGCGTCGTGGCTTTGCCTCGTAAAGAAGGCCGTGATGGAAGAACCTTGGATATTTTAGGTTATTACGATCCAGCTAAAAAACCAGCTGTTTTCTCTCTCAATAAAGAGAAGATCAATGCTTGGATTGCTAAGGGTGCTCAGATGAGCGATACTGTTAGAAGTTTAATGAAGAAATCTAAATAAATTATAGTGTCATTGCGAACGTTTTCTATGAAGCCCTGTTGGTAGGCAGGAATCATTCAAAATGAATACTTCATCGCTAATTTCTTTGTAATGACACACGAAAGGGTTTAAATGCCTCAAGATTCTGGTTGGACACAAATACTATTTTTATATGTACCTATCTTTTTGATTTTCTATTTTTTAGTTATTGCTCCTCAACGTAAGAAGCAAAAAGAACTTAAAGCAATGTTGGATAATATAAAGAAGAATGATGAAGTTGTAACTTCTTCTGGTATTCACGGGACCGTTGTCATTGTTAAAGAGAAAACAGTGGTGGTTCGTGTGGATGATAATTGCCGTATTGAGTTTGATAAAGAAGCTATTGTGTTGGTTAAATCTGATAGTGTTAAACCTGAGGTCATCAAGTAGGGGTCGAGCATGCTCGACCCGTACAGGATAGAAAGGGTATTTGATGAGTGTTAATTTGCGCAAAAGATTTTTTGTTATTCTTGCTGTTATTTTAGGCTGTTTTGCTTCCCTAATTCCTCTCAATAAACGTATAAATTTAGGACTAGATCTCAAAGGCGGTATGCATTTGATTTTACAGGTAGAGAATCAAAATCTACCTACTGAGGCTGCTAAAAATGATGCGGTGCTTCGTTCTATGGAAGTTTTACGTAATCGTATTGATGGCTTAGGTGTAGGCGAGACCTTGATTCAACGTCAGGGGACTAATCAGATTTTAGTGCAATTACCAGGGGTAACGGATCGTGCTAAGGCTATGGACATGATCGGTCGTGTAGCTCATTTGGAATTTCGATTGGTTGATCCTGATCCTGTTCATTTTAAAGACGCATTAGCTGGCAATGTTCCTTCAGGTTATGAACTTAAGAAACTAAAGAAGGGGGAAGGAGAATCTTCTATTTTAGTTTTGAAAGAATCTGTTTTAGGCGGTGATGCGGTTAAAGACGCTCGCGTCGATTTTGACCGTACAGGAATGCAGGCTAAAATTTCATTAAATTTTAATGAAAAGGGGACAAAAGATTTTGGAGATTTAACCACCGCTCATGTGAATGAACGTTTAGCTATTGTACTTGATGATGAAGTTCTTTCTGCTCCTAATGTTCGTGAACCAATTCTAAGTGGTACGGCTGAGATTACAGGACAATTTAAGTTTGAGGAAGCAAGTCTTTTAGCATTAGCGTTGCGTACAGGTTCTTTGCCAGTCCCGATGAAGGTTGAAGAAGAACGCACCATAGGTCCTCTCTTAGGTAAGGATTCTATTGAAGCGGGAATTAAAGCAACCATTTTAGGTGGAATTTTAATTATTGCTTTTATGTCGATCTATTATTTCATAGGGGGTTTGATTGCATCGTTTGCTTTAGCTGTTAACCTTTTAATGATTTTAGGCGGTATGGGGCTTCTTAATATTCTTATGCCGGATTCTCAGGTGACCTTAACCTTACCAGGTATTGCAGGTATTATTTTAACTCTAGGTATGGCGGTCGATGCAAATGTTCTGATTAATGAACGTATCAGGGAAGAATTAGAAAATGGCCGTCCTTTAAGTGCCGCCATTAACGCGGGGTATGCTCGTGCTTGGTCAGCGATTTTGGATTCTCACGTCACGTCTTTAATTGCTGGATTTTTATTATTTCAATTTGGTTCCGGTCCAATTAAAGGATTTGCCGTCACCATGATTACTGGTCTTATTGCGAGTTTATTTACTTCAATTTTTATTACTAGAACAATGTTTAATTTCTTGGTAGAGAAACAGATTATTAAATCTCTTCCTATGATGCATGTGTTTACAAAGCCTAATTTTAATTTTTTAAACAAGAAGTATATCTGTTTTGCTATATCCGCAGCCTTGCTTCTTTGGGGTGTATTCACATTAAATGCTAAAAAAGACACTGCTTATGGCATTGACTTTGTGGGTGGACAAATTCAGGAATTTAAATTTGAAAAGCCTGTTTTAGCCGATGATATTCGCGCCATCTTTAAAGAACAAAAACTGGATCATGCTGTTATTCAAACCTTTGCTAATATACCAACCAATATTATTGTCCGTACACCCGAAGATACGCACGAGAAGGTGGTATCCATTTTTAAATCCAAGATGGCTGATAATAAGTTTGAAGTTATGCGTATTGAGAAGGTGGGCCCGGTTGTAGGTCAAACTTTACGCACAAAAGCTATCTATGCGATTGTATTGGCTTTAGTGGGTATCTTGATTTATGTGGGGCTTCGTTTTAAACATTATGATTTTGCAGCTGCAGCGGTTATTGCTATTTTTCACGATGTTTTAATTACCTTGGGGTTAGTTGTGATTATGGGGCGTGAAATTGATTTGTTGGTAGTTACAGCTTTGATGACAGTAGCGGGGTACTCCACAAATGATAGTATTATTATTTATGATCGGGTGCGTGAAAATGTTCCAAAGGCGCGGAATAAGACTTTGGCAGAGATTATCAACGAAAGTATTAATCAAACGTTAGGGCGGACCTTTCTTACAACTTTTGTGACTTTATTAGCCGTTTTATCTTTATTCTTTGTTGGTGGGGAAGTTCTTAATACTTTTGCTCTTGTTTTGATGATTGGTTTTATTTTTGGTACATATTCTACCGTTTATATCGTTTCACCGTTATTTTTAGCGTGGCACGGAAAAAAGAAATGGTAAATGTTTAAATCTTTAGAATTTCTTGTTGGTCAATCGATAGAATTTGATGAAGTTATTAAAACTCTAGTCGCCTTCGGATATACCAGGGCGACTAAAGTTTTTAAAGAGGGCGAATTTGCTCTGCGCGGTGGATTACTCGATATTTATCCTGCCAATTTCGAAATTCCTTTACGTCTTGATACAGAAGATGATGTAATTCTTGCCATTACTGGTTTTGACACTATTAGTGGGCAGATTATAGAAAATCACCAGATTGTTATTGTCCTTCCTTTTAAAACGTTTTCCAAAGCGGTTTTTTCTTCAGAAATCCCTCTTAATAGTTTCGTTGATATTGAAGAAGGTGATTTAATTGTCCACAATAATCATGGGATCGGCCGGTTTTTAGGGATTCGAGAGTTTGATCTTAATAATCAAAAACGTGAGCACTTAGTTATTGAATATAAAGATGGGGATAAGCTTTTTGTACCTAAGCATGATTTACATCTCATTCAAAAATATGTGACCTTCACTAAGAAAGAGGCTAAACTTCATAAATTAGGAAGTAAGGAATGGATAGCGACCCGTAAAGGCATTGAGAAGAAGCTGAAGTTGATGGCAGCTGAGTTGTTACGCATTCAGGCGTTGCGTGCGCAATTAGCAGGTTTTTCTTTTTCTAAAGATACTGATTGGCAGAAGGAGTTTGAAGATAAATTTCCTTTTAAGGAAACGCCGGATCAACTGAAAGCTTGCATAGAAGTAAAGAGTGATATGGAATCAAATAGACCTATGGATCGATTAATTTGCGCGGATGTGGGCTATGGAAAAACGGAGGTGGCTCTGCGTGCTGCTTTTAAAGCAGTAATGGATCATAAGCAGGCAGCTATTCTTGTGCCTACAACGATTTTAGCGGAACAGCATTATTATAATTTTTATAAACGTTTAGAAGGATTTCCCGTTAAGGTTGAGATGCTTTCTCGTTTTCGCACAAAATCTGAACAAGCAGTCATTATTCGTGATTTAAAAGAAGGTAAGGTAGATATTATTATTGGAACACATAGACTTTTGTCTAAGGATATCGGTTTTAAAGATTTAGGGTTGGTGATTATTGATGAAGAACAGCGCTTTGGTGTTAAATCTAAGGAAAAATTGAAACAGTTTAGATTGTTGGCAGATGTGATGACGCTTTCGGCAACGCCTATTCCACGAACCTTGTATATGGCTTTGGCTGGTGCTCGTGATATGTCGGTTATTTCGACACCACCTACAAATCGTTTGGCTATTAAAACGGAGATTATTCCTTTTGATAAGACTATTATTGAAGAAGCGATTAGGCGTGAACTTAAACGTCACGGTCAGGTTTTCTTTTTGCATAATCGGGTTGATAATATTGAGACAATCGCAGAGAGTGTTAAACAATTGGTGCCTCAAGCAAGGGTAGAGATTGCACATGGGCAAATGAGTGGTCGTCTTTTGGAAGAAGTTATGTTAAAATTCCTTCAACAAAAAATTGATGTCTTGGTTTGTACGACGATTGTTGAGTCAGGGATTGATGTTCCTTCCGCAAATACGTTGATTGTTAATAGGGCAGATAAATTTGGGCTTTCAGAGTTGCATCAATTAAGAGGACGGGTTGGACGATTAGACATTCAGGCATGGGCTTATTTGATTGTTCCAAAAGAATATGCTTTATCTGAGGTTTCTAAGCAAAGGCTTAAGGCGATAGAAAAGCACAGTGATTTAGGAGCAGGTTTTCATATTGCTTTTGAAGATTTACAGATTCGAGGGGCTGGCAACTTGTTAGGTGCTCAGCAACATGGGTTTATTAGTTCAATTGGATTTGATTTGTATTGTCGTATGTTAAAGGAATCGATTGAACATCTTAAAAAAGAATTGGAGACGAATAATCATGAACAAGCGCTGGTTTAATTTTTTAGTTGGTCTGATTGTGATGCTTCCTAATGTGGTTTTAGCTAGGCCATTTAATGATGCTATTGTGGCGGTTGTGAACAATGATGTTATTACTCTTAAGGATCTTAAAGATTATATAGCTGGAGTTTATCGACAATTAAAGATTGAACATAGATCTGAAAAGGAAATTCAAGAAGTGATGACGACTTTTGAAGAAAAAGGAGTTAAACAGCTTGTAGAGGATAAATTAATTCTAGCTTCAGCTAATAAAAAGGGTATAGAAATTCGTCCTGAAATCGTGAATAAAAGGCTTAAAGAGATTAAGGATCGTTATCCTAGTGAAGAAGATTTCTTAAATGAAATAACATCTCAGGGTATTACGGTCACAGATTTGAGAAATAAAATGACTAATCAGATGAAATCTAAATATGTGGTTGATTTAGAAGTTAGAGATAAGGTATTTGTTAACCCAGAAGAAGTAACTCGTTATTATAATGATCACAAGAATGAATTTGAAAGCAAGGCTAAGTATAATTTGGATTCTATTTATATTTCGTTTAGTAAAGGTAAAGAAGATGCTTTAAAGAAGATTAAGGAGGCTAGGGAAAAATTGTCAGCTGGAGCAGCTTTTGATGTAGTAAGTAAGGAATATTCACAAGCTCCATCAGTGGGTGTTCTTGGGCAAGGTCAAATGGTTCCTACCATTGAGAAGGAAGTTTTTAGTCTAAAACAGGGGGAACTTTCTGTTCCAGTTGAAGTTCAAGACGGTGTTTATTTGTTCAAGGTTAATGCTATTTTTGTTGCCAGTAAGCAGTCGTTGGAAGAAGTTAAGGACGCTATTTATAATAGACTTTTTGAGCAACAGTTTCAGAATAAGTTTAAGACTTGGATAGAAAAGTTGCGAGATAAAGCTTATGTCGAAATCCGCAATTAAAACAATTGTCATCACCATGGGGGATCCTCGTGGTGTTGGCCCAGAAGTTATTCTTAAATCCCTTTCTAAAAAAAATGTTTCCTGCCTTGGGAATTTTATTATTGTTGGTGACCGTCAATTATTAAGAAAAAAAAAGAATACTGTTGTTGATGTTCCTTATAAGAATGCTGGAGAGGGTTCATTAAAATTTCTTGAAAAAGGAGTTGATTTAATTAAGGGGGGAATTGCAGATGCTTTAGTGACAGCGCCTTTATCTAAAGAAGCGGTAAGTCAATACAAGAAAGATTTTAGGGGGCATACGGAATATCTAGCAGAAAGTTTTAATGTGAAGAATTTTGATATGATGTTTGTATCTTCTGATATTCGTTTATCCTTAGTAACTCGTCATGTGGCTTTAAAAGATGTTTCTAAATTAATTACAAAGAAGGCTGTTTTTTCAAGTATTGAGCTGATGCATAGAACTCTAAAAGAGAAATTTGGTATTCTACGTCCTAGGATAGCGGTTTGGGGGCTTAATCCTCACGCAGGTGAATTTGGCTTATTGGGTTATGAGGAAATCAAACAGATTGTTCCTGCTATTAAACAAGCTCAGCAAAAGGGTATCTTAGCGGTAGGGCCATTTCCGGCTGACACATTTTTTTGCTATAATAAAGGTTTTGACGGTATTGTAGCGATGTATCATGACCAAGGTTTGACTCCGGTTAAGGGTATGTATTCTAAAAATTTAGTCAATTTTACAGCAGGTCTACCATTTGTTCGTACATCACCTGTTCATGGCACAGCTTTTGATATTGCAGGAAAAAATAAAGCTAATCCTTCATCCATGATTGCTGCTATTCAATTAGCATTTCAATTGGCATGAAAACTAATCATCGTTCTATCAAAAGTTTAGGTCAAAATTTCCTCGTTGATGCACGTGTTCAGCAAAGAATCGTCGATTCATGTCTTTTAAAATCAGAAGATACTGTTCTAGAAATCGGTCCAGGAAAGGGTGCAATTACTGATCGAATCATTCCTTTAGTTAAAAAATTGGTGACCATTGAGAAAGATAGGAAACTAGCGCATCTTTTGAAAGAAAAACATCAAGAGTCTCATTTAGAAATTATTGAAGGTGATTTCTTAAGAATGGATATGGATTTCTTGCCTGATAATTTGATAGTTATTGGAAACATTCCTTATTATATATCAACTCCGATCATCGAGAAGATTCTAGCTCATAGAAATAAAATTGAGAGAGCTTACTTGACGGTTCAATTGGAGTTTGGAGCACGTCTTGGAGCACTGGTTGGCAACAAGGATTATGGTTCTTTATCTTGTTTTGTTCAATATTATGCCGATGTGAAGGTGTTATTTAAAATTAGTCCTGGTTCATTTCATCCTCAGCCAAAGGTTCATTCGTGTTTTATATCATTAATTTTGAAGTCTAAGCCTGGCTACGTAGGGGCTGAGCATTCTAGACCCGTACAAGCAAAGAATGAAATCCAGCTCTTTACTTTGATTCAAAAAGCTTTTCAACAGAGGCGAAAAACTATAGCGAATGCCTTAAAGGGGATGATTGAACAGGAGAGGCTTGTTAAAGAATTTGAACGTTTAGGTATTGATCCCAAGTCTCGTCCTGAGAGTTTAACTTTATTAAATTATATCGAGCTATCTAATGTTATTTAGTAAAGCACATCTAAAAGAAAAAATTTATATTTTCATAGTCCCCGCCATTATTCTTCTGGTCTTGTGCCTTATCACTTATGGAAACATATTAAGTCATAATTTCTTCATGATTGATGATTATAGATTGTTAATTAAGACGGCTCAAATACATCGTCATTTGAGTGATTATTTTTTAAAATCAGAGGATCAGCATTACGCTCCGTTGTGTTTTTATCTTAATGCTTTGTTATTTAAGTTGTTTCAAGCGCCATTTTATTTCCATTTAATCAATTTTGTTCTCTTTTATATAGATTGTTTGTTTTTATTCATTCTGGTTTACTTCATTTCAAAAGAGTTTGTTGTGGCTTTATTGACAAGTATTCTTTTTTGTATTCATCCGATGACAGCGGAGATACTTCAACACATTACTTTCAATGTTATTTTATTGCAAACAGCTTTAATGGAGGCTGCTCTTTTAATGCTTTATTTTTATTCAAAGGAAAGAAAAAGTGTCGTTTATTTATTGTTTAGTATTTTAATAATCTTTTTTGCATTATTTCTTCAGGAAACGATTGTGCTGTTTCCTTTTTATGTATTTTCTTTTCTTTTCTTCGTAACATCTTTTAGTTTCAAAAAATCTCTTCTAACAACTATTCCTTTTATGTTATTAAGTTTCTTACTTCTTGTTTTATGCCTATTTATGTCTAGTCAAAATATGAATCTTTTACACTGTATTGAGCAGTTTAATTTGGATTTCTGGGATTGGAGCGCTAATTTTTCTCGTTTAGTCTTTTGGTATCTAGGTAATCTTTTTATGCCTCAAAGCATTGTGTTTATGTATAACATAATTCCATCAAATAGTTTTGTTTGGCAATGGAATCTGCTTTTTTTTAGCTTTTTAATTGGATGTGTTTTATTAATATTTATTTATTTTAAGAAATCTCTTGAGAGTTTTGCGATTGCTTTATTTTTAATAGGTTTTATTTATGCTATTCCTGGTTCATTGGCCCGTCCAAACATAGGGTTGGTATTTGAACCTCACTGGTTTTATTTTTCTTCTATAGGAGTATTTTTACTGTTTATATTGCTGTTATTAAGATTGAGGAGGCATGTACATAAAGTATTTTTTATAATGCTTACTTTTTCTTTTTTTATTTGTTGTTTTATAAGTACTCAACAGGTCAATATTATAGCGAGTAATCCTTTGAGTTATTATGAGAATTGGCTGCAAAAAAGCCCTGGCAACTCTATTCCTATCAGGAATTTAGCGCTTATTTACAGTTACAAAGAAAATATTGATATACCTTTGGTGTATCTTCCTTATATGATAAATATAATTGATTTTTATATAAAAAATGACTTTCCTGAAATATCTTTTAAGTTAATTAAAAAAATTTCTTCTTCAAAAATTTCAACTTCTCAACACGACTTGTTGCAATTAAAAATAGCAGCCTATCGTTGTAAATATGAATTTAAAGGTCTGTGTCAATAATGTTTAATTACATCGAGCTTTATAAGCTGCTCATGTTATAATTTTTTTATGGAAAAACGAATTTATTATCACGATACTGATGCAGGGGGCATTGTTTATTACGGTCAATATCTCTGCTATTTGGAAGAAGCGCGTACGGAACTATTAGACCAAAGAGGATTAAGTGTACAGACTTTTAAAGATAGAGGATTAGTCTATGCTGTGCGCGAGTGCCATATTGTTTACAAAAGTCCTGCTCGATATGGCGATATTCTTATTTGTTTAGCTAAACTGACAAAAGCTACCGCTGTTCAGCTTGTTTTTGACCAAACCATCCATGATAAAATAGACGGCCGTTTAATTGTTCAGGCGGAAGTTTCCTTAGTCTGTTTAAATATAGATTTCAAACCTACAATTATTCCTGAAGACCTTAAGGAGAAATTGTTAGCCTAAATTAAGGAGAGGGTATGAAGATCGGTCAAAGAATAGTTGATGTTTTTAAGATTGAGAATCGCAGTGGATATGCTGCTGTTTGCGATAATCATTTAACCGAAGGAGCAACCCAACAGCAGGCGGTTGACCGTATGGTTAAAGCTTTAATCCGGACGGACTGTAAGAAGAAATAATGTTGTTTTTTGTCCTTTAAATTCTTGTCATGTCCCACCTTTGATGGTAGTATTTGCCTTATGTCAATTTCCAAAAAAGATGTCGAATATATTGCTGCTTTAGCCAGAATGCATGTGGCTGAAGATAAATTGGAGGGGTTAACTAAAAACCTCACCGATATCGTTGGTTACGTCGAGCAATTACAGAAACTGGATTTGAAGAACGTTAAACCTACCAGCCACGCTGTTCCTCTGAGTAATGCTTTACGTGAAGATGTAGTGAAACTCTCTTTTTCTAATAGTGAAGCATTATCTATTGCACCTCAGGCGAAAGATGGCTTCTTTAAAGTACCGCTGGTTATTGAATGAAACTTCATAGTTTAACTGCCCATCAGATTTTAGATCTCTATAAAGTTAAAAAGACTTCTCTTGTTGAAGTTTTAAAGGATGTTCACTCTCGTATTGAAGCGATCGATCCTAAGGTGCATGCTTATGCGCGATTAAGTACTCAAAAAATAGCGTCTCAAGGTTCCATGGCTATTCCTATTGCGATTAAAGATAATATGTCGACCAAGGGTGAAGAGATTACATGTTCTTCAAAGATTTTAAAAGGTTATCATGCTCCCTATGATGCAGGTGTTATTGAGAAGGTTAAACAAAGCGGGGGAGTGATTTTAGGGTTTGCTAATATGGATGAATTTGCTTTTGGTTCTTCTACTGAAAGTTCTTGTTATGGACCAACTTTTAATCCATGGAATTTATCGTGTGTTCCAGGCGGATCCAGCGGTGGATCTGCCGCATCGGTAGCTGCTGATGAGACAATTTGGGCACTAGGTTCTGATACAGGGGGATCGATCCGTCAGCCAGCATCATTCTGTGGGATCGTTGGGATGAAACCAACCTATGGACGAGTGTCTCGTTATGGTTTAATTGCTTTTGCTTCTAGTCTTGATCAAATTGGCCCTTTGACAAAAGATGTTATGGACTGCGCGTTGCTTATGAATATTATTTCCGGTTATGATGAAAGAGATTCTACTTCCGTAAACGTCTCCGTTCCAGACTATACGAAAGCTTTAGTCAATGATGTAAAAGGCCTTAAGATTGGTGTTCCCAAAGAGGCTTTTGTAGAAGGTTTAGACCCTCAAGTGAGAACTACCGTGGAAGCTGCTATTGTAGAGTTTAAAAAGCAAGGAGCGATTATTAAAGAGGTTTCTTTACCGCATACACCCTATGCGGTTGCAACCTATTATATTATTGCGACAGCTGAGGCGTCATCTAACTTGGCGCGTTTTGATGGAATTCGTTTTGGTCTTCGTCAGTCGCCAACTAGCATCAGAAAGAATGCTTTGCTTGATCTGTATGAAGAAACTCGTGATATTGGTTTTGGTGATGAAGCTAAGCGCCGTATTATGCTTGGAACCTATGTTTTATCTTCTGGATATTATGATGCCTATTATTTAAGTGGTCAAAAAGTACGCACCTTGATTAAACAAGATTTGGATGAAGCATTTAAAGAATGTGATGTAATCTTAACACCTACAGCGCCGACAACAGCATTTAAAGTAGGAGAAAAGGTTTCGGATCCCTTGAGTATGTATTTGTCGGATATTTACACCATTCCTGCTAATTTAGCAGGAATTCCATCAATATCAATTCCCTGTGGTTTTTCAAAAGAAGGATTACCAATCGGTTTACAATTGATGGGAAAAGCTTTTGATGAAGAGATGTTGCTTCGGATGTGTTATACCTATGAACAAAACACTCCCTGGCATACCAAGAAACCTAATTTATGAGTCAGCCTCCATTTGAAACAGTTATTGGATTAGAAGTGCATCTGCAATTATCGACGAATACGAAGATTTTTTGCGGTTGTGCTAATATCTTTGGTTCTGCTCCAAATACCAATGTTTGCCCAGTGTGTTTAGGGCTTCCAGGAGCTTTGCCTGTTTTAAATGCTCAAGCTTTGCTTTCAGGAATCAAGGTGGGATTAGCTTTGGATTGTGAAATTAATTCGTTTATTAAATTTGATCGAAAAAATTATTATTATCCTGATTCACCAAAGGGTTATCAGATCTCTCAATATGATTTTCCGGTAGCAAAAGATGGCTTTGTAAATATTAAAACGGATAAGGGCTTAAAACGTGTAGGTATCAAGCGTGCTCATTTGGAAGAAGATGCAGGAAAATTGATGCATGATAATTTAAGTAATTGCTCATTAGTTGATTTTAATCGTACAGGAACTCCGTTGATTGAGATAGTAACAGAAGCGGATATGCGTAACCCTCAAGAAGCTTATGATTATTTGACGACTTTAAAATTAACCCTCGAGTATTTAGGTGTTTCTGATTGTGATATGGAAAAAGGCTCTTTGCGCTGTGATGCTAATGTTTCTGTTCGTCCTTGGGGTCAAAAAGAATTTGGCACTAAAACAGAATTAAAAAATATGAACTCATTTAGTGCTGTTAAAAAAGCCTTGGAATATGAAGTTTCACGTCATACACAGGTGATTCTTTCTGGAAATAAGATTGTGCAGGAAACTTTGTTGTGGAATGACGAGAAGGCTTGTACGATTACTATGCGATCCAAGGAACAGGCGCATGATTATCGGTATTTTCCAGATCCTGACCTAGTTCCTTTTACGATTGATTCTAAAGTTGTTGATCAAGTACGTTCGGAATTGCCGGAATTACCGCATATAAAATTAGAGCGTTTTGTTAAACAATATTTTTTAAGTGAATATGATGCTGGAGTGTTAGTGATGGATCAAGCTTTAGGTTTATTCTTTGAAGAATGTTGTAAGCAATATAATCAACCCAAGAAGATTTCTAATTGGCTCACTAGTGTTGTGCTTAAAGAAATAAAGGAACGCAAAAGTGGTATTGCTGAACTTAAGTTGCCGTCTCGACATTTTGTGGAATTAATTAAAGCTGTCGAAGAAGAGGTTATTAGCAATTTAACAGGTAAAGAAATTTTAATAGAAATGCTGATTTCTGGGAAAAGTGCAGGAATGATTATTGTAGAAAAAGGTGCAGCTCAATTATCAGATGAGGTAGTATTAATTAACATTGTCGATGAAATTATTGCTCAAAATCCTACTGTTGTTGCTCAAATTAAAGAAGGAAAACCTTCTGCAGCTGGGTTTTTAGTGGGGCAAGCGATGAAAAGAAGTGGTGGTAAAGCCAATCCTAAGAAACTTAATGAGATTATTAGCCAAAGGATCTCCAATGTTTAAGAAGATAATTTATGTTTCACTAGCATTAATTTTATGTTTATCAGTTGGTACTCTTTTGATCAATCAAAAAGTTCGCGCTGATGAAGAAAAAATTCAAGAGAAAAAAGAGAAAATTAAAGATTCCAAAGATGATTTGTATTCTAAGGTTGAACTTTATAGCTATGCTCTAACTACTATTCAATCTGAATATGTGGATGAAAAAACTCCTAAAGATATTATTTATGGTTCCTTGAAAGGACTATTGTCTTCTTTAGATGCGCATAGTCAATTTCTAGACCCCGATGAGTATAAAGATTTAAAAACTGAAACTGCTGGTAAATTTGGCGGTATTGGTGTTGAAATTACTATTAAAGATGGATTGTTAACCGTTATTACTCCTGTTGAAGATACTCCTGCTTGGAAGGCTGGAATTAAAGCAGGGGATCGAATTGTTAAAATTGAGAAAGAATCAACTCGTGATATGAGTTTAGATGATTCAGTGAAACGTTTGCGGGGAGATCCAGGAACCATTATGCATATTACTATTTTACGTGAAAGTGAAACTCTTGTTAAAGAGTACACTATTAAAAGAGAGTTAATTCATGTTCAAGATGTTAAAGCTCCGCATATGCTTGATAAGCATATAGGTTATATTCGTCTGACTGAGTTTAGAGAGAATTCTTATACCGAGTTTCATAAAGCTCTTAAAGAACTTAAGGAGCAGGAAGCTGATAGCTTAATTGTGGATTTAAGAAATAACCCAGGGGGTCTTCTTAATGTAGCGATTAAGATTTGTAATGATTTTTTACCCCTTGGCAAGACAATTGTTTCAACCAAGGGGCGTCATGTGGCTAGTGATACAATAGCTAAGTCTACTAATTCTAATGGGGAATATTTAAAATGGCCTCTGGTTGTTTTGATTAATGAGGGAAGTGCTTCAGCAAGTGAAATATTTGCAGGCGCTATGAAGGATAATAAGAGAGCGGTTATTGTTGGGTTTAAGTCTTTTGGTAAAGGTTCTATTCAGTCGGTTATTCCATTGCCTGATGGTTCAGGTTTACGTTTGACTACAGCTAAATATTTTACACCTTCAGGAGTCTGTATTCATGGTCTTGGTATTGTGCCTGATGTGGTTATCAATCAAACAAAAGCAAAAGAGATAGAGGCAGAAAAAGATAAAAAGGATATTGAAAAGATCTTTGAAGACGTAGAGAATAATGAAATAATAGAGTCCGGAGTCTTAACGGGAGAAAAGAAGAAAGCAGCAGAGCAAAAAAAGAAAGATGACGAAGATGCGCAGTTGCAAAGTGCCATTAGCATTATTAAAGGTATAAAGGTGTATAGTAGTTTTAACGAAGCGAATTAGAAATGTCTAAAAAAAGAAAAGTTTCTTCGGATGATAAGAGGGCAATTAAGACGACATTTATTATGTTGGTTATTTTTGCTTTATGCGCAGGTCTTTTTTTGTTCTTTCATAGAGATAAGAAAAAAGAATCTACGATTAAAAAATCTCAATCGATTGAGCTAGAAAAAGCATTTCTAAAACTTTCTTTAGAAAAACCTATAAAACTTAAGAAGAAGATGATTGAGAAAAGTGTAGCTATTCCTTTGACGGGAGGAGGAGCTAAAATAGCTTTTGTTCTTGATGATTGGGGGGAACGTTTAAGTAATTGCCATTATTTAAAAGAGATTAAAGCTCCTTTAGCTATTTCCATTTTACCTAATTTACGTCATAGTGATGATGTGATGAAATGTGCAAGTGTTTATGACAAAGACATTATGTTGCATTTACCTATGGAACCGTATCATACCTTTGACAAGTATCCAGATTACTATCTTCTTACTACAAAAATGTCACAAGTGAAAGTGGAAAGTCTTATTGATGATAGTTTTAAAAAGATGCCCTTGATAGTAGGTGTTAATAATCATATGGGTTCTAAAGCGACTGAAGATAAGGCATTAATGAAGATTGTTTTTAAGAAGATTAAGAAGAAGGGGTTGTTTTTCATAGATAGTATGACAGCTCCTCATCATTCTATTTGTGGCGAATTGGCTGATGAAATGAATCTACCTTTTTCTAAACGGGATGTGTTTTTAGATAATGTGAATACTAAAGAAGCAATTGAGAAACAGATAGTTGAGTTGACTCAAAAAGCACGTCGACAAGGGTATGCTATTGCCATTGGTCATGATCGTCAATTGACCATGCAGGTACTAGAAGAGAATATTCCTATTCTTCAGAAACAAGGTTTTGAGATTGTTCACGTCAAAGATCTTTTACGAAATACTCATAAAAAATAATGAATATTTTAGGTGTTGAAACTTCATGTGATGAAACTGCTGCGGCTGTTGTCAAAGACGGTGTTGATGTTCTTTCGAATGTGGTGGCTTCTAGTTTAAAAGATCATGCTTCTTTTGGAGGAATTATTCCAGAAATTGCGTCTCGTAGGCAGATTGAATCTATTCATGGGGTTGTTTCTCAATCTTTGATTCAAGCTAAAATGACTCTTAAGAATATTGATGCTATCGCAGTAACAACAAAGCCGGGACTTATTGGTTCTTTGCTGGTTGGTATTGCTTTTGCGCGATCTTTAGCTTATGCTTCTAATAAATCTTTGATTGAAATAGATCATATTCAAGCTCATTGGTATGCTAATTTTTTACGTCTGTTTGGGGATAAAGATTCTTTACCCAAATTACCAGCTATAGGATTGGTTGTTTCTGGTGGGCATAGTAGTTTATTTGACATTAAGGATTTTAATAAGGTTAAACTGTTGGGTGCAACTAGAGATGATGCAGCAGGAGAAGCTTTTGATAAGGTGGCTCGTCTTTTGAATTTAGGTTATCCTGGAGGACCAATTATAGATCGTTTAGCTAAAGAAGGGGTTAATCATCAAATTCGTTTTCCTCAAGCTAATTTAGAAGGGAGTAATGATTTTAGTTTCAGCGGTCTTAAAACAGCTGTTTTATATTATACGAAGAAAAATAAAGATTTTAATGTAGCTCAAGTAGCTTATTCCTTTCAGAAAAGTGTTGTTAATGTTTTAACAGATAAAGCTATTAAAGCTTGTAAGAAAAAGAAAGTAAAAACCTTGTTAATAGGCGGTGGTGTTGCTGCTAATTCTGCTTTAAGAAAAAATTTAATGGAAGCAGGTCAAAGAGAGGGTATTAAAGTTTATTTTCCTTTAATGACTTTTTGTTTAGATAATGCTGCAATGATTGCAGGTTTAGGGTATAGGTTGACTAAGGGGAAGTAATTTTGTTACGTATGGTGAATAAGAAAATTATTTTTAATAAGGGGAAAATATGGTTTTTAGTCGTCGAGAAATAAAAGAAGTTGCTCCAGAAGAGAAAGTTATTGAAATTAGTGCTGCTATGGATGGGGCGCTTGCTTTTGGTGATCCTGTGAATTTAAAAATTACAGGGAGATTTACAGGAAAGCTAGATACAAAAGGAATCCTAACGATTGCTCAGAGCGCTGTTGTGGATGCAAATATTCAAGGTGAAAACATCATTATTGCTGGTAAGGTTAAAGGTAATGTAATTGCTAAGAAGATGTTGGTTTTAATGCCAAGCGCTACTTTAACAGGAAATATTTCAACACCAAAATTAAATATTGTAGAAGGAGCTGTTTTTCAAGGGTGCTGTCAAATGATCGATGACTTTTTAAATACGGAAGAATTGTCTCAATATTTGGAGATTGAAAAGGTTGCGATTGAAGATTTGGCTGCTACAGGTAAGATTCCAGCGATTAAAGATGATCATGGTTGGAAATTCGAACGTATTAAGATTGATCAATGGGCTTCTGCAGGTAAGGTTAATTTATGAGTGGTCAGTATATAACTGTACGTGAAACAGCACAAATCTTAGGGGTTTCAGAGAAGAAGGTGACCGATCTTATTGAAGGTGGTCAGCTTCAGGCCTATAAGATTGCTGATCAATTTTTGCGTCTTAAACGTAATGAAGTGATGCAAATTCGCACCAGTGGAGAAGTGGTTAGTGAGAATGTTAAGCATGAGTATACTGTTGCTGAGAAATTAAAAGATTTCTTTTATTTTAATGATTTTTATATTTTTTCTTTCCTTGTCATAGCAGTCTTGCTTTATATTATTTTTCTTGCCTAGAATAAGAAAAATTCCTTGCACAGCTTAACTCTTTAACGTAAAATTACGGCTCATTTGGCGGGGTAGCTCAGTTGATAGAGCATTCGGTTCATACCCGACAGGTCGGTGGTTTAAATCCACTCCCCGCCACCATTTTTTATCTTTCCTAAGGAAGTTATTAAACAATGGATTTAAATAGTTAGAGATTATATATGGCGTTAATTAGTTTACAGGAAATCAGTATTGCTTTCGGCGGGCCACTTCTTTTTGACAAGATGAGCTTTCAATTGGAAGCGGGAGAGCGTGTTGCTCTTCTTGGTCGTAATGGGGTTGGGAAGACTACTTTAATGAAGGTGATGGCAGGCCAAGTAGGAATTGATGGTGGGGAAATCATCTATCAAAAGGGTGTTTCCGTTACTCATCTACCTCAAGAAGTACCTGCTGGTATTACAGGAAATGTTTTTGATATTGTTTTGTCAGGCTTAGGTAAGCGTGCTAAACTTTTAAGTGATTACCATCATGTGGCCCACCGTTTACACTCAGAACATACTCAAGAATTGATGAATCAGCTTGATAAATTACAATCCCAGTTAGATCACACGGATGGATGGGATCTTAATAGTGAAGTTGAAGATATTTTGGTTCATATGAAACTGGATGGAGATAGAGAGTTTGAGTCTTTATCTGGTGGACAAAAAAGAAGAACCCTTTTAGCTAAAGCATTGGTTTTAAAACCAGAAATTCTTCTTTTAGATGAGCCTACTAATCATTTAGATATCGATTCTATAACGTGGCTTGAAGGTTATATGAAGGATTATAAGGGGACTATATTTTTTGTCACCCATGACCGTATGTTTATGAAGAATTTAGCAACAAGGATTTTAGAGCTTGATCGAGGTAAAATTTTTAATTGGTCCTGTGATTATGATACATTTTTAGAGCGCAAACGTATGGCCTTGGATATTGAAGCGGCTCAGCGCATTGATTTTGATAGAAAATTAGCAGAAGAAGAAGTGTGGATTCGAAAAGGAGTTAAGGCGCGTCGTGTACGTAATGAAGGGCGCGTTAAAGCTCTAGAACGATTAAGAGAAGAAAAAAGCTCCCAGCGAAATCTGATGGGTAAGGTTCGTATGCAGGCTCAAGAAGGCATTGCTTCCGGTCATTTGGTTATGAAGGCGTCTCATCTTGGATTTAGTTATGGAGAAAATTGTTTAATAAGGGATTTTTCCACACAAATTATGCGTGGGGATAAGATTGGCGTCATTGGTCCTAATGGTTGTGGGAAAACAACCCTACTTCGTATTCTTTTGAATCAAATGGAACCTCAAAAGGGGAAGGTAAGATTAGGGACTAATCTTGAAATAGCTTATTATGATCAATTGCGTGAGCAGTTGGAAGAAGATAAAAGTGTTATTGAGAATGTATGTCCAGGGGGAGATACTATTACAATCAATGGTAAACCTCGTCATATTATTGGGTATTTACAGGATTTTCTTTTTACTCCGGATAGAGCGCGTACTCCAGTGAATGTGCTTTCTGGTGGGGAACGTAATCGTCTTTTTTTAGCTAGGCTTTTTACTAAACCATCGAATCTCCTTGTGATGGATGAACCTAC
>JAYTXU010000002.1:0-101972 GCA_043742785.1 Candidatus Omnitrophota bacterium
CTAAACGCTCCTGGTTATCTTCTATGCGCTTAATAAAAACACGTGCAAGGTCACTTAATCCACCTTTAAATCTCACACCCCCTTGCTTAGTTTCTTTCAAATAACTCTTAACTTCGTCCTTAGTAGGAACTCTCTGCCCGTTTCGAGGAAACACCTTAAAAAGTGGCTCGTTGGAAGAAATACCACCGTCTCCATCAATACTCGCTATCACCCACGGCCAAAGCTCACCCATCTTGTCTCTTAATTCTCCTAAGGGCTTTTGCAATTCTATAGGTAAAAGAGTCATGTCTTTCTTATGCACCGCCCAGTTGTAATCAGCATGGAATTGAACGACTTGTTTAAAAGCAAAATCATGCGCTCTTTGACGATCAATATAATCAAGCTCTCTTGGCTTATCCCCGTAGGTAATCCTGCTCATTTCTGCATCAAAACTGGAACTATAAATTTTTTCGGATATCTCAGCGAAAACTAAAAGATTTTCCCTTTCTTCCTTAGTAAGACCAGGATGAAGATTAACAAAATCTTCAAATTTCATGCGCTTCTCAGGAGTAGAATAATTTCCATTTGATCGTATTCTTTCGTCATAAACTGCTGCTAAACGCATAAAGCCTTTAGTAATGCGTTTTCGACGATTGTATTCAACTTTCGGCTTTTCTAACATTGCAAAGGGCATTGACTTTGAGTTATCCATCTTACGATGATAGGCCTGCTGAAACTCTGCAATCGTTTTAAAATGCATGGGATGATCAAATGGCAAGGTTGCACGAACAATCACAGAAGCTAAAATCTTCCATGGGCCATCCAAATAATCTTCCATTAATTTGTCAGCAATTTCTAAGATATTAGTTCTCGGAGTATCTGAAAGAATAAGTCTCCAAAGATCTTCCACAGAAGTTGGCTTCTTTACTACTAAAATATAAGGAGATCCTGAAGCTAATTCCAAAAGTATTACCCCTAATGGGTGAACGACAGAACGCTCATCTAACGGCTGTGCTTTATTAAAAATTAAATCCCGATTATCTAAATTACTGCCATAGTTTGGATTGATCACCATCACATCTGTGTCTTCTATGTTGCTTCTGTCTTCAGGAATAAATACATTTCCAAAATCAATAAACTTGATTCTCTCCTTAGAATTAATCATTAAATTTCCTGATTTTAAATCAAGCAAAAGAATGTTTTCTTTAGCAAAGTCAAGGGCGCCGCTAATGATTTGTTCCATTACTTCTTGACTGTTTTGCGGTGTCAACGGTAGGTTTTGACGTTGTTGGTAAATCCATTTCTTTAAAGTTATTCCTTTTAGTTTTTCAATCGCTAACCAAACATAATGTTCATTCTGATTCCATCCATAAAATGTTGGCGTCGTAGCCTGTAATGGCTTATTAATAATATGCCGAATATAAATCCAGGCTTCTTTAATCAATACTTCTCTATAAAAATCCTGCTGATCTTCTGTTAATACATAATCCTGATCCCCATGTCTTTGCAAATATATTTGTTTATTTCTCTTTACTTGCATCCACTGTCTTGGTTTAACTGACAATCCAGTTATTTTAACCAAAACTCCTTTACCTGTTTCAAAGAGAAAACTTGTATCAGTCGATCTAAAAATTCTCTGAAGTGTCCAATGGCCAATAGAATCTCCCTTATGCGGCATAGGGAAAAAAGCCTTCTTTATCATTGCTAGACCATCTTCATCTCCAAAGAACCATCTCTTGTTATGGTCGAAATGCTTGCAGTAATTATTGTGGATTTCTTCTTCAATGTTTGTCCCAAAATAACCAGGGTCACTATTAAGGGCAAAATGATACACGGATAAGTATTCAGGGGAACCTTCTAAATAACCATGGGCTAGGGCAAATTGACGACTTCGTTCTTGAGGAGTTTCTTTGAAATTACCACGACTCTTACTTTCTATAAATGCTTGATATCGATCCCTCTCTTCCTTCATCGCCTTACGCATAAAAATTGGTTTAGCTTTCCACCAAGGAGCTCTGTGCCCAATTAAAAATCCAAGTACGGCAGACACAAAGCCAATCTTCCATCCAAACACCAATAACGATGCTCCTCCTAAAAACACTGCGGCACTTGAACCCAAGGTAATCCACAGCCATTTCTTCTTCAAGAATATGACCCTATCACGATCCTTTGAAGGCAGCATGGTGGGAGCGATTGTTTCTGATCTTACATTCATCTTAGAATTCAACCGGAGTCCATCTTCTGCAGAAACCTTCTTCAAAAAGAATTCTTTAATTCTTAATCCTATAAACATCCATTTATCTAAAGGCCATTGTTTTTTACCATCTATGCCATATAGTTCTAAATTTAACCTCGCTTCTGCAATCATATCTTGAGCACATTTAAAATCCTTTAATATTCTAGAAGCATTAGGACTTTGAGGAGCTATAGCATGAAAGACATCTTTCATTTCTTTCTCAATTAATGTAAGTCTGGCTAACAATCCAAAACGAGCAAAGACCAATTGAGCTCTTTTTTCTTTCAAATCTGTTGCATCTTTAAAGAATGGAAAACCAAAACCAGTAGTTATAACCTTTAATGTCTTAAGAAACGGCTTATAATTCCCTCTTATACTATGTCTTAATTCAAAGAAGCACAGCTTCACTAAGATTTCACTTGGATAAATACCCGGATCACTGCTTTGATTTGTTCTCTCTAAAAACCTCATTGTTTCATAACTCTCTTGAGCCTTAGCGCTATACCCTAAAAGTTCAAAGAGCGTCCCTAGTTTCTGATACCTCAAAGCCATCTTGGTAAATTCTCCCCTTACTTCGTCATAGTAGAACCATTTCCCTTTACCTTCGCGTGTAATAAAATAGTGCTGATCCCTAATATATCCTTGAGGGAACTGCCTTAATAATTCTTCTAATTCAATCGCTACATTTCTGTGTTCAATAATAATCTTAGGAACCAGCTTTACTGTTTCTGCCACGTTTGATTTAACCATTAAATCAAACAAGAAGTTCTGCATCTCTTCAGGTTCTACTAAACCATAAAGATTCTGTCTGACAAAATTTATAGTTGTATAATTGAGTTTTTGATATTGATCATCCTCTAAATTTTTCGTGAAATCATCGGAGAACTTCTTGTATAAATAAATCCATTCCAAAGGATACATCATTAAGGTAATCGCTATATTTAGATCTTCCTTTTTTCTTAAATCAAAATTCTCCAACAATAATCTTGGAATATAGATCACCTTTCTGTTTCGGCCAACACTGACAACACGAATAACCTGATGAAGAGAATCTACTAATAAATCTGACATTGGAGAGTCAACAGCAATAATCGTTACTTCCTCTAAAAGGTCATTAAAATGTTGACGAAAATCTTCATAGTAATTATCTTCCTCTATACTTCTATCTAAATAACTACTCATGTGACTGCCCTGTAATTTACCTTGAGCAAACAACTCTCTAATAGCAACTAAAATAATTTGAACCTTGTCCTCTACTTGCTGATCTTCTTTAGATTTAACCTCTCGAGGTTTCTCTTCACCAAAACCAAGACGTATCTGTCTTGAATAAACTGCTTTCAAACCTCTAAATAAATACATTTTACCCATGGTTGTAATTACTCTGTCTGTCCATTCTTTATAGGACAGAGCTGTATGCGTCATGCTGATTGCACTTTTATCCATCAAATTTAAAACGCTTCTGACAATGTTCTGCATGAATTCTTCTGCTCTTAGTGCACATGGATTCTCTTCCTTGGTCAAATCCTGGAAGACAGCTCCTAACGCTACTGAATATTTATCCAAGTTAACAACCTTTGTTTTATTGCGTAGTTCCAACGGTTTGTTATGAAGACCAATCGCTCTAAACCAATTATTTATTTCAACTGGATAATTCTTAATCTTCTGGTTTTCAATACGACTATAAAGAAGTTTAATCAGGCGTTTCTGTTGTTTATTAAATATAAATTCACGCTCAAGAGCGTCTAGAAAGAATACCGCAATAGTGCCATAGCGCTTATTAAGATCCCTTGTAGACATGCTTGTCTTACCAAACGACAAAACATCCTTCCAAAGACTATTGAGTTTGATTTCTTTCCATATTTGGCTAATTCTCTTAGGCATTATTGTTAAGAGCTTTTTATCCCAGTGAAGATACAATTGTCGATAAACGGTTGCTTTCCATGGAAGTTTCGATAATAACATTCCTAAGCCAATCGTTAACAATCCGGCTAATATCCAGATGGTTGTGCCAGTCGAACTACTCTTTCCTTGAGGGTGACTTGAGCAGGAAGTTAAAAGGAAGGATAGAGAACCCCCAGCAAGAGCATAAAGCCCAACCAAACCTCTTAACCATTTCATGAACTTACTTTCATGGAAGACAATGCGATCACAATCTACAGCATCATAGAAAATGCCTGCAGCCACAATTTCATTAGTAACCACCTCTCCTTTTTCCTCATAAGCCTGAGTAACAGTCTTTAATCCTATCTCAACTAAACGTAACGCTTCTTTTTCTTCTAAATTACTTAAATCATATTTGAAAAGAATGTGCGCCTGCCAATACCACTTACTTCTCCAATCGCTCATCGATAATTTTCCCGTTAACGCCACAGAAATTTCTTTTAATACAATCCCTCTGACCTTTTCTCTGGCAGAATTCTCAACAATAACCTCTTTGCTATTGATGAATTTTCTGATCCCTAAAACAGTCAAGACTCCTAATCCTGCAGAGATAATCTTTCTCTTCAATAAATACAAGCTTAAGCCAATCACCAACTTTACCCGATCCATTTTAATTCTATACGCCGTTGCTCCTTGCGTAGTTCCTCGGATTTCAAAAAGAATTCTTTGTTCTGTATTTAAAACATGGTCGATGCCAGGCTGCGTTTCCTTATAGAAGACGGTTAAACGATCCTTGTTCTTAACTTCTCTTTTATCATGCCAATTCCAAAAGAGATCTGCTATCGGGCAGGTAGTTTTAGCGACGCCCCAAACAAATCCCTGCATGGTAAAGAAAACAGCCTCTAACATACACACAAAGGCATCGCTATTTAATAAACCCTGCATTAAACTATTTCTTTTTTCTAATACCGGTTTTTTAATCATCTTTTGAATCATCACCAGTGCTTGGGTCCGTGCTTTAAAATCTCTGCGTAGTTGTAATTGGACTATTGGATTGAACATCACAATGGATTGACGAATCATTCTTTTAAGCATTCGTTTACCTTCGGCTCCAAGATCGCTGATGGTGCTGGCCTCGGCTGAGTCAAACCACGCAATAGGAACTTCCTGAACACTTCCGCCGGATAATCTCGTTAACAATAAAAGTTCTGTGTCAAAGGAGAAGGTTGTATCCTTAGCCTGCTGTAGAATGGTCTCCAGCAATTCTTTTCTAAACAGCTTAAATCCTCGCTGAGTATCATGAATCCCCACCAGAGGCCAAAGAATCATATGGGTTAAGATATTAAAAACCTTGCTCGTGAAAACACGTTTCATGGGAATGCCCATGCTTTTATAATCCATAGCAAAACGTGATCCAATGGCTGCATCTGCCTTATCCGCTAGAAGAGATTCTAAAAGCAACGGCGTTTGCAGCATATTGGTGGAAATATCTGCATCAATATATCCCATAAAATTAGCCCACCCATCATCGATAGCTTTAAGGAGGCCTAAAATGACTGCCCCGCCTTTACGACTTTTTAAATCTGCTTTTAATTGAGGGGTCACTATTAAAATTTGCACCATCAAAGGATCGAGTGAAATACCTCGAGCCGTGTATTCAACCAAAATCTCATCCCAAAGTCTTTGAACTTCTTTCGCAGAAGCAGCCTTAGGACTACCGTCATCAACGGCTAAAATTCGTATGTTTAAATTTGGATTGTATGTTCTTAAATATTCTATCTGGGCAATATTGACCCGCAGAGAATCTTCCCCTAGCGGATTGTCTGCTGATGGTGGATTTAAACGACGCATTTCGTTGTACATGGGTTTAATAAAGAGAATATTGATCTTATGATCAATATTCTTAAGAATTTCCAAGGCATGTTGAAACTTCTTAGCTTCATAAATGCTGCGAGGGCGTAAGGCTATTGCCAAATCCTTGTTATCCACCTTCAGCACTACCTTTTCCAATAAGCCTAAAATCAAAGCCGCTTCTCTTTGCGCACTTTCTTTAGAATCTGAAGCATGGATACGATTTTGCACTCGATTAGGGGCTTTGGGAGCACCAAATTTAGCACGAATATCTTCAATAATATTTCTAAAGGTATTAACCGCGTCCCCTTCTTTTCGATACAGGAAGAGGGGAACTGCGACGCCTGAGGTCATGTAAGGGATTAAATCACGTTCTAAGAAAGGTTTACCTAAATGTTCTTTATAAAATTCGCGGGCATTGTCTTTGGAAATAAGAATTCTTTGTCCTTCATAAACTTCATCAAAACCATGCTGGCGGATATATTCAATAATCTCCTTCTGCATGCCAATAGCTTCCGGTTTGATCATGGCATAGGTCATTTGACCATCATTAATTAAATCAAAGATAAGCTGCTTAGTAACCGGGTGATTAAAATCTGTGAAATCTACAAGAGGAAAACTACGTGACGCGGCAATTACTGTTTGCACTGTTTTGTTTTCTAAATTATTTTTTCGACCGAGGAATTTTCTGATCCCAGAAACAGTCAAGACCCCTAATCCTGCAGAGATAATCTTTCTCTTCAATAAATACAAGCTTAAGCCCGCAACAAATTTTACCCTATCCATCTTTATTCTATAGGCTGTTTCTCCCTGCGTAGTTCCTCGGATTTCAAAGAGAATTCTATGTTCTGTATTTAAAATATGATCGATTCCCGGCTGAGTGTCCTTATAGAACGCTGCTAATCGATCCTTTATCTTCTTATCATCTTCGCGTGGTTCTTTGTTTTCTTTAATTGCTTGAGCTACTCTTAAGGCAGCACGTTCTTCAAAAATATAATCTTCCGATTGCGGGATAAACAAATTAACGTATAGGTCAATCACTAACGGCTTATCCTTCCACAGAATCTTTCCAGATTGTAGAATCTTTGCCTGGTCTAAGGTGCGCGGGAATCCATCAAAGAATAATCCAAAAGCTTTATTGTATGGAGCTGTTTTTAACACTGCTGTGACTACATTGATCACAGTTTCATCACTAATCATTTGCCCGGCACGCATCAGAGCCATATCATCCTCAGTAACTAAAGAAGCAAGCGCGCCATATTTTACCTTCTCTTCTTCCGTAGATTTATTTTTCTTAATATTTGATATCGCTCTAAAATAATCTCCCAAAACTACAGTTTCATATCTTAATCCTGCCGGTAATGCACTGTTAAGAATTTCAATAATCCACTTGGATATTGTTCCCTTGCCGCAGCCGGGCTTGCCTAGAATTGTAAATACCCTCCCCTGGGAGACAAAATAACTAAATCCTAGAAAGCTTAAAACCTTGTTTAAAATGTTTTTCTGATTGTCTTTATAGCTGTGGTAAATAATCATCCCCACGACAAAAACCAAAAAGGCCGTTACAATATTCTCTAACGATAGGACGGCTATTGAGCTACTTACCACCCCCCCCGATTGTGATGTCGTTATTGAGTCTATTCCTTTAGCATTCATAATGTTTACAGACAGCGCATAGGCTAGCATTCCCATAAATAAACGGCTTCCTTTAATCTTAGCTATTAAATATCCAGCATACTTTAGAATATACCAAGCTGTGATTCCTGGAATACGAATGAAAGCCTCAAAAACATAGATGAAGAAAACAAAAGGTAGCAGGAAGCCTATCCCTGTAAACAAGAGCACTTGTAAATAGAACAAAATTTTTAGGGCCATCTCATTTTGACTATTAATAATAATGACAGCTCCCCCAAGAGCCCAGAAAACAAACGGTATCAAATAGCTTGGTTTTTTCTCATCATCATCACTAAATACCAATTCTTTCTTTCCCATCTTTCGGTTTAAGACTTCTGTTAAATGAATCATCCCTCGATTAACAATAAACTGAACAATTATAAAACCTGTCCAAATCAATACAGAAGACTGGAAATCTTTAACAATAAAGGCTCGAGCGTTATTGATCCACTCTTGATAGAAAATGACTTTGCCCTGTACTACGTCAATTGTTGCCTGCGCTGCGTTGACAGTCATTGGGGAGAATGCTAGGATACCGACCGTTAACCAAACACCAGTCCTTCCCCAAGCTGCTAACATAAATCTTCGTAACGAACCGGCCCCTTCCCCAGGCAACTTAACCAAAGGAGTTTGTATGCTTAATAATTCTTTACCTTTAAACCATGAAGAGAAACGGGAACTAGCCAAGGCAATCTTTGATCTCAGTAAACTTGTTTTTGCCACAATGATTGTTGGAGAAATTGTTACCGACAAGCTAGATACTGCCGTTATTGTTTTTGGAACATTTCTTTTTGTTGGTCTGTTTTTCGGTGCTATACTTTTGCTTAGCTCTAAAGGGGGGGCTTGATTATGAATAATCTTATGTTGTTTATGACCTTGGTATCTGTTTTCTTCATTGGCTTGTTCATTGTCTTGCTTCGCAAAGACAATCGCACTTCTAAATAATTTAAATATTCTACCTAAGCGGGTGCTGTTATTTCTGACAGTGCCCGTTTTCTTTTTAGCTAAATAAATTCCTATCCCTGCTGCAGCTAACACCCCTAATCCCACCCATCCCCATTGAACAGCAGTTAGACCTATAAAGGTCTTAGCAATTATTGCCGTTGTAGCTTTAGCCATCATGGTACTGCTGACAGGATTTGCCAGTGCAGTCGATGGATTGACAAGCAAAGCTATGAATGCTAAGCTGGCGACTGTTACAAATTTCACAGTCCTTCCCCAACTGCTTCCATAAATTGTTTCCCTTAAACCAGCCCTCTCCCCAGGCAAATACTGATGAGGTGTACCTATGTTTATTGTTCGTGTCGTCCAAACTCTTAACAACAACCAACTTAAAGCGCTCTCTACGGCGCTCTTTAATCTTGGCAATCTAGCTGTTACGACCATAGGGTTCGGCCAGGTAATAGCCAACGCATTCGATGCGAGCATCTTCCTTATTTCCTTCTTTTGCCTTGCCTGCTGTTTTGGGGCTGGTACAATGCTGTTGTCTTTTAAAAATGGAGGTGCTTTATGAGTGGACTTATGTTGTGGGGTTTGAGTATTTCCTTGTTTGCCCTGACCATTGGCTTCCTTTTTCTGCTTGGCAAGAATGGCGGAATTTCCAAAACCACTAAACAATAATTGAATTGTTTTATTCAAGCGGGTGCTGATTCTTTCAGCGCCCGTTTTCTTTGTTGCACTATTGCTCCCTTGAGAATCGTTGTTTGATTGTCCTGGTTTATTTTGTTGAGGCTGGACAAAATCTAACAAATGAATTAATTCCTTATAGACATACTGCCTTAACTCTTCATCTTCTACAATATCGCTTACAGCAAGGAACATATTGTTTGCTTTGATTGAACGTTCAAGAATATGAGGACGGAATCGAACAGCAATGTCTAAAACAGCTTTTAATCCAAGCTCTCGTAACGCCACAATAAGAGGGTCGTAGGCTAATCGCCTGTCAATGTCTTCTGAGAAACTCTTGTTGTTTAAATTAGCCAGCGGGAATCTTTCTGATAAAAAGGCATGCACAGAAACTGATCCCTCCCAATTAATAAAGACATACCCGCCCTTCTTCCCTGATCTCCCTATAAAATTATCCTCATCATTAATTCTTTTTTCCCATCCTCTTGTGAAGTCCATCTTAGCAACAGCCGTATTAAACAATTCTTCCGTGATCTTTACTTCTTGGTATTTCATATCAAAGCTATAACCTGACAAGAGATTAATCCGTTTCATCGGAAATTTAGCCGTTGGGTGGTCTACAATTTCGCCGCCTAATTCTTTAATATGCCCTGGGAATGGGTCATTAGCCGTTAACATGCCCCTGATTTCTAGAACAATGTCTTGATATTTTGTATCGTGGTATTTTTCAAAAGCTTTTATGATATTGGTCAGTGTTTTAGAAGAAACATGCCAATGAAACTCATCAATGCTTACCCTAAAATCTATCTTAATTGGTGATAATCCCGCCGGCACTCTTGCCTTAAGAGCGGTAACCAATTGATCTAAATATTCCTCTGTTCTCTGTTTGCTGGTCGCAAAGTAACCGCTGGTAGACAACGTTATCCTTTGAACCTTTGCTTCTCGGATAAATCTTAAAACAGTCCCCATTTCACTAACAGCTTCACCGCCTGTCACATCAAGGTTATAAACAGATCTTGCATTAATATACCTAAGCACTCTGTCCAGCTCTTCGAGAGAGAGAATTTTGGCATTCTTTTTAATCGGATTGGCCCGCATCCAACAGAATTCACACTGAACAGGACAATAATCCGTTATTCCTACCAAGATATTATCGAAATATTCGACTTTGTGAGGGGTGCTTAGAGGTTCCCAGCGAGTCGAACTATTATGATTCTCAATCAATTTGATTAATTCGTGATAAACAAAATCTTTTAACTCGCCATCTTTAAGAAGATCCGACACTGCAAGAAAATGGTTATTCGCCGCAATAGACCGATCCCTTATATTGAGACGCTTGCGGGATGCAATATCTAAAACAGTGTTCAATCCAAACATCCTCAAAGCTACAACAAGAGGGTCACGTGTTAAACGGCTCTCCACTTCCTTAGAGAAATTGCTATTGTTTGCATTCCCCAGTTGAAAATCTTTAGCTAAATATTCATGAACAGAAACCGCACCGTCATAACTGATCGATATATTTGTGCTGTCTTCTTTGCCTTCTACCAATTTGGCATCTTTTTCCAGCCTCTTTTCATAACCTCTGTGGAATTTCTTTTGAGCCAATGTCGTATCTAACATCTCATCCATGAGTTTCACTTCACCATAACGAACGATGAATTTGTATTCGGAAGGAAGAACAGCTTTCTTAACAGGATAATTTCCATGCTGCGCCTCTTCTATAATACTTCCACCTAATGATTGGATTATTCCTGGAATCGGGTCACTATCGATTAAGATGCCTTTAAGAATCAGGGAAATATCCTTATACTTCCCAGCCCAATGCTTTTCGAATATTTTAATAATACGAACAATGTTCTCGGCTGATACACGAGAATGAAATTCATCTGTGCTTAAAACAAAATCTACTTTTAAAGAATCTTTTCCATCTCCCCTTCTTTGAGTGAGAGCTGCCACTATTTCATCCAGCTTTTTCTCTGTTTTATATTCATTAGTCGCGTAATAGCCACTGGTAAATATCGTAATGTGTTTAACCTCTGCCTCGCGGATAATCTTTACTATCGACTCCATCGCATCAAGAGCTTCCCCACCTGACAATAAAAGGCGATACACGTGTTTTTCTTTAATAAAGGCAAGAATTCTATCGATCGCCTCAAAATTTAATGCCGTGCTTTTTTTCTTATTAGGGTTAGCATGCATGAAACAAAATGAGCACTGTACCGGACAGAAATTCGTGAGGCCAATAGCAATACTGTCAAACTGCTTGATCGACACAGGGGTCTTAAGAAGAATCCATGACGCCTGGCTGTTCTCTTGTGCTTTGACCAGATTCCAGTTTCTTCTGATATCATCCGGAGTCAATCGTTCAAACAAATCAAAAATCACTTCTCGGTATTGAGACGCGGTTGTTCCGATGGCAATTGTTATTGGAGAATCTCCTGTTTCTTTTTGAATTCTTCTAGAAAGATCAGCTATCATAAATTCACGTGTTCCTGCCTGGAACATCTCTTTGACCAATGGAACACGCAAAACTTGTCGGGAACCTTTTGCATCTTGAGCAAAAACGACCACATACTGCTGATGTTGAACATTTCTTGAGGCAGCTAATTGCTTGGCCTCTGTCCAGAACTGATCCCACATAGCGGTCAATGGTTCGGCCTTATAATTCCCTGAAGTAAAAATATTTTTTAACTGTGCTTCATCGGCACCATTAAATATGCTTGGAACAATTCTATTTTTTCGTCTTACGATAAAATGCCCTATCGCCAGTTGATCTAATCCTTCACCATAAAAATACGTGTTTAGAGCATCTTCTGGCGTCTCAACAATCGGGCCTCGCTTATTGAACGATGTGTTTAAGACTCCTGGAACACCCGTGCTCTTTCCTAATTCACCTAACAATAACCAATACAGAAGATTAGCTTCACGGGACACTGTTTGAGGACGGGTAGTTCCATCATCTGAATGAACGCCTGCTCTTATAATGCTTTTCTTGTCTTCTTTCACAGGGAAAGCTATTGTCATAAAAGGAGCTCTGCTTACTCCCTCTAAGAATTCTACCGCGTGTTCTTCTTGAATAGATAACGCTGAGGGACGCCATGGTTCACGACCTTTAATCTGGTTAACCTTGAGATTACCTTCTGGATCATTTAATCGATTTAAAATGCTTCTGTTCCCCAAGGCCCTCGGTCCTAATTCCGCACCACCCTGGAACCAAGCAACCGTCTTATCCTCCACGATAGCTTCTGCAACTTCTTTGACCAATTGCTCATCACTTCCCATACGCTCATAATCAACACTCTCAACTAATCCAAAATTATTTAATACACTTTGAATCTCTTCATCAGAATATGTTTTTCCAAAGGATATTTTTTTAAGTTCATTTTGAACTTGAAGTCCGTACTCTTCATCGGCTACAGAAAGAGCGGCTCCAATGGCTGTCCCATCATCGGCTGGGTACGCTGGTACAAATAATTTATCCGCGTCAACGATGCCGTTTTTAATAAGCTTGCCGTTGGCAGAAATGTTCAGAGCAAGACCTCCGCCCATCGCAACATATTTCACGCCCTTTGTTTCCATATTCTCATTAAGGTAATAGGACACCATCTCGCTGATTACTTGTTCAACACGTTCCTGCATTACAAATGCCAAATGCGCCATATTGCGATCATCCGGCGTTAAATCACGGCCCGTCTTGCCTTCCGGCATTGGCGGTACAATTCTGCCTAATCGCTGAATAAAACTTTCTGAGAATTTAACCCCAGGAAGAGCGCTAATCTTTGTTAATTCATAATCATTTTGATTCATTTCAATCTGCTGGGTTTCTTTATTAAACCGTATCAATTCCTGCATCATTGCTCTTAATTGAGAAACAGTTTTCTCTTCTTCATTATCTCTTGGCGCTCCATAAGGAGCGTAACCCATCACCTTGCCTTCATCATTTCTGCGATAGCCTAAGTACACGGTGATGATATGATAGAAATGCCCTAAGGAATGAGTAAATGGAGTCGTACGCGCAATCTTCTTTAATTTCCCCTCTTTAGCTAACCAAACGGTTGTTGATTCATCTTCTCCCTGACCATCGATGGAGATAACTACCGTGGGCTCTGTAAATCCGCTGGCATAATACGCTGCCGCTGCGTGGGCCTTATGATGCTTAACAAAGGTGACTGGAGGAACATATTGTGTTCCATAACTAATCGCTAAATCTTTTAGAAATGCTTGGAATTTGTCTGTGTTATATCGTTGATACGATTCCTTAAAAGGAAGGCCATGTTTCTGACGATACTCAGAGTGCGGATCCTTACTGCCGGGAGTCTCCCGATAGAAGTTATAATCATAGCTGACTGCAATGTGATGAATATCTTCCCAGTTGATTCCGTAAGCTTTTAATAAATAACGAGTTGCTTCTTTGGGGAAATACGCTGTTGTGTGTTTATCAAGATTAAGCCGCTCTTCTTCAATAGCCCCGATTAAAACCCCGTCTTTAATTAAAGACGCCACTGAATCATGCCCCGCGCGAACGACACCTAGAATATAGACAGGTTTGTTCTGCTGCTTTATGTCATCACGAGAATCACGATGATAAATTTTTACAGCCACCTCAGAGGAAGTCACAGCCTGTTTAACATAAAATCTATTGATTAATCCAAGCCGTTCATTGATCTCTTGTCCTTTTTTATGAATCTTGATCACCTGCGTTTCCGTGACAATTGTTACTACACCGTCTTTCCAATCAACTCTTTGAATCCCTTTGATCAAAGATAATATTTCTATCACTGTTTTCTTTTGAGCTAAATAAATTAAAATTCCTGCTACAGCCAATACTCCTAATCCTACCCATCCCCATTGAGCAATGGTTAAACCTAAAATTGTTTTAACAACCGGCAAGACAGTTGCCTTGGCTGTGATATTTACCGTTTGCGCTGAAGCAGACAGAGCAATGCTTAAAAGGCCTGTTGAAATCAGCGCTGCAAGACTTGTTCTGTGCATTAATCCTTTGCTAAGTCTTCCTCTGAATTTCATAATCCCATTAGCGCCACCTAATTCTCGTCTATTAAAAGTAATCCGATTGTTCTGTTTTTCTTTTTGTTTTGTTAAAACAAATCGCGTTCTACATTCTAAAGCGTACCCAATGTATAGTGGTCTTGCCTGCGGATGATCATTTTGGAAAGATTCCAAATTCTCAATCACTTTAATATCAAACTGATCTCTTAACTGAGAAGCCACTCTATGTTCAAACATATTAAGAGTCCCTTGAGACATAAAGAACTTCTTATCTAAGACATAGGCATTGATGGCTGCTTCCTTACTGACTGCTCCAAAACCAAAAGATTTCATCAAAACATCTAAAAGCGTTAAATTTAAAATATCTTCGTGTGCTAAAACTGTTTCAGGGAAGGTGTCAAAATATAATTTTATCAATGGACGTAAAAACCCTTTGTTGCGCAACTCGCTGCTAATAGAAACTCCCCTTAGAGCATATTGACCATCCTCTAAACGAATACTATAAATAAACATCTCGTTTCCAAGATCTTGTCCGTTTTCATCAATAAGATTCAAATAAATTCGATTGTAGATCTTATTCTCTATTGGATAATCTCTTACTCCCTCAATACGGAATTGATGTCCATTGATCCTTACAGTCTGCGGTGTTGTACTTTGTGTTGGAACCGTTATCGATTGAAGATTCGGAAAAACAACATTTTGTGAACGTACAAACATAATTAGTACTGCTACAAAAATTCCCACCATCGCTAACACACCTAATCCTATCCATCCCCATTGAACGATGGTCAATCCAAGAATTATTTTGGTTGCGACTACAACTGCAGATTTACTTGCAATAACTGTTGTTTCTGCAGAAGCAGATCTAGCCAAACTTAAAATTCCAATAGAAAGTAATATCATCAACGTCGTCGAACTGCCCCCGTCAAAATTCTCTTTACCATTTTGTTTAACAATCGCTGTCTTGCTCTTTTTCATCCAACCTAAAAAGACAGTGCCGATTCTTTTTAAGACGAACGCCCCAAGAATTGCAGCAACGATGCTGGCTAAAGCCACGGCTACCTTACGTGCTAAAACATAATCAAACACCAAAACAGGCTTCCTTGGGGCAGGCCTGCCTGCCGGTGAGGCAGGGTGAGATACAACGGGTTTAGGATTATTCTGTTTCGGTGTTAATAAAGAAGTTGCTACGCCAGCTCCCACATTTGTTGCCTGTGGTGATACACGGGAATCACCACGCTTATTACCTGGGGCAGGGTGAGTAGCTGGCGTTAAATTATTTGTTTGAGCACTGCGAATAGCATTAGTTGAAGTTTTAGATGTTGCGTTTGTCTTTAATGTGATGACCGTCTTAGCGGCAGCTGTGTTGGAAGACACATTAACAACAGCATTGGTTGCTGGGTGTAAATTAACACGCCCCTTGGAAACATCCCCGCTAACAAATTCTAACGTGTCCCCTATTTGGATATTATGCTCTTGTGCGTACCCACTGCTTACTTCCAGGACATAGACAGCGTTTTGTTGAGACTCATTTCTTAATTGTTTGCTTGGCTCATCCTTACTAGCATTCTTTGTGATATGAATAATTTGCATTTGCTTATTAAGCCAGAGAATATCGATATTAAATTTCATATTAGGCATCGCAAATGCTGAATTGTGTACGCCTAAAAATAACATCCCCGCATTAGCTGCTAAATTAATTCTGTTGCTTAAACCATTTTCTTTTTTCTTTTGACTAACAGCCGCTTCAACTTTGAGTTCAGCTTTGACCTCTTTGCCTAATAATCCTCGAATGATACCTCTTCCTACATCGCCATCTTTTCTAAGATAATCCGTTGCTTGAAATTTCGTATCCTTTCCGGCTACACTTTCTACTTGTTTAACGCTAGCGATCTTTGACATTTCTGCCAAGCCTTCTTCAATCTCACGGGAAGTGGTGCATGCTAACGTTTTTCTTTGTAATTCTTGTTCTGACTCAAGTCGACTAAATACTTCCGAAGTGCTCATTACAGGGTTTGTTTGTTTTATTGAGCGACGATAGTCATTCCAAATTTGTTCTGCGGTTGATATCTTCCTGTCTTCTGACTCCCTCTCTCTTCCTAAAAGTTCCCCTGCGAATGAACGGTTTCCTCTGACTAATCTTTCTTCTTCAACTCTCTTTTGTTCCGCTTGAAGAGTGTTGTAATAACTAAAGTCTTCGGCAAAACCTGTGTCGGTGGGGAATGGTTTGGTATCTAGTACAACTTCGTATGGAACCACGAAATTTAATTCTTTCCATTTCTTAATAAGAGCATCAACTCCTTCAGAATCTTTTTCTGTCTCCATACGCTCTTCTGCTGCAGGACTATTTCGTTTTATTAACTTTCGTACAATAGAAAGTGATAACAAACTTAGCGATAATCCCCCTACGATTAAACGCCAATTATCATTAATAAATTTAAAAACGCCAGCTGCCACATTTGTTGCCTGTGGTGATACACGGGAATCACCACGCTTATTACCTGGGGCAGGGGGATCAGCTGGCGTTAAATTATTTGTTTGAGCACTGCGAACAGCATTAGTTGAAGTTTTAGATGTTGCGTTTGTCTTTACTGTGATGACCGTCTTAGCGGCAGCTGTGTTGGAAGACACATTAACAACAGCATTGGTTGCTGAAGAAACTTTATTTACAACTTGAGCAGGGACAATTTTGTTGAATAGTTCTTTTTGAATCGCATCTTTATTGATATATCCAATCCTAAGGACTGTGGCAATCATCAAAGAAGCAATAACTACCTTAATCTTATTCTGAGCGATCATCTTTATTGTATTCTTAGCAACATGAATTCCTGCTAACACGCTAAAGACAACTAGTGCAACCGCTTGACTTATTGCTTCCACTCCGATGAAGGACATGACACGGTTAACATTGAGGCTATAAGCCCCTGGCTTGCTGTTAATCTTAGCTGGAGTATATTCCATTTGAGTTGTAAGCCAATCAATCTTCTCAAGCTGCACAATGGTGGGATTGTTATTGAGAATGCGTTCAGCTTTCTCAATCTCCGCGATTAAATGATCCACGTTACCGATTCTTTGAAGTTCAGCGACATATTTCTTCAAGTATTCGATGCGGTTACGTAAATCATACGCAAACGGACTATAATTTGTTGCTGTTTGTGACCTGCCAACAAGTTCATTAATTTCTTTTTGAGCAGGATAAACATACTTATTGTCTTTTACATATTCTGGCTTACCCGCAATGGCTGTATTACTTAAGACTGTCAAAGCTCGTAATACGGCTGGCAAATTAACACGTGTATACATCTTGCGTGAATGACCAGGATATACGTGGAACAATCCGATCATTTCAATTGCTTCGTCCTTCTTATTATCAGGAATATCTCCCCATTTCTCAACTTTAACACCTAAATCAGTAATTGTTTTCTGTAATCGATCTTCTGCATTACGAGAAAATTTAAAAATAGATCCTAAATTATATTGTAGACGTTCAATCTGATCGATCACTCCCCAAGTAAAGGCAAATATAATATGTGCAAAATTCTTCCTCATATCTTTCGCCTTATTATCTGTGCGGGCTGGATTAAAGAAGAATGGAGCTGCAATCCCTGCTAAAGGCATTAATAAAGTGAAGGCCCATAAAATAGCCTTAGTTGGATGGAAACCAATTGCAATAAAGACTAAAAGACCAAAACCTGCAGCTGTTTGAATAGCAGGAGCGCTGCGCATATAAACTGTATTCCAATCCAATTCACGTTCAATATTAGCTCCCTTACCACCTGTACTAATGAAACGACCTAGGCGATTGGCAGCTAGTTTCCCAATCGTTTCGTTATAAACAAAAATCATGTGTACATAATAAGTAAATAATCTTGGAAATCCTTTAATTGTCTTTGCGATGCCTCCAACGTATCCATTAGCACGGTCAAAAATATTATAGAGGAATAAACCGTTACTGATTGCTTGTGATAAGGCCAATGATCCAACCCATAACACAACAGGTAATCCTGAGAATAAGTTCCAATCAAGAACTAAATAGAATGGTACTAGCCATTTAAGGTAGCGGATAATCGCTGGCTTCTTTAAATAGAAACCAAATCCATCCAACCATAAATTGTTTACTAAATATGGCCAATCAACATATGGAGACATCATCATCTTTAAATTCGTACGACCCGTTATAGATTCTACAGAGTCATAAGACCACTTACGGATTGGGTTGCGAGCTGCCTGGAATTGATTCGGCCAACCCTTCTCATCTTTAACATAACCAGCATATCCAGAAATATAACCAACACGACGATAAGCCATTGTTGTCAAAGCATCTTCAGCTACATAAGAATCGGTAATACCTTCAGACCAACGCAAAGCAGAAACACGTTCAAAAAGTTTACCGTAGGTTGTAAGCCCGCCGAAGAGCATCTTGCCCCTCATGGAGTGATAATAAAATGCATTTTCAGAAGTTGGCATTACTGAACCTAAAGGACCAATATCTTGAGTAATGGTATGTTTTACCACTGGCGTTGAGGTCGCTAATCCTGGATTATAGAAATATTCATTAATATGGGCCAAAATAAACTGACTGTCTGCTATGTTAGTACGATGATCCGCATCAATATTCAACGCCACTGGTCCAATAATATAAGGAAGTTCTGATGTCTTTTGGTTCCATTTAGAACGATGATAGATTTCTTGTTCATCACCAAACCTAGGAAGATTAGTTCCTTCAAATAAAAGAGCTGGGAACACTCTTTGTTTATAAACAAGGTTAAATAAATTCTTACTTCCTTCTTCATTTCTTAATAAATTGTCGATCACTTCTAAAGAAAGGCCTTTTATAGATTGTCCATTAGCATCGATCTTTGCAGTATTTGTATAATTAGTTTCAATAAGAACATCTACAATCTCTCTTAATTTATTATTTAATACTCCATTGAGCTTATGAACAGCTGATAAATTTCGATCCATAATACGGAATCTGCTATACGCCCATTCATTGTCCATTCCAAACTGTTCTGCAATAGCTTCATAAATAACGAACATTGCTTCCTGATGAGAACGAGCATTGTTATAGCCCGTTGGTAATTGACGATTAGCCCATTCTTTAATCTGTGGCCAAATACTCCAAATTTCTATTCCCTCTGGCTTATGCATAGGTTTCTTAATCATCTTAAGCAATTCACTTCTTTCATTTGAATTTTCTGCTGTTAAGTGTCTTACCATCAACAAGAAAGCTTCTGTCTTATCCTTAGCCAACATACCTAAACGATGCGTAAACTGAACTGTTTCTCCTGGAAGATCCGTTCCTAAAAGACCTACATTATTAAACCAGTAATCTTCAGTCGCACCATTAATTAAAACTGTCATAGGAATGGTTTCATCAGCACTGGCTGGCTCTACGCCTTTATCCAAACGATAATTCCCATTGATATATTCAATAATACGAACCATTCCTGTTCGATCATCATTCTTAGCTCTAATTCCATTAACAATCACTGGCTTAGCTAATGCTTTAACCAACGCTTTGAGTTCAGCACGTAAAGCATTTACAGTTGTTTCTGAAGTATTAATTGTTTCGCTTAATTCTCTTAAACGAACAACTAGGTCAGTTCTATTGTCAATGGCCTTCCCTTGAGCAAAATAGTTATACCCATTATCATTAACCATCTGTCCAACAATCCTGCTGAAAAATGCTAAGCGAACTTGACCTTGAGTCGCAAAACGATTAGCTCCGGTTGTTGGTGTTTTATCAGTAAATAATTTCATCAACCGATTTACTGCTTGTCTAGCGTTGCCTTTATTTTTAAGCTCATACACATTATTGACCCAGTTGTATCCGAAGCTAGCCATACCCATAAACAAATAATTAGCGGCATAGAAGCTTAATCTCCAGGTTTCAATAAAGATGAGGGCGGGGATAATACGAAGCGGCCATTGTGCCCAAGCTGGAACTGCAAAGATAACCATGGCGCCAGATGGTAAAATCATTGACCAAGGAGTGATCAAAGCTCCTATCATGCTTAACGCTTGTAAGCCATAGAACATGATTAACCGTGCGCGAAGAGCTTTGAATGCAGATTTCTTTTCCTTCTCAAGATCTACAATCTTGGTTTGATCCTTTTCATCCTTTATTTGTGCTTCAATATCAGCAATATCTGCTTCTAGCTTTTTACGTAATGGATTTTTAACTAAAGCACCTGCGATGAGATTGAAGATCGAAGCTCCTGCTGCCATAATGACTGCCCATGGCATGGTCATAAAGTTGGTTACCCCAACACCCTTTAGTAAAAGCCCTGCAGCTGGGAAGGCTAACCAAACAAATAAGGCAGTTACAGAAGCAATTAAAACATAATGGTAAGCCCTTCTCATCAAATCACGAGCTGTTTGATTATACGGACCACCTTTTGAGAAGATCGCATGACGCCAATTCTTGCTTTTTAATAAAGTCCATAAGGCTATTGCATTAATCTTCCACATCGCTAAACGTGTTTTGACAACTGGCATGCCAATTGCCTGATCAACGGTGTTAACAAAGGCAAGCATCAAAGGTTTAAATTCACGTAAGAAGTCTTGAATAGCAGCTTCACGCTGGACAAAAGGAACATCTAATAACGTTTGCATCTCGAAAAGCTTTTGTTCAATTCTACGACGAAGAGGATCTATGTTGGTCATTACTTCTGCAGGAATTGCCCCTCCTGGCATATTCGCTGTAGCATCTTTTTGACCTAATAGATAACGGAAGGTATCGTTATAAATTTCTTCAGTGATAATTTCATGGAAATAAGCTACCTTGCCTTTAGGATCACGGTTATCTTCAATTCTCTTTTGAATTTCATTAAATAGAAGAACATGGAAGACTTGTTTAAAAATTTTGACCTTATTAAGGAAGTTTGCCCCAACAAAGCTATTATTAGTCGTCAACGCAGGATAAGCATACTTAGCCCAGAGATACTCTTCTGCTCTTCCTTGTCCTGCTAATCCAAAGAGCGCGCGTTGGAAGATGACTTGCATAACAAATAACTTCTCAACAGAAACTAATGCGCTGCGGACTTGACGTTGCATATCTGGTCCTTTGCGTAAATCATCCCAAGCATAAACAACCATGCTGCTCTTGATATCAAAATCATTAAAGCTAAAAAGCTCTGGTAATTGACGAGCATTGAAGATATTAGCAAAGAAGGTTTGCTTTAAAGCTTCGATCTGATTACCAAAGGCATTGTCAAAACCAGTTTCTGTAATGATCTTATTCGCAATATTTTTAACATTACCCTGGAAGTCTTTGTGATCACGCATCTTGGCATATAGTTGCACCAAGATCGCTTGAGTTGCACGACGCTTATCAAAGGTATTCACAAGTTTCTTCACATATAAAGAACCAATCACCTGTTGCACGATTTCAATACTCATGAAGGCGTTCAACATTGTTTCAAAAGACTTAACTGCATTCTTTTCAGCATCGTTAATACCGTACAAAGCTGTAAGTTCTTTCATAAATTCAACAATCGTTGCAGTTCTTATTAAACGACCTAAATCTTCTTGGGTAAATGTTTCTTTGTTAGCTGCATAACGAAATTTCTTAGCATTTTTCATAGCCACATAAAAACGTGCCTTAGTAAACAACGCGCGCAAAGAATGTCCTGATAGAATATGTAAGTTCTTTAATTCATTCTCAATACGATTCTTAAATTCTTCGTTATTTTTATAAGCTCCATTCATTTGACGATTTCGAACAATAGCCATTGATTGAGCAGGAGTAAAGCCCATTGATTCAAATGTCTGAACACCCTCATAATTAGCATCAACTTTGGAACGATTGCGCAATTGATAAAAGGTAAAACCAATTCCTGGGATAATAAACCCAATCATTAAAAGGAGTGTTGCCATTCCTCCGACAAACCACCAAGCGCCAATGCTGATTCTATTTAGCACTCCCATGACAGTGGTTCCTTCTTTACCTTCATAAGTAGAAGAAGCAGGATTTGCGATATTGATCTTTACTTCTCGCCCATTTTTCTCAATTAAAGAAATGATATCGTTGTTCTTCATATCTGTAATTTTTTGTATTCCCCAAGAAATTGGACTGTTACGGAAAAGATCTTCCATGTTAAATACTGACGGGTATGGAGCCGTGTTACGATTAAATCTATCTGCACTCCAAACCACTTGACCATTTTTAATAAGAATCTTACGGTCATCATTGATGCTGTGCGTAGCTACTTCAAAACCGCTTTGGGTAGCATGTTTTTCTGTCACTAATTGCCAAATATCTCCGGACTTTTCATCAGCCCAGACCTTATTAATCATGTTACGGTAGCTGTATTCCGTTCCATCAACCATGCGATTAACAAAGACTGGATAACTATTAAGATAATAAACGCGCAAGGTCATTGTGTTGTATTCGCGTTGTTCAAAATAAACACCCGTTGCAAGAGAGTATCTAGTGTCTACGTTATTAACCTTTTCCATCCCTTCTTCAAGACCCTTATAAATAGCTTCCGAAGTTTTATTGTCTACAGAAGTTAACGCAGTGTCTCTGAGAACATTCTTGCCTCCTAATAAGGTGCTAATATTTTGGTTAATAACCATTTGTCCTGGAGTCAACTCCAATTGAGAAGGCATCCACCACTTATTAATACTGGTTTCACCCGAAGGACCTTGAAGGGCAATGTCGCGGTTAAGAGGATCTTTAGGCATCAAATAACGATGCTGTGTTCCTGTGGCAAAATTCGTAAATACCCCGTTAAGATTAATATAGGGGACTTCAAGAAGCTCTGGTAACGGGGAGTCTTTATCTAAGCCGAATATTGTAAATTTATTCTGTACTCCATTCACAGCTTGTCCAAGCGTGATTGTTTTTCCTTCTTTCAAAGTGAAGGCATCCCCCACAGAAGTTGCCTTGATACCTTCTGTCGCTTTATCATCTTTCCAAGCCGTGTTAATAATCACAATTGGATTGCTGTTAGGACGAATAATTTCTACTACGGTACGGCCAAAGATATCTCCTTTAACGCGGTAACTTACAGACACCATCCCATATTCACGACTTGCTGTTGATTTTTCAAGAGTTGCTTTTCCATTCTTAATGCCCATTTGTTGAGCAATAAATTCCACAGCCTTATTTGCTTTTAAAACCATCTCTTGATAAAGAACATTGTCTGAAACAACCGTGGCAATGCCTTTATTTAAATCTTCTGCTGAAGCATCTATTGTCACAGCTGATTTTTGATGCTCAAATTTCACAAAAACATTTGTTTTGTTTTCCAAAACAGCATGATAGGCTTCAAAGGTTCCTTGATTCTCATTCTTTAATAACACCTGGTAAAGATTAGTAACAGGACCAGGAATCTGTTCAATATTTCCAATTTCACGAGAATGTTTTGTATCGATAATATACATTTTCTTGCTAAAGGTTCCGTTGGTCTCTTTACGGCCTGCTACAAAAAGATCTGAAACACTAACGCCAGGAATTATTACAGGTAAATTCTTGAGATTAAAATTCATTTTTACAGCATACCCAACAATATCTTTTCCGATTTCATAATTATTGTTTGAGGCTGTGAAGTTATAGATTTCTCTTACCTCTTCTTCTGAATAACCAATAATCGCACTTCCTTTGCTAGCAACTCCGTTGACCATTTCCGTAGGATAAAATTCTACATAAACAAGCCCAATACCTTTCTTCTCTTTACCTTCAATTGGAACAACAACAGCAAATGCTTTTTCAAATGCTCCCGTTGGAAGACGTCGTTCAATACGTTGAACTTTTTGTCCTTTAACTTCAAATGATTCTCCAACCTTATGGGCGATCGCCAATAAGGTGTTTTCATTACGCTCTGTGTTAAATGGATAAATATTCTCTGTTCCATCGTTATTGACAACTCCCACCTGTACGTCATCTTGAATAAAATAAACACGTTCAATAGTCTCTGTTTTGCTCCCGTTGGTACGAATTTTGATCACTTCGAAATTCTTATTGTTGCGAATAAATTCTTGATTAGCTGGAATCATCAACTCTGCCATGGTTAAAAATTCGCTGGTCTTGGCTTCTGTGTCATTCAACATATAATTATTAGCTAAGAAATCTTTTACAGAATTGTATGCAACAGGCTGCGCCTTAACAGGAATGCGAGTTGTTCCTTTTTCTAATACAACTTGTTGATCATATTCTTCTCCAACAATAGGCTTGATATGACGGATACTTGTGCGGTTCTGATTCATTAAATCAATGAATTCTTTTGCGCTGTAAATTTTGATTTTGTTTGTTGATAAGTCTGAAGCTTCAACTCCGCCGGCAATCAGGGTTTCTAACTGAACCTTACGTTTTTCAAGCGCTTGTTTACCTGCATCCAAGATAGCCACCACGCGTCCAGCTTGAACCTTAATCATCATATTCTCTGTGATTGCGATCTTTTTCGTCTGGCCATTCTCATTACCGATCTCAATAGCCTGACCCACATACTTTTTATCTTCCACAAATTTAGCAGGAGCAAATTCATTAGCTTTAGCCGTTTCTATGTTCCCTGATGGAACAGAGATAGAAAGCCCTTGTCCTTCATAGAATGGAAGAATTCTGCTTAAACGTTCATTCTCTGCGGCTGCCTTTGTAATCCATTCCTTCATTGTCTTCACAGATGGAGCAAAAATTCCAACGCTTTTACCGTCTACAGGCATTTGGATAAGAGCATTTCCAGGAACTTTGATTTCACGGCCGCCAACATTGAATACAATTCCCTTATCTGTTTTCACAGCGCTGATAACAACAAGATCTGCATTTCTTAAATAACGGGCAACCTTTAAATGGCTTGTTGAATCAATCGCTTCTGGTTTGTTATTACTTAAATAGAAGATGGTGCCCGCCTTAGCTTGAGCTGCTGTATCCAAATCTTCTAACAAGTTGGAAGTTTCAAAGAGATATCCTGGAACCTTAGGAGTTAATTGATCCTGTAAAGCTTCGTTCATAGCCTTTGTAGCGGTCACTGGACCGTTATTATTTCTGACCTTATAATATTCCTTGACCACAGTACGAGATTCCCCAAACATAGAATTATAAGCATCCGCTGTACGGGTGAATTCATCTTTAGCATAATCGACAAAGACATTGCCAATTTTATGGGCGATTTCCATTTTAGTCGCTTTGACGGCATGAATTTCAGCCGCTGGGATATATCTAATGCCTGTTGTATCTTTCTCAACTAAGGCTAAGTATCTAGCATCGGTAATGATCTGAACAATCTCTCCGGATACAGGATGACGAAGCATGCCTAAAATTTCTTTGCTGTGTTCAATCGCAAATCGTTCATTCAATAAAGCGATTCTGGAAGGAAGAGCTTTGACTAATGGCTTGCTTAAATCAACATTGCCGTTGCTGGAGGCTGCGAAATACATCTTCTTCGACACAAAGGTTGGTGAGGTAAAGACATAGCGGACTTGAGCTTTTCCGTTGCCTAAATCTTTAACCATGAACCCGCGAACCTTGCCCTTATAGACTATCTTGTCTTGATCAACACTGCCTTTGGCTTTATCAAAACCATGTCGATTGTTTTGGACATACGGCGTTGTTACGTCAACCTCATCAAACATCTCGATATAGGCAATATTCTTGGCTTCTTCAGGTTTGATGCTGGCAGCATATTCAAAGCCTGCTTGATACAATCCAATATCAAATTGTTTGCCTAAATTCTCGAATGGGAAGCGTTTATTAGTGTCTCCTAAAAGACTCCATACAGGTTGTAAGAAACCGCCTGTTAATCGATTTAAACCGCTTGGGATGGCGCGTAAATCATCAAAGATACCAACGCTATAAGCATTCTTCTTTTGTAATTCATTATTCTGATCAGCTACTTCAATAGGGATTCTATTGATTAACAAGGTGCTAATAGGATATTCCAACCAGAATTTATCTGTGGAGATTAACTTGGTTTGATATCTATTTTCATGTAAGACGGCATAGTTGCGCAATTCCAAAGCGATATCAACCAAGCGGGCAGGACCCATAAATTTATTTAAAGCTGTTTGCGCGCCGAACTGGCTGAAGCCTTGGATGATTTGGAACGCTTCTAATCCTGACTTAAATGGATGATCAAAATTAACAATAAATGTCGCTGTCTGATTTGGTGTTCCTATAGGAGCAGACATCATTGGGAAATTGTAATTATTAACAATGCCTAAGTTTACTGGCAAACCAGGACGAGTTAATACTGTCTTGGCTAATTTTCTCTGGTCATTTAACTGAGAATCAATAAAGGCTTTCCTGCTATCATCATCTGTTTTAATTCCTAGCGCCTCTCCAGCTGCCTTTTTCTCTAACGCCTTGCGGGTATCTTCTTCATACTTGGCGATTTCAGTTTCTAATTTCTTTGAACCTTCTTTATTGTCAGCAATGGTCTTTTTAATCTCTGCCATCTTTCCTGGGATGCCATGGCTTAAAGCATCGTTGACGACCTTTAATTCATCCTCAGGGGTAAGCTTAGAATCAACACTCTTAGCATTAGCCAACACAAACCCTTTAATATCCACATTGCCATCTTTGTCAACAAACGTTGCGACAGGAACACTGGAAGCAGTTAAGGCAACACTCTTATTTCTGATTGTTCCAAAGATGGCACGGCGGGCATTGTTAAGAACGTTTTGATAATCATTCTTAAATTCTTTAGCATCAATGCTAGCCACATATCCTGCATCGACCAACATCACAGCAGGATTTTGAACATTTAATTTTAAATTAGCCAATACGCTATTCGTTCTAATCGCTTCTGGCATATCCGCTTCATTGATGATCTTGCTGCCTGTAGCCATATACAAGCCATTGGTGCTGCTTCCAACAATCACCATTGGCTCATCGGTCATTCCTTCTTCCATGGCCTCAATAGAGGTGATGCTAAATACTGGCTTACCAGCATTTAACGTAGCACCCTTATTGAGGCGTTCTGTAATACTGTGAACTGTGCTTGTTGAGGCAGGTACGGTTTGAACACTTTGACTCTTAGGGAAGTCAGTAGCGTTCACATTGCTTGGGGCTGCGGCTGAAGAAGCAGCAGTGTTTACTTCAGGAGCCAAGGTGGCATCCACATTATTAGTTGAGGCTGTCTGTGCTGTAGCGCGGGCTTCTGGCTGTGTCTGGATGTTTAAGGATCCCGCTGAAGCTGTTGAGATCTTCTTGGTCGAGAAGTTGCCAAGATTCGTTGAGCCCGTTGCGTTTGGAGATGTTACCGTTGTGTTCGATGAGGTAGATGTGAATCCTGTTTCCTTGGTCCCTTGCTGTGGCAATTGAAGCGTTGATGTCGTGAACTTTAACGAAGTGTTGGATCCGAAACGTGTTGCTAACCATGGTGCACCTCCGTTGGTTTGTTGCTTAACTGTTAATAATTGTTGATTGGTTACTAAACTACGAATAGATCTGCCATCACCAATGTTGAGCGCAGTGGTGTTGGTAGCGCCCTGGGGTAGAGCGCGTGGTGCATGGGTATTGGAATAACGGGTGGACAAACGAACTCCACTGCCAGAATCAGTAGGTTTTAGAACCAGTGATTTAGCGGTGGTTGCAAAAGCTTTCTGCTCCTTCGAATTAGCTCCTGGGATGGAACTATCTGCGGGCAGACTATGGGAACCATTGATATTGCTTGAATATCTAAACTTACCTTTATAAGTGAGAGAACTTGCATTTCTTATACTACTTGCTTTTTGCGTACGAACAGAATCAGTGCTTGGAACGTTTCTTCTTGTTCCTCTCACACTTCCTGCACCTATAGAACCTTCTGTATATTTATCAGCGTCTACGTCGCCACCCTTGGACAAACTTCTCACACCTTGAGCGCTTGTATCCTTTAGAGAGCTTTCGCTACCCTTAGGACTAGACACGCGAATGTCATTTTTAGTACTTCTAGCTACGGCAATGGCATCGCCACTACCAGAACGGATCCTGCGTGATTCACCAGCATTGCTTCTTTCTACGGTACTGCCAGCTACAACTACGGTGTTGCTTTCGCTTATATTGACACTTGTTACTTGTGCTTCAGGTGCGATGATGCCACCATTTGTTAACTTGAACTCACTTCTTACTTCTGTCCTACTTGCTACCTTACTGCTTACTGCCTTGGTACTTGATGCACTACCATTTACTCTTTGTTTCTCTTGGGCAGAGCTTGCGCTAAACCCAGTTTTTGCTGTACTGTCAACAACTGTACTATTTCCTGCAACTGCATTACTACGAACACTTATGCTCTTTTCCTCGTCTCCTTCATTTCGTCTGTCTGATGACTTGAGGAAAGTCACGACAGAAGCAGTACGACCGCCGTCGCCGCGGCTCGCTTGTAATTCAGTCAAAGATACGGCCTTAGCGATCTCCAAATTATTAGAACCTGCTTTACTTAAAGTTGTCTCTATGAAAGGCCTTGGAATTTCCAAAGCAATCGATGGATGAACAGGTGGCGGTGGAGAAGCCATTAAAGGTGTTGTTGGAGTGACCGGCGGCATCACAGGTGTTGGCGGTGCCACTGGTGTTGTTGGCGCAACCGGTGCCGGTGTTGTTGGTGCTACAGGCCCTGCTGTTGGAGCCACAGGCCCGCCTGCCGGCGAGGCAGGAGCTGGAGTCGTTGGTGCTGTTGGTCCAGCCGTTGGCGTTGTTGGCGCTGGCGTACTGCCCCCATTGCCGCCTGGTGTACTTGGTCCATTAGCACTAGGACCAGGAACCGTTGGAACAGGAGAGGTGGCCAATGGAGCAGGCTGTTTATCAAGCGCTGCCAATTCTTCTAAGGTCGCCTTCTTTTCTTCTGGTGATAAATTTGAATTCTGAACATATTTCCTGTACTCTGCCTTTTCTTGCGGAGACTTCTTATCCCAAGCTTCTCTTAAAATAGCTCTTTTCTGGGCTACAACCTCTTGAGCTTCAGCAACAGCTTCATTGGCAGCCCTAACTTCTTGAGCTGTCTGCTGTTGAAGCTTTTGCTGCATAGCGCTAACTTCAGATCCCAATTGAGCCACAACGGCTGGCGGAGGAATGCTGTCTTTCGAATCAAATCTTGCATCTTGACCTTTAGCTAATACTGCTGAAACAAATAGCAATAATGCCGCAACCAAGGACGTGCTCTTATTCATTTTAGAATACAAACTTGTTACTAAGATCGTCGCTGGGATCGCTATCAATCCCGCTGTTAACCCAAGAGGAATGCCTACGGCCAAGGCAGCCATCCCGCTCAACCAAGGATCGATGGTCACCCAAGATCCCACCTTAACTTGTGTGAAGTCTGCAAGTGGCCAGCCCTTAATGGCAATATGCTTGATTTCTAGATGAATCCAGCCGGGTTTCTTTTGTGTGGAATTATTCGTATCGGTCTCTTCAGCTTTAGGACTTTCTGTAATCTTAGCTGCTAAGCGCTCAATCGTTTCCTTGCGAGGTTCAACCTTTGCCACAGACGTTTCAACAATAGCTTCTGCTTCCGCAGGGAATGGATCGGTATCACTTGTTTGTTTAATCGCATCTACGGCCTTGCGTTCCTCTTCATTCAATTCTTCTGCGGCCTTACGGCTTTCTAAGATGGCTGAAATTTCCTTGACCAAATCTCTTCTGGCCCCTTGAGGGAAGCTGGCGTATTGATTAAACAGATTCTCTAAGGCAATCATCACCGGCTCGCCATTGGGAGTGACAAAGAGCGGGCTCTTCTTAAACTCTTCTGGTGTTTCGGCAAGAAGCTTGCGGACAACCTGAGCTCTCTTTAAATTTTCAATGGATGGCAAGGTTCCCGCCGGTAAATTACTTGGACCAAAAACAAAGGACAGCAGAGCATCGATTCTCTGCTCGATGGCAGCACGCAGCACCCATTGCTTTCTCTTCTGTGTTTTTTCCTGTTCCATTTGCTCTGCCGTTTTTTCGCTGTAAGCCAAATGTTTAACACCATACTTATTTTGAATATATCCTAAAGCAATAGCGGCTACACGGCTAGCCACTTCACCCTCAAGAGGTTTACCATCGATAAAGATAATCGATGCAATCTGATCACCAGCTTCGCTTCCCGTAGCTTTTCCGTTTAAGGATTTGGCATGTTCAATAAAATCAAGAGCTTCTCTCTCTAAGCTTTCATCACTTAAAATCATCCTCTTAATAAATAAATTCGTCGACAATCCTTCAATTTGCCCTGAACGCGTCTTGTCGCTGTCGCCCACGGCCTTGGCTATCTGTCCTAAATATTGCGCTGTTGTGCTTAATCCTAAAGCCTTCAGCGCTTCATAAGGACTGCTTGGATTAATTTGTGTCAGAACTTGAACGGTAATAGAAGCAATTCCTTTACGCGTCTTGGCTATAAAATCATTGAACGCTCTCTGTTGTGGAGAAAACTTAAATAATCTTAAAACAGGATTGGTGTTGCCCTTGCTGTTACCTGCTTTTTGTAAAGCAACTAAAGCTTCTCTAGCTGACAAAAGACCTTTAAGAGCTTCTAAAATTTCTAGTTTATTGTTAGCCTTAGCAAGATTGGCAATCACCTGGATATCACTTAAGAAAGATACAGGATCATTAGAAACATCAAGAATAGCCTGTAACAACTCGTCGCTGTTCTTGGCCAATCCTTGGGTCATCAAAAGAATAGCCAAAGATAATTTATCAGCGCTATTAACGCCAGCTTCAAAGAGTTTATCAGCTGCTTCAAAAGTATTAGCTACCCCTAAGAATTTAAGGAACTCCTCTTTGCGGGATAATAATTGTTCGTTAAGCGCCTTAGCAATGCCTGCGATCGTTAAGCCCGTTAAGTTAACCTTATTGTCACTATCAACAAAGTCGCCAGCAATCGGCATATCGATCGCCACAGCAATCTTGTCAGCCTCTTGACCTCCGGCCTTAAGCACCAATTGATTGGCGGATTGAATTTCCTGACGGGCATTATGTCCCACGAAGAAGGATGGAAATAATCCTTGAGCAATACGTCCTAAGGAATCAAAGAGGCGTTCATAATAATTAGTTAATTCCTCCTTAGCGTTTAAATTGATGGTGTTTCTCTGTGGATCAGCGAGAACAGGATGCTGCATCACATCCGCCAAGGTTTCACTTCCTTTGGCATCAATGCCCTGGTATTGAACACGGCGCAAGCTCTCTTGAGTTTGGACTAAAGCGTTCTTTGTAGCCTTCTCAAGACCATCACTTAACTTACCGCCGACGCCAAGACCAATAATATCATTAAGGATATTTTGAACAGAATTTAAGGAAGCAATTGCTTCAGTTTGTAGGCGCTCACTTGGAGAGAGCGCAAAGGCTAGGAGTTTCTCTATAAATAAATTGTATCCGCCGGCCGACATCTTCTTGCGGATGGAAGCCATAATCTCCTTGTCTCCTGGTGAATTCTCATAGAGAGACAACATTTCTAAAATCTGCATCAGCACATTGTGATACAAGGTATCTGCGATGACGTGATGAACCACTTGATCACGATGAGTTAAGTTATTGAGCTCAACCCAGCTTAATAAATCCTGCTCGCTAAAGTTTGAACCACCTGAAGCTGGACGGGTATTGATCCAAGAACGGATATCCTGATTCAAACCATTTGAACCCGCTCGTTCATTAACTAGACTAACAATTTGCTCGGCATACTGATTCATCATTAAGCCGTCTTTGAGATTTCCATAGGTCAAGCGCAAGCCGTTGTTTGCTTCACCTAAACGGTTACGCCCTAAGGCTTGTTCTAAAACATCCTTATTCCAGAAAATAGCATCGGGAACATGATTGACCACATCGCCTACAAAGTTCTTACCTTGAGAAGCAAACGGTAAAGTGGCGATGATCCATTTACTATCCGCCGCCTTTGTGCCCTGTAAGAAATTAAGAATATCCGCTGTTTCACGATTGGTACCGTCTAAGATAATCGCTCTGCGCTCATATTGAGGATCATTATGTGCAGCTTTAACTTCCGCCAGCGTAATCGTGCGAGGAGCCAAATAGATATTGCCGCCACTTCCCGCTAATCTTGCCTTAAGCTTGGTTTCAAATTGATCTAGATTCCCGCGCATGATCATCTGCACCAAGGCACCACCAGTTGTTGCTCCACTCAATAATTGATCGATCACAGAATCGATGACAGCGTCGATATCAGCAAAATTATTACTAAAGGTTACTCTTCCGCTTTGTAGATCATCTTTTAAATTATTCGGATTAAATCTCTTATAGGTAAACTCGGGGAACATCATCTTTAAAACTTCTTCCGATGCACCCGGCGTTGCTGTAAACCCGTGGATATTGACACCCGTCAAGATACGGGCCAAGGCGTATTGATCTAAGGTTTCAGAAGAAATATTTAAGTTGTCCACATCCAATTCTGGTCCCTGTGGATGGGTGTTTTTATAGTCGATCGTAAAGGCTAAGAGATACGGTAGATTGTTAAATATCTTATTTTCCGGCTCTCCCTTTTCGTTCACTGGCATAGGTGCAAACTTATTCTGCTTTTGGTCATAGGCAACAGCTAGGCGTTTGCCTTTTTCTACCAAGTACAATAAGGTGTTATAGAAGGCCACCTGTCCATTAAAGTCGCTCGCGGCAACCTTAAAGGCATCATAGGTTTCCTGTGGGATATCCAAATGCCCTTGCATAGGGGCTTCTGGATTGGGCGATTGGGTGTAGAGTACATAGGCTTCGCCTGCCAGCGGATTCTTCTGCATTTGAATATATTCTTCTCTGGAAGAAATCACCTTGATCTTGGCAACCCCTGTTCCTGCTAAAGCTTCTTTAATCTGAGGCAAGTACTCTTCGACCTTAGCTTTGACTTCCTTAGCGAAGGTGTTGTCCTTGAGCGGCCCCGATTGAGACACAATGAAATTATAGAGAGAAACGAAATTGTGAATTTCATCAACCACCGCTTCCTGCAGGCTGCCTACGGCATCGCGCATATCCTTCTTATTCTCAGGTGTGGAGGTAATAGTTAAGAACCCGCGCTGGCCAACGGAGGTGACCTTGATTAAATTATTATTCTTCAAATCATTAATAATCATGCGTTCAATATCGGCTGGCTGAGAGATGCCTAATTGAGTGGCGTATTCATTAGGCAGGCCGGCTAACAAATCTTGTTGTGCCTTACCTAATTTTTCCATATTCACCAATGGACTCGTCGGCAGCTCACTTTGAGGCTTGCCTGTTAATTCGCTGACCACTAATTTGACCAAATCCTGGAAGGATAGATTGATCTCTGCCTGAACTTCATCGACAAAACGATCAACGTCGCCGCTGTCATTGAGCAACCACATGGTGTTTTTCCCTTGAGCTAGGTAGGTAGCGGCTAAGATTACTTGAGAAAGCGTCTTACCCGACCCCGTGGCGGCGGCGATGTTTTGATTGTCTCTGTAGGCCGTTTCAAACATTTCCCACTGTCTATTGAAATAATCATCCCCTTTTTTCACCTTAGAAGAAGCCTTCACCTTTTCATAAACAATCGCTTTTAATTGATCCAATTGAATCTGACCAAATAGATTAGCCGTAGTTGGTGCGGTTGTAATCATCGCCTTGCTTACACCTGACAATTGATTGCCTAATTCAGCCTGGCGATCATTAGCCCACTGTTCCATTTGGTTTAATACAGACTTGGCTCCTCTTTCTGGCGCATTCGGTAATCCTTGGGCTGTTAGGGCCGTATTAATTTCTCTGTTAAGGCCGTATGACTCAGGGAATCTTCTAGCGTTATCGATGGCTGTCTTGAATTCTTCTAGAACATAATCTGTTTTCTTGGATTTTATCCTGCTCTTGATTAAGGTATACAAAACTCCTGCAGCAGCTAAAACAGCTTCCTGATTTTCCGGCGTTGTCATGGCATAGTCTCTAAGCTTATCGGGACCCTCCTTGAAACCAGCGGTACTTTGATCGCCATTCGCATCTAATAGAACCCCCATCTTTTTAGCTCTAATCCTTCTATCCTCAAGACTTTCAACTGGAGGATTAGGGACAGTTCCATCGACATCTTCTGTTACCATCGCATTGTTAGAGAAATCGCTCTTGGCATCATTAGCAATGTTTCTATCACCCCGAGCTATGGCTGTTGCCTGCATGACTTCTCTGAAGCTTAAATTGAAAGGCATTGCCACTGGAAGAGCGGGGACAATTCCTTGATTAACAGGAATTTGTACGGGTTCTTCTGGAGCATTTAATTGTATTGGAACGTTTGTTGTCCCTGATGATACTTCTTCGCCGGCTGATTGTTCTGCTTTTTGATTGCGGCTTTCAAAGATTTGATCGGCGACTTCTCTACTGCCAAAGGTGTATTCCAAAACTTGCTTGATAGCTTCCACACGCAACTTGTACTGAGCTTGTTCTTGCTCGGTTGCAGTATCGGCAGGTGGAGGCAATTGAACACTTCTTAATATTTCGATGACTTGAAGCTTAATGCTGTCCGCATTATCGGCAATAGCCTTGCTTTGTAAAATACTAATGATGGTTCTGCCTGAATCATTCAGCATTGCTTCATCTGTTTGTCCGCTGTATCCATCCTCACCGATCGCTTCAATGATTCTGTCCTTGGTATTTCCTATTAATGGGAAAGAGCGGCCCAATAAAGCGCGTTTGACAATATTCAAAGCTTCTTCGGGACCTTGTGGACCCTTAACCAATTTACCCTGATAGTAAGTAATCATGGCGCTGTCATTAAATTCTTCATTAAGAACAATGCTGCTGATATTGCTGATGGGTCTGGAAACAGCTTGTACAGAAGAACCGACGTTGCTTTTATATCCATTAGAAATTCTATTAACTTTGGCAATATTCCTGGCAGCAATCCATACTTCAGGACTTCTCATAGCCGCATCACGAAATTCTGGGCCTTTCTTTGCACCCATTGCCAAGCTCATTGAATCGCCAAATTGATTCAATTTTAATAATTGATTAACCTTAGCTTGATCGGCCCTGCTCATGGCCTTGTCAGGCAAGATTCGAATAATTCGAATATTATCCAAACCAAACCATTGATCTCTCAAATTCTTAGTGAACTTTTCATTTAATTCAACATTAGCTGCTGGATTAGTTTTGCTATCGATATAAAGATCCGTTAAAACTCCCTCTATAATAGGAAGAAGATTTTTAAATTGTTCACGACTTCTAAGCTGAGACATCTGATTGATTAAAGCAGTAACCTCTGATTGGGTGATCATGGCTTTATCTTTAACATCGTTGATTGCTTTCGTAAGCTCTTCTGCTGTCATAGGCACTGGTTTTGAATCTTCTACGCTATGTCTGATCTGACCGCCAATGCGTTGGCCGTTTGATAACTTCTCGGTAGGGCCTTTAAATGTTTCATTGGCCTTCACTAGCATTCTCATCGTTACATCCTTACCTGCTTTATTCTTGCCAAAAGGAAGAATATTAAAATACGGCATTGCCTGACCTTTACGCCATGAAAGATTGATCAGCTTATCAGTACTGTTAGCTACCGCAGGTTGAACAACTGGAAGATTTGTCTTCACAACCGGTGCTGGGGTATTTGGAACAGCTGGATTAGCTACGGGTGTGTTGGCAACTAGAACTGGAGCCTGTGCTGCTGGTGGATTGGTTACTGTTTTTGTAACAGCAGGAGCGTTAGACTTGGCTTCCTTAATGGCTTCTTGCCAATTGGTAACTGCAACTGTAACAGGACCATTACTTGCTTCTTTCTCATCCTTAAGAAGGGCTTCGCGCATTTCTTTAATTGTTCTATTTAAATCTAACCCTTCTTGTTTCAATAGGTTGATCTTGTTCTCAGGTCTTTCTTGATCAAATTTCTTTGCCATGTCCTCAAGGGTAGAAGAATCTTTTAATCCATATTTTTCAGGATTCATTAAATATTGACGAAATAGTTTTTTAATAGCTGGAAGTTGATCTTTAAGACTAACAATATAGAAATTAGTTCTGTCTTTTGGAATAAGGTGTCCATATTGTTTATTTAAAGTTGGGTATCCTAGAATATGATTCCAGTTGCGCATTGTTGGGTTATTAATACGCAATGGTAGTTGAGCAGCTACTACATTTGTTCCATCAAAAATATTAATAAGCCCTTCAGTCTGAATAGCCGTCTTTCCTAAAGCATTCAAATAGACTTGCTGAGCTTTGACGGATTGCTGCGAAGCTAAGGACAACACTCCTGCTCCAATAGCCATCATCCAATTTTTAGTTCTGCTCCCAAGAGAAATCATCGCCTTGCTAGACTTTGAAAAATCATTCCATACCTTCAACACTTCGACCGCGTTCTCTTTGTATTTTTTAGCGTCGCCTGTTTGATTTAATTTCTCAGCAGCATAGGAAAGTTCGAATAATCTTTCTGCGGTTTTATTAACCTGCTCGCCAAAATCTGATCTGTTTTTGATAGCCTGAGGCTTGACCAGCATTGTGGAAACTAATCCTGCTGCTCTGTTTAAAGCCTGCTGCCCTTCAGAAATCATCGCGTGATCACTACGATTAATTTGGCTATTGACAGATGAATTATTTGATGTATTATCAATTTTGTTTGATTCTTTGTCAAAGCCTAGGTCGCCCCGGTAGCTCAATTGGATAGAGCCTCTCCTTAACGAAGAGACCGATGCGGGTTCGAATCCCGCCTGGGGCGCCTTGAAGGGATTTTGTTGTGGTCTAAGGGAGAGCGATGAAATCCCCCGCTTGACAAAACTATTCTTCCATGATAAATTTCTATTATCTTCGTTAGGGGGAAGCTGAAATACGCTACCGGTTGTGAGGGCAGGAAGATTTTCTTCTTGCCCTTTTTTAATTTGTTCTTGAATATCTTTGGCCTTGCTCTTAAGATCTGCGCTGCGTGTCTTTAATTTTTCAACAAAGACATTCACAGCCCCTTGTAAAGATTGTTCCGCTTTTCTTTCTTCTGCTAAAATCTTATTGGATGCTTCTACGTCTCCATTTTCTTCTAATTGACCAAAAGCTTTATAGCTTTGACGAATCTGTTCTTCGATAGCCTGCATTTTCTGATAATCAGCTTTATCCTCATCGCTAACAATGACCTTTTGAATTTCTTCTAACTGAACACCTGCTGTTAATCCCTGCTCAATAGAAGAAATATTTTTATCCGTGGTATACACCTGATTTTGTAAACTATCCAACTGACCTTTAGGAGAAGCATCATATTGGGCATTCCATTGATCCACTCTTGCCTGCTGAGCTTTAATTTCTTCGGGCGATGGAGCAACAATTTCTCCAGCAGCCGCTTGACTAGCTTGTCTTTTAGCTTGTTCTTCTCTGAAATTATTAGAAATCCCCTTGCCATTGCCTGGATTAAAAAAGATCCATCCAGGAATAGCTAATAAAGCTGCCGTTGGCACCGCCCACTGACGAACGGTTTGTTTAACACCGCCAAACCATGCATGAAATTCTTCTTTAGCCTCTGGTTTAAAAATTCCTAACCATGACTTGATTTGAGGGGCAAGCTTTTGAGGAGCAGATTCCTTTTCAACCTTCATTCCCCATATTTCTTGTTTCTGTCTATTGAGTTCTTTGTTTACAGCTTCTATTTGCTTGACTGACATTCCAATCTTCATCTTTTCAAAATTATCTTTAGCCGCTTGAAGCTGTTGTACACTAAACCAATTTTCTTTGACTGCAGCATTGCCATTTTCTTCTACGTGCAATGCTGTTACATAAGCACCAATGATGTTGACTTGACTTAACGGCAAACCTCTGACTGTTTTATCTTCAGAGGCTGGTGACAAAGGCAAGGCGTTTGTTTTAAAAGGATTTCCGTTTTCTATTGCAGGGGTCGCAGCTGCTTGAGGAACGATCGGATTTGTTACTACTGGAGAAATAGGTGTTTTAATTGTTTCTGCTGCCTGCATCTTAACGGCAGGTGGAGATTGGCTTCGTGGCAATGTAAGTTCACCCGTTCCAGGCGCTCTGGCAACTGGGTTTTCAATAATAGAAGGACCTGTGAGGTCTAGTTTAGGTTGTTCAACAACTCCAGCTAATTGGTTCAGTGTCGGTTGAACTGGCATTTTTTCTAATTTAGCAACCTGCTCGGCTGCGGACGAACTTGGTTCGTTAGGGATTGTAGGCTTATTAATGGCAGGAATTGGAATGTCCGCCACACCCGGAGCAGGTTGAAATCCAAAAGCAGTATTCAAAGCATTCCCAACTGCATCAACAGTTGTTGTTGGGTTGTTTTCTGTGGTAGCTTCTTGTTGAGTTTGAATATCAGAAGTAGAGATCTCTTCAGATGAAACTGGAACAAATTTAATATTGTTAGTAGATAAAAGCTGTGTTAATTTTTGTCTTGATTCGACCAAAGATTTTGCAAGCTTCTCAGAATTAGCACGAAACACTATTTGTTTGTGATGATCAATCAATTCTTGCTTTGTGGGAACGCTAGGTAAATACTTACTTAAAAGTTTTTGTATGTCTACTGCAACATCTTCTACGGGCCTTCCTTGATTAGAAAGGATTTCTTTTGCTTTCATAGCAAGATCAGCCATTAAAACAGGTTTTTCTTTTTGGAGATTTATTGCTGATTGTGGTGTTATTCTAAGAGTACTGCTTATACGATTTATATGTTGTTGGTCTGCGTTCTCTTTCATATCAACAACTGATTTTGCCTCTGACCGAACTTCATCTGTAAAAGTAAACACAGGTCTTTTATCCGGTAATGGCATGGTAACAATGCCCATCCTTTTACGATCTAAATCTTTAATCGCTTCCGAAGCTTCTTTAACAACCTTCTTAAAATCATTTCCTGAATAAAGAAATCCATACTTTATTTTATTATTAGCAATACGATTTACTTCCTTAAGGTCTCCGAAATATCGAGCCATCTCAGTGGCCATCAAAAATTCATCCTTAGTATCATAGGTATTTCCCATAGTTTTCATGAATTTAATAAAGATTTCTCTAGCTTGTGCATATTTTGAATCTCTCCAAACATTCAAAATCGGATGAGGATCCAAGAAATCAAAAGCATGCCCTAATTCATGTCTTGCAATTCCTGCTGCATGTTCCCATGTCTTAACTCTATCTCCTTGAACATCCCGAGCTGTTGTGACAATAGCTGCTTCTTTTTCAAATGTAAAACGATCTTCATTTTGAGAAACTCCTTTCTCTTTATACTGAGGAAGATCATTTCTATCAATCAATCCTGAGCTTTTTAATCGTTCTCTTAATGCTTCTTCAACAATATTAAGAACAATTCCTTGCCTATGAGCTGCATTATAAAAACGCACTAAATCACTTAATTTATAATCATGTCCTACCAATGTTTTTCTTGTTTTAGCTAATTCTTTATCTGTTAGAACCTTTCCTTTATTATCACTCCCGCTTTCAACAAACACCTGAACTCTAGTTCCCCAAATATCTTGACTTTCCATGCTATCCCAATAAATATGAAAAATATTTTCGTTAGGCATTTTAGAAATTTTATAGGTGGCACCTGGGGAAAGCTTGGTTCTTAGCATGTCTTGGAGACCAGTGAATGTTCCCACCTTATCTTCAGCTGCAAGCTTTAACCCTTCCACCGCACGATTCATAAAAAATGCTTCTTTAGCTGTTCTAAAGTCATTTCTAACCTGACGAATTTTATTCGCAGCTTGTTTAACAGCTGCACTAGCCGCAACTTCGGATTTCTCAGCCAAACGACGAACAATGTCATTTTCTGCTCTCTTGCTAAAATCTTCTTTCGTATCCAAAATAAGCACTTTCTCAAGATTTTTAACAAGTTCACTCTCACTATTATTAATCATTTCTGCTAAATTTGGTGCTAAAGCAACTAGCTGCTTAGCATTATTTAACGCACTTTTAAGATTCCTATCAAACAAGCTTTTTAATTCCTTTTGTGCATTAGAATAGCGTTCATTAATCTTACTTTTTTGTGCTTCACTTGCCTTTGATAATTCTTGATCCCATGTTGTTTTTAAAATATTTTCTACTTCTTCTTGTGTCATTAATGGTATTTGTTGATGAATACTTCCTATTGGTAAATACATTTGCTTTCTAACGCTCCACCCATTATCTCCTGTGACATAAAGATTGATGTAGGCTGGCCCTTTATCATTTTTAACAAGCTCCACTTTACCATTTTTACGCGCCTGCGCGTACATGAGTAGATTCTGCTTTGCAATGTTCCCCCCGCGTACCAATGAAGCAATTGACTGAGTAAAATTATTTGATGCCTCTGCAAAGTTCTTCTTTTTAAAAGCATCCATCATAGATTTCAAACGATACACGCCTTCTATAAAATGAGTTTTGATTTCTTCTTCCGCATAATTAGAAACTTTTTGATCTTCACTGCTTTTTGCACCATAAATACCAACATCCTTGCTATTGACTAGTGGTTTAGTTACATCCACGTACGTACGTGTTTGCCCTAATGGATCAAAACGTCCTGTGGAGCTTCCTTGTTGGCCTACCGCATGTTTTAACTCGTGAGGTAAAGACGACGTTTCCTCGTTACGATCATTCGTTAATGCTCCCCATAACGATTTAAACCCAATATCATACCCCTCTGCCATTTGACCGGGATTACCCATACGCTCCATCATTGGATAGAAGGTCATTTCCCCTTTTCTATAGTCATTTGTAAATCCAATCACATTCATAAATGATTTAATTTCAGGAGTATTAGTAATTAAAACCTGCCCTAAATTACCAAACTTCTCTGATGTAGTTCTTACTGCATTAAACATTAAATCTTTATTGCCAGATGTTCTTTGTTCCACTTCTGCTAAAAATGCATTTGCTTTTTCATAGGCCTGAGGATTAGTTTCTTTTAAGCTCTTATCAATCTTCACGTTAATTCCTCCCTGAATCAGTCCTGATCCAAAGGTGGACACCCGAACCCCTATTAATCCTGCAGCCTGCTTGGATATTTCTGCAAAGAATTTCTCCCTTTGTTCGCGAAAACTATTAGAAACTGCTATCCTTAATCCCTCTCCAAAACCTTCCCTTGGATTATTCACACGACTAGTTTTTATAGCCTTTCCTAAAATCTGCTGAGCCATCTGATTTACATCTTCAATCAATAAGCTTGCTTCCTTTTCAAGGCTCTTGGTCTTATCCGTGGAGTCACTAAAGGTTTCAAAAAACTTAGCTTTTAATCTATTGAACTTTTCTGGAACTTTAAATTCACCAGAATCCTTTAATTTTTTAAAGCTATCTTGAACTGCCCATGTTTCGTAACCGTGAAGTTTGACATAACCTTGTTTTGTCCAAAAACTAAAGAGTTCTTCTGCTGCTTCTTTACCAAAATCTTTCTCAATTAAAGCTGAGATGCTTCCTTTACGCAAAAGCCCTTCTTTGACCAAGAATGCATTCTTTTGAAAGGCGCTGGCCCATACAGGTAAAACAAAACTGGCCTTGCTGGAATTGGGCCATCTAAAGAAAGTAGCTACAGGGGTGATCGTATTGCCCTTCATATAAACATTCCCTGAGATAGGATCTAGTTGATGAATAGAAGGATTATATAAAGAGGAATTAATCTCCGCCCTATTTAAAGGAACGATGCCTGATTGATAATCATAGTATGCGTACGGCTGCTGTTCTCCCTTTGTCTTGTCTTGACTGTACAACAATCCTGTTTCATAAACAAAAGTTTCCCCTGGAGAAAGGATCGCTCTTCCAATTTCAACCGTATTATTGGTTGCTGTAATACTAACCGGCTTTGTGCTTTTTACGGAATCTCCATCATATTTAACTTCATAAGTCTGATACCCATTGTTTGCTGGTAATGGGATATTCACGCTATTGATAGCTGCTGCTCCCGGTGCTTGACGAACAACATAATCAGTAATCAATTGTTTATTGACCATATCTCCGTATTGTTGGGTAAGTCTACCTACCTGTTCATCAATAGCCCCTTGGGTGAGATTCTCTTTAGCAACTTCAGCTACTGTCACAAGACCTTGGCTAGCTTTTTGTTGTCCCATCTCTTTAAATATGTTCTCTACTGTAAAGCGTAAATAATTCTCAGCTGTCTTAGTCCCTGCATCTTCCCCCATCCCTTTAGCATTCTGATATAACTCATTAGCTTCAATAAGTCGGATTCTTTGACCATCCGTTAAGTTCTGATCATACTTGTGTAAATATAAAGCCGCTTCCGCAATAATACGAGTATTGTCCCCTTTGAAAGAATTCATGCGAGCAAGTGTCTGTGTAATATCCGACGTTGAATCAAACGCAGAGCTACCGATAACACCTTTAAGTCCTGGTATTTTCTTAGCTTCCATGGAGTATCCTGAAACAATGTCCGTCAGGTAAACATGTTTTGTGGATTCCCCAGCCCCAATGCTTGTTACAGATTTCTCAAAACTTGGCCCTATCGATTCTCCTACTTCATTGTGAATAACAAATCCCTTTACAGATCCCTCTGTCTTAATACGTTCATTTAATATTGTTTCGACTCTTTCTCTTAAATCAGCTGAATTAATCCTAACACTGAATATCTTCGCCTCTGTCCCATCCTTACTGTTTTGAGAGTCCTTCATGGCCTGATAAATCTGATTAGCCAAAGACTCTGCTCTATTTGAATTGACGGTATCCACAGAAAAATCTTTTATTTGAATATTCTTTAATGTCACTTCCGGATTAAATTGAGCATAGTCAAAGCCTAAGGCAACTAACGGAGCTTTAATTTGGTCAGCGGTACCCGTTGTCAAAATAGATCCTTTAGTAAGCATGATTAGCTCAACACCGCGAGCACTGTGTTCTGAATCATGAACAGCTTGTTGAACATACGATTCCACTCCAACTAGTTCTTGTCCCCCCTTTAATTGCGCCTCTGCATTTAACGCTGCGGCAACAGTTCTAGATTTAGGATTAAAGTGTTCCCCCGAAGAGTCACCATAAATTTGATCCTTCTGTTCCGTTCCACGAAAAGAGTCAAGAGGAGTGTACTCGGCAAAACCATTCTTAATCTCCATCTTTGCCTTACTTTCAAAACGATGCTTCAAATACCAAGCTCCTTCTTCCAACAACATTTTTTCTTGGCTTGATGTAAAAACATTGCCCTGCTCTCCATTGATCTGCTGATATATTCTCTTGATTTCTAACAACGGATTTAATTCTTGCCCATAAACAACATCGGGAATATATCTTCCATTACTGTCAAGCACAAATTGCCCCTTACCATTTACCTTAAACTTCATAGCATTTCGACCATCAGCATCCGTAGCCGTCTCTCTAATCTCCCACTGTTGAGCTAAGTCCTGGTTGCCCTCTGTTTGGCTCTTAACTATGGAAAATGCGGGATTTTCAAATCTATTAGACACTTCTAAGATGGCTTTCATCAAATTTGTATGAGAAATAAGTTGTTTCTCAAAATGAGATTTTAATTCAGGTCTCTCTTCGAGAAATTTAATAACAGCTTCGCGGGATGTTCCCTCAATCTTAGGATCAGAAGTTATTAGTTCATGCGCTTCATCAGCAATAAGAATATAGTCTTTCAAAGGATTAAAAGACTTCCCACTACGTTTATATTGCAAAACAAAATCTTTAGCTTGAAAGTCGTTGACTACAAGGATATTTCCTTTTTTCTCAAATTCTGCTAATCGATCAACTTCAATATTTCCATTAGAATCCATCATATCTCTTGCGCTGACAAACCCTGTTAATTCCAATCCTCTGTCAGCTTTTGAAGCTGTTGCACGTTTAATAACTTGATCCACCAAGGTCGATGTCGGATCTAAACCAACATACAAAAGAACTTTCTTCCCCTTCTTAGCTAATGCATCGGCAACCACGATATCCATCCATGTTTTTCCTTCCGAAACAGGCGCAATAAAGGCAAGTTTTCCATCGTTCATACCCGCCTGAATCATGCTATAGATAGCAGCCATCTTTTTAGGATCACTCCAATCCTTAGCTGCACGACTTTCCAATAAAGGTTTGGCCGCTTCAATAGTCATTGCCATAATTTCATCAGTTGGACCTGTTTGTCTCCAATCAATACCTCTATTCTCGAGAACCTTTCTTGCTCTTTCTACGTAATCTGCATAGCCCTCTTTAGCAAATTTACCCTCTGCTCTAGCAACTTTCTTTACATCTCCATATTTGTAATACTCTAAAACTTCTTGTCCCTTTGGCAAGTATTCTGTAATCGACTGCTGAATAATATCATTTTGTTCTTTAAGAAATTTCGCTGCAGATCCATTGATCTCAAGACTTTTTGTATTAACAAATTTATCGCCGTTATACCAAGCGCTTGCACGTTTAACTGGGTTGACAATATTTTCCTCTGTAAGCGCCTTGAAACTAAACAGATCTGCAGCAGCTAAAAGCCTTGCTGCCTTGGTTAAAACAGGGCTTTTATCTTCGCCCTCTCCATAAAACTTGGTTCCTTTAAGATAATCAGATGCGCGCGAAAGCCAAGATTTCTCTCCTTTTCCTTCTGAGGAACCCCCTACATCTTCACCTGACTTAGGTTGCAATGTTCCCTGTGTTGCTAATCTATTTCTGGCTCCTGCTAACATAGCCAAATCCGCTGGTTTTTCACCAGCTGCCAAACGTTCTGCCATTTCAGTTGTTAAAGATTTATACAATTTAGCATCAGACGGAGTCATTAAAACAGTTGCATCATTTGCTTTTAGTCCTTCGGTATAAGTAATCCTCACAGGAACAGTTTTTAATTCTTGCGCACGTTTTAAGAAAACGTCCGTAACTTCTACATTTTGTTCATCATTTGTTAATGAATGAAAATCTCTTCCGTTACTACGTTGCTCAGAAATAGCAGCATCTCTAGCTACTTCCAATTCTTGCGGACTCATCGTATCTCTAACAACTTCTGCTATTTTGATTTTTTGAACATGAGGATCTAGTTGCTCAAAATCATTCCCTGATTCGCTCTTATATCGTTCTGCTGCCAACGAACGAACTTCGCCTTTAACCTTTTCAAAAGTAGAAACTGATGTTTCTGTTTTAGAAGGAGCGGCTTCTCCCTTTACTTCCGCGGGTGGCTTAGCTGTTATTTTGTGTTGTAGAAAAGCATCTGTAACTAAAATATTTTGTTCTGCGTAGCCTAAAGAATCAAAGCCGGTTGTTCTTTTTGAAGCAAATTCTTTAGCAGCAACATATTCTCCATCCGTCATCGTATCGCGAACAGTTTCCGCTGCTATAGTTCTTTGTTCGACATGGCCTAGATCTTCAAAACTCTTTCCTGGATTTTGTTGTTCATATCTCTCCTTGGCCAATCCTCGCGCACTTTCATCGATCAGTGTTATATTTTTTATTTTTGCTTCTTCTGTTCCACCCTTCTCACCACGCGCTGCTTGTTCCATCTGTTTTTCTTGAGCTGTCTTTTCAACAGGTCTTCTTAAACTCGATGGTGCAGGTTTTAAGAATAAGCTATAAAAAGCAGCATCCGATGCTATTTGCTTCACTTGATTATTAACATAATTTCGAGCAGCGCTTTGAGCGCGTTCCCCTGTCAATCCACCAACCCTAGCTTCTGTTAATCCTTCCGATGATAGACGATCTATTAATCCTTTTTGATTATGTAAATAATTTTCTGTAAGATTGCTAACCAAGGTTAGCTGACCTATTGTTGTTAGGGTACTTGTTGAACTCGCCAAAGAACTCCAAACAAAATTCTCACTCTTAATTAATCCATTTACCAAGCTGTATCCTGTTTCTCCTCCAACTGCTGCTCCCGTTACAGCTCCCACATCCGTTGCAAATGTTTTTATAGCAGGCAATTCATTTCTTGTTAACGCGCTTTCTTTGAGTTGGAAAATTGGCATCAAAGCACCTAATTTAAGACCCATCTGAGCACCAGAAACAAGATTTTGGACCAACATCCCCTCGCGACCAAAAAGAGGAGTCTCCTCTTGAATCTTCTTTCCATGATCTTGCTCATCGTAAACAGGTTTCCCATCCACACCAATCACATCTCTCATAGGTCTAAAAGACGAGTGGTATGCTCCATTCCAATCCCATTTACCCGTACCATCTGTTATTCTATTAATTACTGCGCGAATAGGCGGATCGAGCATTCCCCATGCCGGCATAACAGCAGCAAAATCCATCGCTCCCGTTACGGATAATCGTGCGATCATAGACGGATTCTTTGCAAATACAGCTAAACTTACATCTGGTAGAACGGCTGCGCCTCCTGGATTATTCACATAAAGCCATGCATTTTTAAATCCTCCATCAGCAAAAGCCTTCATTGGTGCTTTCATAGCACCATTTAAACCCATAAGCCCACCAGCTATGGCTCCATATAATGCATGATTTACTCGTTCTTCATCTAAGAAACCTTTGTCTTTTAGATTTCCATTAGCATAGGAAAGTTCATACCCTCCCACTCCTCCCACCAGCATTCCTGCTGTTACTCTTTTAATCGCATCTTTAACCAATTCTTTAGGAGCATAATTAACTATCTGTCCGTCTTTCATTGGGAAAAACCCTTTACCAAAAGCCCTCAAAAGACCTGAATTCATAACCGCCCCATTCATCCCCCCTATCAACATATATTTTGCTAAATCCTTAGCCCCCTTAGCTTCAGGATCTGACATAAATACGACTCCCCCAACAGCAGAGCCTCCCGCAAAACCAAGACTGGTATCAACAACTGCTTTATTAACCCAATCTTTAGCTGCCCACTTAGCTACTGAATTATTTTCTGTCCAACTTGCTATTCTGGCAGCACCAACGGTAGCTCTCTCCATAAAGGTTAAAGGAACCCCTGCTACTTCAGCGGTACTGCTAACGTTTTGAGCTTGTTCTTGAAGGCTTGTCGTTACTTCTTGTCTTGTTGGTAAATTTACTCCACTAGATGCCTCACCATAAGCAGCTGTTCTTACCCAACGACTTGCTGCAGAAGATATAACTCCACCTCCTAAACCTACAAGAAAATCTGAACCTGACCGATGACCGTTTTTACCATCCAGAGAACCTCCTAAAACACTTACTCCTCCATAAACAAGGCCATTTAACATTGGTGATTGCGTTAATGCTTTTCCTATCAATATCTGATTCGTTGCAGAACCTATAGTCCATTGACTTGCTCCCCATTTACCTAAACCTACAAAAGCGCCTGCTCCTGCACCCACACCCATATTCTTCAATCCGTTGCTACTAAAGGCATAGCTAACAAAACCCTCGCTACCGCCATTTAATTTATAATCCTTATACCCGCGCACGGTATTAATCGTTGCTCCAACTCCTGCATTGACGACAACTTGTCTTGCTGGGGCAATCCATCCGGGTAACGATGTGCCAAAATTCCCTCCATTGGCAATGCCCATGGATACCTTATCCATAAAAGTCAACTTCTGTGCAACTCCTTCAATAGCAGGATTATTTAAAACACTCATTTTTTCTAGCTGATTAAGATATCTCCCATTTTCGTAAATACTTGTCCCCTTGATAAGACCATTGATCGAAGCGCTTGATGCTGCTGCAACTTCACCTAATATAAAAAGCGTACCTGCCATGGTTCCGCTCATTTGACCACCATCTTTCATTGAAGTTGCTAAATCACTAAGTTTGAATTCTCTAGGATCTAAAGCAGCGTAGGCCAAACCACTAAATGTAGCCCCTATAGCATAATTAACAGCAACTGTCTGTCCTACCTTTGTTGCTAAAGCAGTTCCTTTTGTCGCAATTCCGGCCCCTTTTAAAACAGCACCCGCACCACCAGCCAACATAAGAACTGAACTCGTAGCACCCATAAAAGATGGGTTTGTTGGATCCCAATTAGTTGCGTTTGATTCCTCCCACCCTAATGCATTTCTTAAAAATTTCATCCCCGCAGTACTCCCACCATTATACCCTCTGTAACCTCCTCCAAGCCAAACCGCCCCCTGACCTAATAATGTTGTTCTAACGTCATTCTTATAAATATCAATCGCAGCTCCAGGAACACTTAAAGGCAAAGGATCTTCTTTGTCATAGGCTTGGCCTGTAGCAAGATTAATCATCGGAGCTCCTATTTCTTTGCGGGCAAAAGAATAGAAAACACCATTGTTCTCACCTGAATAAACCGTAGCTCCTTCCATTCTTATAAAGGATGTTTCCTTGCCGTCTGCGTTAACCGGAGCAGCTCCTATATATTTCAACTCATTGGCATCCTTGCCTAAAACATAGTATAAATTCACTGTTCCCTCTGCAGAGGGGGTTTTAACAACCATATCCTCTGGGTGTTCTTGTTTCAGCATCACTGGAACAATATTTTCCAAAGACTTTTCTTTAATTACATCGAGAGTAGTTGATTCCCCTGTATCAAATCGAACTATTGTCTTTCCATCCTCAGGATCTGAGATGTGGTATCCTCCTCCTGCCACTAATGCTATCGCGTTCCCTCTGGACATTCCCATGTTTTCAAAACTTCTAACTATTGCAGAATCCAGCTTTGCGCCAGTTGAATCCTTACCATTCAATTGGACAGTTTGACCCTTCACATAATCTTCAAATGTCTGCATCTCACCCGTTTTAAGGTTTAAAATTGCTTTCTTTGTGAAATTATCTTCTCTTGACTCTATTCCCATAACTCCACCAGGAACTACGTCGTCAACAGTAAATCCTTGATCAGCAGCCCCTGCAGCTGCCAATGAATTCAAAATTGTTTTCTTAACATTAACCTTATCCCCCTCTTTGACTTGGAAAACCAGCATTCCGTTTAAGACCTGCCCCCCATTAACAAGTCTAAGATCTTTACCATCTCCAATTCCTAGAATTTCTTTTACTTGCTTAGCTCCACTGGTAACATCTACCCATTGAATCTCATTCCCTATTTTCATGGGAATTTTACTGATTTCACGAATAACATTTCCCTCTTTATCTACATGTGTTTTATAAATAATGTTGTTTGCTTCCTTAATCTCTCCTGATTTAGTTAACACGCCATCTACGGCAAAGCGGTCTTGAGGAACAAGGACTTGTTTATTATCTTTTGTCTGAGCAGACATTGACATATATTCATCAAATCCTCGATCATTTTTTCCTAATGCTACAAAGATTCTTTCATAAATTCCTAGCGGTCTAGAAGCCGTGTATGAAACAGTGCTTTCTCCGCTGGATGAGATTTCTTCGGTAGAAACAACTTTAAAATCCCTACTTTTATTAATATCTGTTCCTACAAGAATAAGCTTCCCATCAATCTCTCTGGATTTCTTTGTGTTACCATAATCAAACGTCGAACCTAAATTCGATTTGTTAATATCCGCCACCAAATTATACTTTCCATCTTCACGAGTATTGATTTCGTTATTTTCTCCTTGCTTACTATAAAATATCTCATTCTTTGTTCCTATTAAACTTTGAACATCCAAGCTTGTTTTATCACTCTTTTGTCCAACAGGTTCAAGACCTAAGCCTTGAACTTCAAAAGTCAAGCCAGACGTTGAATTTCCTATACCGGTAATGTCGTATTTATGAACCCCGTCGTTAAAATCAATGGTATTTTCTTCGTTTAAATCTATCGTTGGTTTTGTTATCCATTTCTGAACATACTGACCATCATCTCCAACAACTGTTTCAGAAACTCCGTTAGTACCAAGAGAGTAGCTTGCTGTCACTGGTGTTTTTTGACCACCTTTTTCTATGGCTGTTTTATAACCATTATCGAATGTCCCCTGAGGATTCCCCTCTGCATCATAGGTTGTTTTCTGCAATGTCCTGGTAAATCCCCAAGAATTAATTCCTTGATCTGTTATATCAATAAACCCCATCGAATTAGGTTTTAACTGTAGTCTTTCGTCTTCGCTTTTCACAAGAACACCATTACTATCTACTACTCTTATTCCAGTAGGAACCACCATTCTTGGATCTTCCGCAATGAGTTTAGTGCCCACTCCTGTTCCAAGCTCAACACCTTGAGAATTAAGAGTAAATTCCAAACCTGGAGAGAACGGAGCAGCACTTTTAAGTCCCGTCAAAGGAAGAAGCTTGCTCATCATGTTTATTTCAGTTTTTGCGTCTGTAAGGCCTTCCTTGCCCTCTCCGCTGGCGCTTAACAAGAAAGCCTCTCCTAAGTCTGTCAACTTAGCTACGCTATGTGCAGGCATAGAACTATCTTTACTGAGTTGTCCATTGTTAAGATCTTCCCCATCTTTTTGTTCACTTTTACGAACTAAGAAATCTTTGTTTGCTATGTACTGGCCTTGATTCGATTGCAAAATAATCTGACGATACCCCTGACCAGGTTCTGTTTCTCCTGGGAGAGCTTCGTTGCCTAACCGAATGCCTGTTATATCTGCGCTTTTAGTAGTGCGTACTTTTCCTTCTTTATCTGTTAAGATTGAGCCCACCTTGCTTCCTTGCTCAACAGATGGTTCTGTCCCTGCAAGAATACGGCCATCCTTTGTTACTGCAATTAACTGATTGGAAGCTTCAAGACCAAGATTATTATTTCCTGGAGTTTGTTGATTCAAACTAGAAGCATATACTGTGCGGTCAGGTAGGCTATTGGAATTAAGAGTAAACCAACCTTGATTAACTGGCTTTAATTCGTTAACAAGATTATCGTTTTCATCGAAGCTATCAATACTTTCACTTACAGGCAAAGATACTTCCGTTATACCAAAACGCTTAGAAGATCCGTTGTTCCCAAGAGCAAATTGAGCTCCTGGCATATTCTCAGTTGAAACAAAACCATTGGCCCCTGAAAATATAAACTGCTGTGTACCTTGCGTTTCGCTAAAAGGTGTTCCAGATATTCCATTAAAAATAAGCTTTGATTGATTATCTTTGGCACTAAATTTCTTGCTTAAATCGTCAGAACCAGAACCAATAGAACCTTGACTAGAAGAAAGTGATTCCCCTTGTCCAACTAAAGAAACAATCCCATTATTATTAGCCTGCCCTGAAGTAAGGCTTACTATCTTATCGTTACCTGAGACTCCATATTTAATTTGATTGTTGGTATCAATGTTGCTTTTTACCGTTGCGTTAACTGCAATATTTCCTGCCTGCGGAGTAATGTCATTTCTCCCCGTTAATACAAATTTATCTCCTTCAAACGTCAACGCCTTGTTTTGTTCAGGAATTAAAGCCCCGTTGACCTTTGCATCTACTCCATTGATTTGAACTTGACTATTTTTAAGAACAAGTGTATCTGCTTTTGTATTTTGACTAAAAACAATTCCTTTTTGTGAATCATAGTTATATCCGCCATCACGCATGAATGAACCTGGTGTTGCTCCATATGCTTGTGAATTTGGATCAAATCCACCTTTAGCATTAAAATAAGCACTCTGAGGAGCCATTGGCATAAGACCAACAACAGCGACAGAGTCATTATTTGTTGGCTCAATATTTACTGCCTTAACAGTAGGTAAAACAAAGTTTAAAGCTGTTAGTTGCTTGTTGCCATCTGTAATAATTGTTCCCTGAGCCTTGGTGCCATTATTAATTGAATTAGGAGCCCCTCCTTCTCCTCCTATATTATTAATCAACGCTTCTCCTGAAACCAATTTACCGCTGACATTCACATTGTTGACAATCCCATCTTCGCCAACAAAATAACCCATTCCAGAAGAAACCTTAACTGGAATACTAAACAAAGCTTTGTGAATTGGATCTGTGCTTTGAGGACCATTAGGAAAGAACTGATCCATCACACTTGTGGATATTGTTGTATCGTAGGTTCCACCAAACTGCGCATTCTTTTGAACGATCACATTATTATCACCTACAACTGCAGTAACCAATTTTTGGCCTGTCATGTCTAGAACATGTTGACCTGGTGTGGAAATATCCGCTCCCTTTACAAAAACTTGAGCCCCATACGAAAACTTTTTATTGTCTTTAGTAGCTACCGCTATCTCTTGTGCCATAGCTTCCGCTTGTTCTGGAGTTAAGTGTTGAACCTCTACAATTTTCTGAAAAGCTTTGCTTGTTTTAATAGCATTGATGTCGCCATTAAAACTTAACTGCTGATTATTTTGTACCAATATGTCGCTCTTACCATCTCCAGCAGGCAATTGATAGGTTCCACTGGTAGGAGTTGCATTTCCAGCTTGATGATTTTCATTAAAATTAAAAAGACGATTCCTGTCTGTGCCTTCCGCTGAAACGCTAATTTCGCCCCCCTGTCCTATAGCTTCCTTAAACCAACCATCTAACCCATCACTCTTTGTTGCTCCTACCAATTTCTCTCCATTATTTAATGAGTATCCTAAAGCGGCCTGAAGCTTAACATCCCCTGTCACTTGAGCAATGGCTGCATCTTTTTCTTTATTATTACTAAAGTAGCGAAGAGAATTTAGTCCCTGAGCAAACACTCCCCCGTCATTCCCCTGCGCTCCTACTGTTACCTTATTGTCCTCACTGCGATTGATGCCATAAACATCTATTATTTCTTTCGTACTCATGTTTTCATTAGAAAAAACATTGTTGAGCATTTTTCCAGCATCGCCATACGTCCCGCTGAACTGTGTACCGCCTTCACCCAAAGCGTTAATTACAGAAATATCCTTACCCTTATCCTTACCCTCTTTATCCTTGGTATTTGTGAACCCTCCCATGGAAAGAAGATAATTGTGTTCTCCTTCTTTGCCATAGCTCTGCAACAATTGGGGTGCATTAAGACCTAAGTAATCAAACAACTCGCGGGTTTTTCCCTCTACCGGCAAACTGCCAATCATAGGTTTTAGAACATAGATATCTGACTGATGGAGGACAGAATTTAAGGTGCTTGTAGGAATTTCTGTACCTGCATGCAAAAGACCGCTGTTAAACAATTGCAAAACATACTGACTGTGCAGATCATCCGCCGAAACTTTCTGTGGAGCAGCCAAATAATTGGCCGTTAAATATCCGCCGGGACCGCTAGTAAAACCGGTCGCTTGTCCTGTGATGGCGTTATTGGCCTTGCTCATAGAATCCCACATATTGCCCCTGGCAATTGCATTCTCTACCGTAAAACCATTCAGCCCTGACAAGGTGTCTGAATAAGCATTAAAATCATGCACGCTGTTAAAGCCGCCTGTTTTATCATTTAAGAAAGACATCCCATAAAGATTGTCTGTCATGTTTTGCATAGGACTTCCAGGCGAGGACCAAGCTGCATTATAACGAGCATCCCAACTGTCTTGGCTACCAATATTCTTATTCGCCTGGTCTTGAGTATCACTCAAATCTGTTCCCGTTAAAATGGCGCCTTTACTAGCCAATCCCATAGCAACCAAATTGCTGCCAGTTGCTAAAAATCCCCATCGAAAAGCCATCAGCTTATTATCGTATGCTTTTCTCTCTTCTGCAGAAGCATCAGCTCCCGGCGCTTTCCCAACAACTGAGTTTTCATAGGAATTAAGAGCCATCGACAGTGCTGCTTGAGTGGCTCCAAAAGTGGCCATTCCTCCTAAAATGCTGGATTTAAATCCATCCCAAGTTTTAACGTTAAGCCAATCCTTGTCCTTGGTTTCCTCTCGATTAAAAAACATATTAACTCCAGAGCTCCCCAACACATTTCCTGCCTGAGCCAACCCTTGAGAGAACTGACTGTCAGCTTTAATACCCATCGACAATCCTCCCAGACGAAGAGCGCCTCCTGCCAATTGCCCCACAGCAAAGCCGGCATCTGCTTTTAAAATTGAACCTGTATATTTAAAGAAATTGTCTGACGTATTGAATTGTTTTGTTTTATCATTTGGATTACTTAGATCCTTTGTAGCTCCCAAGGTGGTGCCAAAACCAGCGTCAAATGTACGATCTCCCACCCAGGCAATGGTGCCCACGGCTAAATCAGCAGCAACAGAAGAAGCAATCACGCTAGAAGTTTGCATCAAAATTTTATTTTTATCACTGCATTTATTTGGATCAGGACAAAAAGATTTGTTGATGGCCTTAGTAATTTCCACCTTCACATACCCTGAAGCAGCCCCTAACACAAGTCCTTTGCCTAGTCCTTCAATAAAGGAAAGCCCTACTGATTGATGGTCTTGTGAAAAATCACCTACTTGTTCCTTGATTAAATCAATCCCATCTGATGATATCCCTTGTTCTTGTGCTATCGCGGCAGCTTCGTTTGCAGACATTCCTTTGGCAACCGCATCATGAACAATCTGAGCTTCGTTATTTTCACCATCCCTCAGTATTGTGTTTGTATACGCATCATTAGGATTATTTATGTTTGTATCCATCGTATTCAGCATTGATGAAAGACCTAAAACCGTCCCCATGGATAATGCTGAACTTAAAATCATTGCTGTTTCCTGACTGCAAACACCTTTCATCACGCACACAGTTGCTGTGATTCCTGCCATTTGACTGGCCGCCATGCTAATAATTGCCTTGCTAACGCTTTTTCCTAAATTTTCATTATTTATTTTTGTGAAAGCTTCTTTAAAAGATTTAGGAGTATTTGGACTGTCTATAGGACAAAGGGTTGTAGAAAAAGCCTCCATTTTAGAGTTGAAGTCATCAAGTAAGATATCCTTGTTTATAGTAACAAGTTCTTTTGCATAATCGGATGCCTTTTGAGCACCAATGATTTGATTGGAGCTGAAACCAGCGCCCCCTTGCATAGCTAAAGAAGTTCTCTCTATATTAACTGCTGCTATCTGCGCATCAGTTACAGGAGCAGCGGTCTTTGCAACGCTTGCAGGTTTCGCATCCTCATTCTTAGGATCGAGGCCACTTCTCGTTTCAGAGCGTCCATCTCCAAAAATAGTTTTCACCATCGTCTTATCACCACTTGTATAGTTGCTCGTTCCAGTCTCACCATCATAATGAAAAGTAGCTTTCGTAGAAGCATTGGTACTGTCAATATTCCCATTGGCCCATACCGTCCTTTGATCCCCATTGCTAAACTTCGTCATATCCCCCTTCATTCCTGTATTATCGTAAACAGTCTTAGGTGGTTCTGCCTTAGTATCCGCTGCATTAACCGCATCTTGTGCATTTTGTTGAAGAGCTAGCTTTGCACCTTCCATTTGGGCTTGATCGAGTTTGTATTGAGCAGCAGCAGAATAAATAGCCTTCGCTAAATTAATCGCATCAAATCCAATTTGCGCTAAAGGTTTGCCATCAGAAATATCAAGGATTAATTGTGCCGCCGGAGTAGCTACCATTGACGCAAATCTTAAAACAGCTAGAGTTTGCGTCATCCCTTCTACCCTTACAACTGCATTAGCACCATAGGCAACCCCCGCCGCAACAACCCCGATACAATCTACAATCAATTGTCCTGTGGATGCTCCGTTGGAGGCATCCAAACCTAAACGTATCGCTGCAGCTAAAAATGGCCCTACTCCCGGAATAAAGTTTACAAGCATCAATCCTATTTGTATTGCAGTACCTGTTATTTGATCAGAAATCTTAACCAAGCCCGGCATATTCTGGGATCTATCACGCCATTTATCTCCCCAGACAAAAGCCTGCATGGCCTCCGGCACTAATTCGTATTTGGAAATTTGGGTGCCGTTACCTACAGACGCATAAACAAATCCATTGGCTTGTTTTTGAAAATCAGAACGGGATAAAATTTGAGGCTGCCCTAAATCATTAACGAAAACTTCTTTGTTAATTATCTTTTTAACCAAAACAAAATGTTCGCCGTTGAGAGAAGCAATAAACGGCGTGGTTAGATTTAGTTCTTCCTGGGGAGAAATCTTGATTGGTTTGTAATCAAGACCTAAGGCCTCGCCCACCTTATTGATTGAGAATAATGTGGTTTTTATTTTAGGTTCGCCGACCTTAATGATATTGGCCATCAAATCGGTTGAAACTGTTAAAACAGCTACTTCTTCCCGTGACCTTTGAATTCCTTTTTGTTCCAACAATCCTTGCAAGGCAAAAACACCGCAAGTTTCTACATTACTTTTAGGATTAGAAAGCCATTTAGTAATTGCGGCAATGTTGTCCTTGGTAAATTTGGTTCTTGTTTCAACAATGAGTTGATTTTTCTTTGTCATGCCCGAATGCTTTAATCGGGCATCCATAACAGAACCATCCTGATTCTGGATTCCACGCGCCTGCCTGCCGGCAGGCAGGTTCGCGGGAATGACATCCGAATTTTGATCCAAGTTTAACTTAAGCTGCAGCTGATCTTTATCTTGAATCTGTTTCAATAAATATTCCACCGATCCTGCCACCTGAGAATGTTGCAAAGCTGCAAGATTTTCAGTCTCCATACCAACGGCTGGCGCAGAAGCAATCGGTAAATTTTTGTAGAGAATCGCTGGATTGTAACCAAAAGCCCAGCTTACTTGATCTGGAATAAAAACCAGCAAAATAATAATGGCAACTGATTTGATCCACTGCTTAAAATTACTGACAAAGGGCATTGCATCCGCTTTTGGGATTTGGATGAGAGAGGGATCGATGTTTTCTAATACGGGTGTCTCTTGGGAGGATTCTTCGCTGGCTTGGTTTACGGGACCGCCATTTAACAATGATTCTTGAAGGGGAGTTCCATCGCTTGCAACAGGCTGTAGGCTTTCGGGGACGGGCAATAAATAAGAAGAATCTGAGACAGACCCATTCTCAGAGTTTAAATTCCCGTTAGGGAAATTTTGGTCTCCCCTCGTATCGGGGATTTCCCGTTGGTCGTTTTTTTCTTCGTTTTTGTCCATTTTTTATGGTCAAACTTTTTATCGCCTTCTGCTTGCCAGCAGATAATTCTCGACGATGCCGCCCCGTATAAACAGAGTATAACATATGATTCATAAATGACAACTTTTTGAAAATCTTTTTACACATCTATACCCTTATGTTTCTAGCACTTACATCTGTGGTTGAAAATATTTTATTCTTTTTCAAAAATATTATTTATTAAAGAGGTTCTTTCTTTAATATATATTAAATCTTTATATACTTAAAAGTCCTTATTGAATTAGTCTAAAAATAGGGAGCTGTTCCTTAGTTTCCTGTTTCGCTGGCAGACAAATTAATCAAGCTCACCTGAAAGTAAGCACAATAAATTTCTCCATTAAGAGATTGTAGTGTACCATTTAAAAAACGCTTCCCAAGTGCATTTATTTCCAGTCTGGAAATAAAAAATTGCCACAATTGTTTGTTATTTATTCCATGGCCTGCTTTTTTATCCCATCATCTAGCGCCTTAATTTTAAAGAATTTACGTGCTCTATAATCAAATTATATTTGATATATTATCAATATTATGTTACCCTATCCTTATCTTAAAAAGTAAATCTTTTAAAAAACATATAAATATATTGATTAAATAACCATACTATGGTATGGTTATAGCGAGGGTCAGATGAATGATTTTCTTTGGGATATCGAACGAGAAGCCGTCAATATCGCTAAACATGGCGTTGATTTTAGTACAGCTGCCCTAGTATTTAACGACCCTCAAAGAAAAGTTTTTATAGATTTAAAACATAGTCAAAACGAAGATCGGATGATCTGTATTGGTAAGCTTCACGATAAAGTTCTAACTGTTCGATTTATCTATCGCGATGGAAAAATTAGGATTTTTGGAGCAGGTTACTGGAGAAAAGGAAAAGACTACTATGAAAAAGAATTCTGCTGATCCCTTGCTGCCTATAGGCGAATTAAAACAAATCGCTGACTTTTTACCTCCTCCTCACCAATTGGTCATGCCTGAAGCAACGGTTAAGGTGACTTTGTCACTGACTAAGTCAAGTCTAGAATTCTTCAAACGAGAAGCCAAAAAGAACCACACTAAATATCAGAAAATGATCCGCGCTCTAGTTGACCGCTACGCCCATATTAGTTCATAGTTCACAGTGAACCATGAACTATGAACATTTTTATTTACACCCTTGCCTCCTTGTGCTAATATTTAATTCATGAAAACATCTACTGGTCAAAAAATATTGGACTATCTTGCAAAAAACAAGCAATCAACCCCAAAAGACCTTTATAATCTCTTAGACCTGAGTCCTAGAGCCATTTTCAAACAACTTAGAATTCTTTTAGAAAAAAATTTAATTCAAAAAATCGGAAGCCCTCCTAAAGTTTATTACCAGTTATCCCGCGATCCTATTGTCAAAAAAGAAAATTCTTTAGATGAACAAACAATCCAAGCAATTAATAAAAACTTTTATTACATTTCCCCTAGGGGAACTGAAGAAATTGGTGTAAATGGATTTGAAGAATGGTGTCACAAACAAAAACTGGATATAAATAAAACAGCTTCTGAATATCTCTCTACCTTAAAAAAATACGAGCAATTTAAAAATAACGGCCTTATTGATGGTTCCTCCAAAATAACTTCAACTTTTCCTCAAGTAGCTTTGGATAAAATATTTTATCTGGATTTCTATGCTATCGAACGGTTCGGCAAAACGAGACTTGGGCAATTACTCTTGCTTGCAAAATCCAGCCAAAACAAAAAACAAATTTCTTTCTTAATGGAAACAATTAACCCCTCAATTCAAAAAATAATCAAAGAATTTAACATTGATGGAGTCGGCTTTATTCCTCCTAGTGTACGCCGCGAGACTCAATTAATGAACGAACTTAAAAAACGCCTTCCTATTAAACAAAAAATAATGTCTATTGTAAAAACAAGATCTTCTGTCGTGGTAGCGCAAAAAACTCTAAGCAAACTTGCCGACCGTATTGAAAATGCCAAGCACACCATTATTGTAGAGGACAAGGTGCCTTTTAATAATATCTTGCTCATTGATGACGCTGTTGGTTCGGGCGCTACCCTTAATGAAACAGCCTCTCAAATCAAAGAAAAGAAACTTTGTAATGGCCTCTTAATTGGTTTGGCTATTGTCGGAAGTTTTAAAGGCTTTGATGTCATCAGTGAAGTGTAAAATCAGAACCTGTGGCTAATTTATCCAGATGTATTCATTTGTATGCTTGACAACTACAAAAACATACGATATATTTATAGTAGCCTTGATTAAAAAATATCGAGGCTCTAACCCCTGGGCTAAAGTTTAAAAAGGAGTTTTTATATGAGTAAAATTGTATCTATCCGCCTACCTGATGATGTTTACAAAGAAGTGGTCAAAGCCTCCAAAGCTGAGCACAGACCTGTTTCTAATTTTATCACCCATGCTGTCATGAATGCGGTCGCTAACCTTTTTAAAGTCAGCGATAAAGAAATGAAAGAAATATTGGCGGATAAGGAACTGTTGAGAGACTTGGAAATTGGTAGACAGCAGTATAGAGAGGGGAAAGGTCACTTCGTTGAGTAATTATACGGTTTTTGAAACCCAGCATTTTCAAGACGAGTTTTCAAAATTCTCATTTTCTCAAAGAGAAAAACTACTAGAAAAAATTCGTTCCTTTGTTTACACTCAACTAAAAAATAATCCTTATTACGGATCAAATATCAAAAAACTAAAAGACAAGCTGCCTGAAACATGGCGTTATCGAATAGGTGACTACCGTTTAACCTATGAAATCGACAAAGAAAATAAAACGATCGTTATTTATTCTTTTCGTCACCGCAAAGAAGCCTATGACCAATAAAATTCCGTATAGTTCATAGTACATAGTGAACTATGTACTATGAACTTTCGGAAACGGAAACAGGAAGGACCCTCCGCTTTTCAAAAACCTTTTTTCTCGAGCTAAAATGTTCTTCTTAAAATGCCAGGGCAATACCAAATAAACATCGGGTTTGCGAAAACTGGCTTCTTTTTGGGAAATAATAGGTATCTTTGTTCCTGGGCAAAAACGCCCCCATTTATCTTCATTGATCTCTGCCATAAACGAAATTTCTTTTGATGTCAGCCCACAAAACTGCAGCAAAACATTTCCCTTGGTCGATGCCCCGTAACCTGCGATGGTTTTCCCTTTGGAAATCAGCTGATTAATTCTCTGGAGCAACTCTTGACGATGCTTTAAAATATTTTTAGAAAAATCTTTAAGTCTTTTTTCATCCTGCTTTTCGACCTTGATAATTGTTTCAACCTCTGCCTTAACCTCACGAAAAGAGGAGTCCTTGTGAGCCAACATCACCCTTAAACTACCCCCATTGATTGTATTAAAACTGCAGCTGACAATTTTTAAGCAAACCTTATCTGCCAGCCATTTAATTGAGCTCAAACCATAGTAGGTGGCATGTTCGTGACAGATAGCATCATAGCTATTCTTTTTTAACATAGCGGGCCTATAGCCCTGTTCCAGCACTAGAACGCCCTCTTTGGCCAGAGAGTCTTGCACCTTCTTAAGAAAAGATACGGGGTCATTGAAATCGTAAAGAACCGCCACCGCCATAATCAGCTTGGCTTTGCCTAATTTGCTTTTAAACGTTTTCTTAGGGAAAAAATCCTCAATAACCTTGATCGATGGGTGATAATGTTTTTTAAACTTACCGACGAGAGGATCGATGCCTATAAGATTTAAATCCTTTCCACAAAAAGCTTCAAGCAGGGTTCCGTCATTGCTGCCGATATCGATAACCGTGTCTTTCTCTTTAAGCTGAACAAAGCTTCCAACCGCTTTAGCCAATCTTTTCAGATGACTCTTCATGCTTTCATTAAGACCTGAACGATACCCGTAGCTGTTCCCAAAAAGAAGCTTAGGATCAAAAGAGTTTTTTAATTGAAGCAGACCACAAACTTTCTTAGGATCACCCTGACAAACCACAAGCTCCAGTGGCCCTTGAGGTACTTTTTCATTTTTAGTTTTTGGGAAAATACCTGTCAACGCCATCGTACCTAGATTACAAATGGATACCAGTTGAGTGTTGTGACAGATACGGCAGACTTTAATAGGCTTGATGGTCATGGAAATCAGTACTGCTGTTATTCTTTAATTAAACAACCCCGCAAGAAATAAGGGTCGCCGCATACCATCCATCTCATAACTGTCCGAGAAAATAATCTTTCTTTGGACATCAATTCCCTTGAACTGGCTTCTACCTTTTCCCTTACCGCCGATTTCAAAGACAATATCTTCAGAATCACGAATAAGATAATCCGGTGTTTTCTGACCACGCATTGATTTAAGATAAAAAACTTCTTTGCCTGAAGATCTTATGGCTTCTACAAAAAAATCTTCACGCAAACCACCAATCGCTTCACTAAACGATCTATATAAAAGTCGATACGGCAAAGCCATGACAACCTTAGGCTCCTTTAACACATTGCTCCCTTTTGGAAAAACTTGATGCAAAACAAAAGCTCTCTCCAAAAGCGTAATATACTGCTCCGCTTTATACTTCGAAATATGAACATTCTTTGCAGCCGTTGAATAATTAATCCCATCTACCCCCGAAAGTCCAATAAAACGAACAAGATGCTCAATTTTATCCAATTCATCAGTTAAAAGTTTTGCTATGCGTGGAATATCTTTATGGATAACAGTTTTAAGAATATTTTCTAAAAGCTTTAACGGTTGAGGCTCCCTCAAAGCAAAAGGCATAAGACCTCCTTGAATATATGCTGAAAAATGTTCCCCTACTTTAAAAGTATCTGAAGGAATATTTTTCTCAACAATATCCCGAAGGGTTAATACATCAAACTTTTGTCCATACTTAAATAATGCATATTCCCGCAACGAAAAAGGATAGATGATCTTAAGCAAAACGCGTCGTGACAAATCATACCCTGACTCATACATTCCCAACGCTGTGGAACTGGTGAAGATCACCTTAATATGAAGAACATCGTAGATCTTCTTAAGATCAGCCTCAAAGCGAGAATAAAAATGAACCTCATCCAATAAGAACAATTTAATCTGCATTGTTTCATGCAAGATCTTGACGATAGAAAAAAGATCTCCCTCCATTGCATCTAGCGATATGTAAAATGACTCTTTATTAGCCATAGCTAATTGCTTAAGTAGAATGGTTTTACCCGCACCACGGGGGCCAACAATTCCAATAAAATGATCTCCATTATCTTTAACAATCTCTTCATAGAGCGTACGTTTCTGATCAAATTTCTGACCATCTTCTTTAGCCAGACGATCAAATTCAAGCAATTGATTAATATTCATTTTCTCCTCCAAAACTCTTATTTCTTACAAATATAGCATTTAATTGCATCTTGTCAAATTATTTTACATAATGATATACATTTTGTATAACAGTGTGTTTAAATTGCTGTCATTTAATATTATCACTGTTTTTCAAAGAAAGAGTCGCCGCTACATATCGAAAGAAGGTTCCAACCAATTTTTTATTACCACACCCGGCGCGTCTTGGCCCATAAACAGAGGGCATCTCCAACATTCTTGTATCGCTTCTTTGCCAATGATGCAGCAATCGTATCGAATACTCCCCAAATCCATAAAAAATATCTTCCTTAAAATTCAAAGGTAGCACGGATCTCTTAAAAACAAAGAAACCAAAAAGGTGATCCGTTAATAGACTGCCTGTGCGTATTTGAATAAACTTATTAAACAACCAGCTAGCCATGCTTCTCCAAGGAGGAGACATTGATCCTCCTTTAATAAATCGAGAGGCCGAAATCACGTCGTAGTCAACGATTGCCTTGAGCATCTTTGATAGATCGCTTGGGTTGTGATTAAAATCTGAATCCATAATAACAAGGATTAATCCCTTTGCTTCCTCAATGCCGCGGGCAATGGCTCGAGCAAAGCCAAGATTCTCCCTTCTCACAATAACCCTAACCTTGGGATTTTTTATTTCGTTAACCTTCTGAGCTGTGCCGTCAGAGCTTTGATCATCAACAACTAAGATTTCATACGCGTAATCTTGAACTTCTTTTTCAATGGCTGTTATCAAAGGCAGGATATTTTGGGATTCATTAAAGGTGGGGAGGATAATGGAGACGTCAGGCTTCATTTATTTTTCTTTAAACTAATTAAGCAGTCACAGATATATTTAATTTCTTCGTTTTTAATCTCAACAAAGGAAGGGAGGCTGATCACATCCTTTGAAACCTCTTCAGCAACGGGGAGAATCGATAACTTGTAAAGAGGCATGAGGCTGGCTGGATAAAAACCTGGCCTTGTTTCAATGCCCCTTCTTTCCAAACGCTTGATCAAAGTATCCCTCGAGCAGCCAAACTTTTCAGGAGAAATGCTAATGGCAACACACCAAACAAGAGGACCTACCTCCTTTTTAAACTGCTGAAAAATCACGCCTTCCTGCCCATCTAATTCTCTTTGATATTGCTCATAGATTCTTTTTTTAGAAGCCGTTATTGTCTTTAGTTTATTAAGCGCTGCCACCCCAATTGCTGCCTGCAAATTGGTTAAACGAAAATTGTGTCCAATCACCGTATGCCAATAACGTTTCTTACTTTTCATCCCGTGATCACGAATCAATTGCATGCGTTCTTGAAGATTTTTATCGTCTGTTACCACACACCCGCCTTCACCCATACTGATTGTTTTAGTCGCCTGAAAACTAAAACACCCCACGTCTCCAAAAGTTCCTGCTAGCTTTCCCAAATACTTCGAAAGAAAAGCCTGTGCAGAATCTTCAATAAGAAATAATTTATGCTTATCCGCTATTTGCTTGATCACCTTCATGTCTCCCACATTACCATAAGGATGGACGACAATGATGGCCTTTGTTTTTTTCGTTATCCCTTGTTGAATTTGTTGCGGATCAATACACCACGTCTTAGGATCTATATCAACAAAGACCGGCTTTGCTTGGAGACTTAAAACCATGTTAGCCGCTGCCATAAAACCAAAACCTGAAATAATAACTTCATCGTTTGGTTTAATATTCAAAGCAAGCAGGGCTAGATGGATTGCTGAGGTCCCACTGCTTGTTGTAATGCAGAATTTCTTCTTATGCAGACGTGCAAATCTTTTTTCAAACTCCTCCACATAGGGACCGTGCGAGATTCTCGTTGTTAAAAGAGCTCTCTTAAGGAGCTTTTGCTCCTCAATACCTAGAAAAGGCTTTGCCCATGGAATTTTTTTAGGAATCTTTTTTGTCATAAATCCCTACCCTGTAACGCTCCGTTACTCTTTCACATCGATACCCGTGAGCCTTCATCACCTCTTCAAACTCGCCCGAGGTATACCAGACAACTGGAATATAGTACTCATTGGCGCATAGGTGATTGACCATTCCTTGGTAGAACGATTTTTCTAAACGAGGAGAGCTTAAAACTTCTTCTATAATAACAACGCGACCGGCTGCACCCTTAAAATATTCCAAAAGTTTATCTACCGAAGTTTTACGAAATTGAGAGAGAGAAATAATCATAACAATGACATCTCCCCAATATTTTCCTGGTGATAATTCCTGGTGCAAATTCAAACATTGACACTTAATCCCTTTTAATTCTAAAACTTTTAAAAATTCAGTACTCGCTTCAATGGCTTCATAGGAACAATCCTTCAAAAGAAATTTCTTTAAAGTTCCTGTTCCAGCACAAACATCAACAACCGATTGCTTAGAATTAATATAACGAGCTGCGATTTTGTAACGAAGATTTCGGTTGGTTCCTAATTTTAAAAAATCACAGGTATTGTAAAACAACCGGCTTCTATAGTGCAACCCTTTAAATAAATAGTGACAGGCACTATTAAAATAATTAGTGCCTGTCACTATTTATCCCTTGGCTTGAATTGTGCTTTAACTGATGGACGAGTAAAGAAATAAATAAATATTGCCCAAAAGATAATATCAGCCAAATATAACCCAATAAGAGAAGGAAAGGTCACAGAGGAAAAGGTTATGTTCTTTATTCCCATGGTTAAAAGTATCTTTCCATAGAGAGCATCAAGATGTTTTGTGTGCTCTTTTAATGCTTCATAAGGATGTTTCCAGTAAAGAGTCAAAACAGTAAAAATACCTAAAAGTATCCCTGCCTTTCTGGCTACTTCTTTTTGGGCTAAAAGCCCTAACGCAATTAAAATACCTATTGCTCTCTGAAACCAAGAAAACATATACCGCGCAAGCAAAAGCCATTCCGGCATAAACCCAAAATACTGCACATAATATGTTCCCGAAGCTTCTACCAGCTTCTGAATATGTATAATCGAGCTCACTATCAACAATACACCGAAAATCAACACTCCTTTAGACCTTGGGAGCAGTCTATCTTTTTGTTTTTTCTCATAAAAAATCTTAACATTGCCCACCCCCATGATTAACAATTGCAAAAAGCTTCGTTTGTAACACGTAAGCTGCGTCCACCCAAAAGAAATAATAAAAACCTGCTCAAAGAACCAGTTCGGTGGCAACTTAATCAACTGTCGTACTATTTTTTTTGTCCATGGCCATTTGATAACAGGAAAGAAAAATTTATGTAAATTAACAAGTTCATCGATATTGTCCTGTTTGATCAAAGAATCTTTAAAAAAAGTTGTACTATAATCCGCTGGTTTAAGCTCATCGATACGACCTTCCCGCTCAAGCTGTTTGGTAATTGGCAACTTTGGATACGGTTGAAAAATTGAAAAATATAAGAAGTCTGCCTGAATAATCCGATTTAAATCCATTGTTTCAAAAGCTTGCTCCACTGTCTCCCCTGGCAAGCCAATCATATTCAAAGTTAAGAACTTAATGCCATGTTTGTGAAGAATACTAGCGGACTCTATAACCTGAGCATTCGTAAAATGTTTATTCAATAAATTATTACGCAAATCTTCATTTCCTGTTTCAAGACCAAAACAAACTCTAAATACCCCAGCCTCCTTGAGCCAGAGGGCAATATCATCATCAATCGTATCTGCTGTTGCGCTACAGGTGAACGGTAATTGAATTTCTTTACCATATCTCTCACAAAAATCCTTCACCCATCGTTTATTAGCCGTGAAAAGCTCATCTTGAAAAGTGAGTGATTTTACATTGTATTTCTTAATAATCTCTTTAAACTGGGTCATCATGTAATCTACGCTATGTTTGCGTACAAATTTTCCTTGGCCACGCATCATCTCTTTGGTAGTTGTGTTCATACAGTAACTACAATTAAAATTACACCCTCGTCCTGCCAACACATCAATGGAATGAAGATTGTTAAAATACCCGTATTTCTGATACAGCTCTCTATCTGGATAAGGGAATTGATCTAGGTCTTCAACTAAATTACCCATAGGATTCTGAATAACTCCTTGGGCAGTCCTAACGCATAGATTAGAAATCCGTGAATAATCTTCTTTTCTATCAAATTTCTGGCATAGCTCAAGCACGGCTAGCTCTCCTTCTCCACGGCAAGCAATATCAACGGCGAGATTGCTCATAGTCTCTTCAGGAAAAAGAGTGGGATGGGTGCTTCCAAAAACCATTAGCATCGAAGGTTTTTGTTTTTTAAGTTCCCTGGCAATATCAAGTGCCCATTCAAAATCACCCGTTGCTGTAACTGTTGAAAACATCATCATGTCTGGGTTGAGTGCCACAGCTTCTTGAATGACTTTAGACGGATCCGCTTCCATAATAAGATCCGTTTGATGGCCGTCTCTCTTTAAAACCGCGGACATCGTCATCACTCCAAAATAAGAAAAGACTACCCGTTGACAAAATACCACTTTAGCCATAGGCCTCGATCAGAGAATTTTTCTTTTTCCCATAAAAAATTTTGATATTCCCCAGTGCCATGGCGAGCAATTGAATAGGGTTACGTCTAAAACAAACCAGCTGCATCCATCCAAAACTCAGAATAAAAATCTGTTCAAAGAACCAGTTAGAAGGGAATTTAATAAGCCTCTTAATTAGAAACTTGGTCCAGGGAAACTTAACCGCAATAAAGAAAAACTTATGCATATTAACAAGCTCATTAATATTATCCTGTTTAATCAAAGATCCTTGAAAAAATGTGGTGTTGTAATCCGCTGGTTTTAAATCTGCCAACCTTCCTTCTTTTTGAAGCTGTTTAGTAATAGGAAGCTGCGGATAAGGCTGAAACACTGAGAAATAAAGAAAATCTGTTTTAACTTGTTGATTAAGCTCGACCGTTTCAAAAGCATTATCAACGCTTTCACCCGGCAATCCAATCATGTTTGAAGTTAAAAATTTAATTTTATGTTTGTGAAGAAGCTTGGCAGCCTCAATGAATTCTTGATTGGAAAAACGTTTATTAAGAAGCTTGTTACGTATCTCTTCGTTGCCGGATTCTAAGCCAAGACACACTCTAAAAACTCCAGCCTTTGATAACCAAGAAGATATCTCTTCGTCCACCGTTTCTGCCGTAACCGAGCAGATAAAAGGAAGACCTATTTTAACTGGATATTTCTCACAGAATTCTTGAACCCACTTTTTGTTTGTTGTAAAAAGCTCGTCAACAAAGGTCAGTGATTTAGGATTATAGATCTCTTTGATTTGTTTTATCTGCCTCATCATATAATCAACCGAGTGTTTGCGTACAAATTTTCCTTGGCCACGCATCATCTCTTTGGTAGTCGTGTTCATGCAATAGCTGCAATCAAAAATACATCCCCGACCTGCTAAAACATCAATCGAATCAAGGTGAGAAAAATACCCGTACTTGTCGTAAAGGCTTCTGTCTGGAAAAGGAAATTGATCGAGGTCTTCAACGAGAACCCCGTGAGAATTCTTAAACAACCCCCTTGGTGTTCTCACCCAAAGGCTTGGGATATCCGCATAGTCTTCTTTCCTGTCAAATCTGTTGCAGAGTTCCAAAACGGCCAACTCCCCCTCACCGCGGCAGGCCACATCTACAGCCTCATGGCTCATCGTCTCTTCAGGAAAAAGCGTCGGGTGAGTGCTTCCAAATACCATAACTATCGATGATTTTATTTTTTTTAACTCTTTAGCAATATCTAGAGCCCACTCAAAATCCCCAGTGGCGGTAACAGTTGAAAACATCACCATATCTGGATTAATTCTCTTGATTTCATCTTGAACTTTAGCAGCATCTGATTCCATGACCAGTTCGGTTGAATGTCCATATTTCTTTAAAACAGCCGAAATCATCATGACGCCAAAATAGGAATACACCACCCTTTGAGCAAAAACGACTTTAGCCATAATTAGCCCTTAGAATAATGAATGTTCCTACTTTCCTAATTTTTGAAGCGGATTGTTGTTGAAGAAGTCTAAAAATACAGGTCCTGCCACCAAAATAGCTACAACCGGGAAAATAAAAAGCAAAAGAGGAATGAGCATTTTAAGAGGAGCCTTAAGAGCCATGGCTTCGCCGCGTCGAAAACGAGCTTCACGCATATCTTCAGAGAGAATATTAAGCGCCTCTGCAACCGAAGTTCCCATACGATCCGCCTGGATCAAGGTTCTTGAAAAGGTGTAGAGATCCGCCAACTCATACTTATGAGCCAGGTCGCGCAGCGCATCTCGACGAGTTTTTCCAACACTGATCTCCTGCATCATAATCTTTAATTCCTCGATGACAATCGTCGGATGTGATTTTTCAATAATATATTTGATCGCCATCATAAAATCCAACCCTGCATTCACGCAAAGCCCCAACAAATCAACCGCATCCGGCAACTCCTTAATAAGACTATCTTTGATCTTTTTAACGCGTCCTTTAAGCCAGAAATCTGGAAGCATCCACCCCAAAGCAAAACTAATCACAAAAAGAGTGATGAGCGTTGAGGGGTCCGGAAAAAAATGATACGTCATTGCCATTAAGGCAACACTCAAAGCCTCTTTAATAAAAATAAATTCTTCAACAGTAATCCTAATTTGACTTAAAGAAAGATTTTTAGAGTAGTTTTTTGCTAAAACTAAGGAAAGAGGAGCATTGATTAAAGCAATTTTACGAAGAGGGTCTGTTAAGATTTGAGCTACTGTTTTCTTTTCTATGTTTTTCTTAAGAGATAAGGGATCTCCTCCTATAGTGTTCATGTCTAACTTAAGCTTAGGTCTACTCTCTAGAGGGAAAAAAGCTAGAAATAGCACAAAAACGGAAGTAAAAATAAAAAGTATTCCTAGCGTTAACATGTTTTAGAAATCCTTTAATTTACTTATTTTCAAAATTAATAATGTCCCGCAAACCCATAGTCCCCCTGCAAACATTAACATCTGTCTCCCCTGGGGAATCTTTAACATAACCTCAAAAAACTTAGGATTGCTCGCAGAAACGCCAATCACGAAAAAGATCGGTAAAAGAGTCATCACGACCGCTTGAATCTTCCCTTGAATCGTTAATGTTTTCATGTTTTGTTCAATCTTTCTTCGCTCGCGAATCGTCGAAACAATGCGTGAAAAAATAGCTGGCAGATTTCCTCCCGTTTCTCTGGCTAAGAGAATCGATGTAATAATTTGCTGCAAAGCGATCGAAGGCATTCGCTTATAAAGTCTATTTAACCCTTCATCGAGCGTGACCCCCATTTTATTTTCACCTAAGACAATCCCAAATTCTCTCTTGATAGGATCCGGCATCTCATCAACTACACTTTCCATAGCTTGAACCAAGGAAAGTCCTCCCCTAAAAGAGCTGGACATGATCATAATCCCGTTAACCAATTGCTCATCAAATTTCGACTTCTTCTTCTTAACAATATTATTTACATACATTCGAGGAAAAACAACGCCTATAAAAAGCCCCCCTAAAACCCCTGCTAAACGAAAAGATTCAGGTAAAAGAAAAAATCCAGCGGTTGCTAAAATAATGGGAGCTAAAACAGTTATCCGATAAACATTCTGAGCTTCTTTGTCCTGCAGATAAAGTTCCGCCCTGGTGATATTTTTCTGTGCCTGCTGCTTATTAACTTCTACTGCTTTTTTAGATATAACAGGTAGGAAAATATAAATTAAAATCGTTACCGAGCTAAGAATAAGAAAAAGGATAAGCGTAATCATAGATGATTGTATCTTATCCTTTATTTTTAATGATTACAATACTCGTTTCCACAAGTTTTTTTAATTGCATCTTCGCAGGCAAAACAGGCTGTTTCTCCTGGGTTGCACTGAGGACATCCTCCTTCATTAAGGAGACGATGGACACGTGCTTGATAACAATCCTCATCATAAAAGTTCCCTAAAATTGCAACTCCCTCCTCTGTATATCTTAACGTGTCTTGCTTGCACACAGTTGTCCTCTTAGCATCATATTGACGGCCAAATCCAAAAGAATCCCCCGATTGTTTAAACTTGGCAAAAATACCTCTACTGATAGTATCCTTCATCGCATAGAGGCCCGCTAAAACAATCACTATTAAGACAATATATTCAATAGTGCTCGCTCCATCTATCTTCTTAATCTTTGTGATCATACCTTTTTCCATTAGTAAATATCCGTATCCAAAAGCGTATGTACTTTATCAAAAGAACCTACACTTAACTTGGTTACACCATCCGCTCTTTTTCCATGTCGCGCCAACCTGGGACTAGAAAAACTCACCTGCTCATGCCACTCCGTGATAGTTGGATCAATCTTTCCCTTATCAGGAACTCCATAATGAGCGCTAGCTATAGATTGCACCCCTGTATTTAACAAATAATCTGCCACAACAAAACACTTAAGCAAGTTTTCTTTCTCTTTATATAACTGCTGATTCTGAATATTTTTCTCGCATCTAGACTTATTAGTTTTCAAACAATAATCTTGTCCATAATTCCATCTTGTCCCTGTAAGAGACGTACAGCAAACTGTAAAAAAGTCGCTCCTTGTCTTACAACTATCCAGAGAGTTATCTTTATACGATGTCGGACTTAAGCTCGAGCAATCCCCGTAATATTGTTGAGGATCTGGGATTTTCATTCTTGGATCAATGTTAATCATAAAAGCCCCTTGGTAGCTTTTAGCTTCATCACTCGTTGTGCTTAATAGGCCATTAGCCTTTAGGTTTGTTCTGGTGTCCTTAGTTAACCCTATCCCCTTGCCCCAAGGACTAAGAATAGGTGTTCCTATGCAATTGTCTTCAATTGCTCTTCCCTCATCACCCTTAGCCTCCGTTATCGCTGCTGCTATATCCGTTACATCGTCAGGGCTTATGCCCTCCCCAGTAATATTGCTATACTGAAGCGGAGCTGGATTACCATAAATAAATCGCCAAATAGGGATTTTATTAGCAAAACTGGCTTGTCCCCCAGTTGTATTTTCATCCCAACGGGTCGCTCTTGTTAAAACATCATGATTACCATCCGTAAAAGTATAGTAAGTTTTCGTAATAAAAAAACCTGTCTTTGACTTAATCTTAATATACGGCAGTTCAGTATGGGATTTTACTTCCGTTCGGGAAATATGCCACATCCCCCCCTGCTTAACACCACTAGAGCTGTTTTTCCCCTCATCCTTCCAACCATAAATCTCAAAACCCGGCAAACGTTTAATGGTTTTTATTGATTCGTCTACTTCTCCTTGAGCAGCCATTAACAAAACAGCTGGTCCTTCTAGGAATTTCTTAAAATCATCTCTGCCTTCTTGAAATAAAATCACCGTTGCTTTTGCATTAGTATTAAGTTTGTTTAAATGATCATACCTTTGACTAACCGTGCTCTTCAAAAGACTGTTATCTTCTAACCATGCTTTTAAAACAGCATACTCTTTATCATCAATACTATACGGAGCTACTATCACTGCTGGTACTGTTGGAATCGTCACCACAGGGTTATACATCGTGTCATAATTTTTACGCGTAAAGCTTGTAAAGAATCTAAACGGAACTACCGTGTCATGCTGTTCAAGACGAATAAGATCCACACAGGAAGCTTTTAGGTCAACAGTTGTTCCTATCGCTGGAGAGCTAACAGGAAAATCTTTCTTACAGGCGGTCAACTCATCCACATATATTTTATTATTGTTAAGACAGCTGACAATATTTTCTAATGTTCCTGAACATAGATCTGTAGATGTGCCAAAAGACTTCTTTTGCCAAGCATCTAGCTTTTGCTGCCAATTGTCTAAATCATAGACCCATTGAGCCATATATCCTTGTCCAGAAGGATTACATGCAGCGGCATCAGAAGCAAAATTATTATAAGAAGACTGTGGAAGATTTAATTCTGGAAGATTTTTTAAATACGTATCTAATGGAGCACCTGTAGAACCTGTGCACTTTAAATCTGGACTATTGCAGGTATCAATGCATTCTTGCGCCCCATCGCAAGAATCCAAACAGGCATTATTGTAGTTAAGGCAAGCTGCTGCAGTACATTGAGGAGCAATAAAACTCGACACCTGTCCATACCACTGAGAAGCAGACGTTATTAAGGTATTTCCGTCAAGAGATTGAAGAAACTTATTAAGATAAATCAACTCGCTCAATTTATAAACAAAACCATCCAAACGATCTTGCGGCCATAGATTCCCCGATACGTTAGGACAATTCAAAAATTGACCATTAGCATTAAGCATGTAGGCGCATTCATTATATGGCCAATGCTTAGGATGTGCTTGTGTAGAGAAAACTCCTGGGTAAGCCGTTATTAAAGCTGTCTCTTCTTGAGCGCTTAGAGTATCTGAACAATATCTGTCTGCTCCTTTTTTCCAAAAAAATCCTGACGCAGAATCTTTACCCATGGCACAATCATCCTCTTTTGCTAAAAAAGGATCCGTTGGTTGAAGCAAGGCATTATCTGTATTCGCTGTTGCTCCTACAACCATCATTGCATACGTTGAAAGTCCTGGATTATCTGCTCCATTGACCTTTCCAAAACCATTATCTTGCCAAAGACTAGCCATTTGATTAAGCATAGGAAAAACTATTCCCTTGGCATTATCAGGATTGTACCCTGGCTCGTTAGAATCTGTAATGGGAACATTAGCGGTATTATAATTCAAACTTTTACCAATCTCATCATCATGCCCTAATCGAGAACGAAATGAGTTAGCCTGATCTCCCGGAATAAGCGGATTAGGAATAAATGGATTTCCTGGAGGAGGAAGTTCTAAGGATGGATCATAAATCAAAGGCCTGCTATCAACAACAGGTGGACAGGTAGATCCCTGACAAGCATTAAGACATTGGGAAGGAACATATTGAACATTTCCCCCGTTTGAAGGTCGATCTTCAATTCCTGTACACTGACTGTCGCATTGCGGCGCTCTATTATTAATAACTTTTCCGCTACTCGTACAATAAGAATCAAATCCTAATCCACTTATCGTGTTGAGGTCCACGCTATAAGGTTTTTTAACAAGATTATCTAGTGCCTTACGAAAAGCCTCATACGCAGAGGTGTCTGGAGGCTTCAAAAGCTTCATTCTCTCGGAATAATACAAACCATACCTTGATGTTTTATCTTTGGGAAATCCATTGTCTTTAAAACCCCATCGACCATTACCGTCCCAATCAAAACGATCTGGAAGATTGACAGGGTCTGTTGATAATGACTGCTGCCCTGACATGATTCCTGCCTCTTGAAATCGATTAGAAACAGTCAAATTTTGAGACAGCTTATTCCACATCTCAAACATCCCCGGCATAATGACACAATATTGCATAATGCCGGCATACAGCATCATAGCCGTTACTAAAATAATCATGGCAATACACCATGGAGTCCCCGCCCCCCATGTAACAATTATTATAATAACCATAACAATCCAAACAAGAACAAGTAAGAATACTCCCAATGATTTATGCACATACTGGAGATTCCCTCCGTTCCATTTAACCTTACTTCCATATCGTAAAATCAAGCTCTCCCACATCACCCTCTCACCATAACTCGCAAAATTTGAAGCTACTGAAGAAGCCGAACTGGTTGCCGCCATCCAAGTAGTCATTTTCCAATTAGCCGTCTTACTCCAATTCATCTCAATGGCATAAAAAATAAATGCCACGGCTAGTATTATGATCATGATCAGGGCTGCTTGTCCTTTACGACTCTTTAACATTGTTCTTCCTTTAATAATTATGAGTATAGGCAACCACTCGTTGCCTCCTGCTTTCAGGATCCAAATTAGTCATCTTCCCTGGACTTGTATCAAAAACAGTTGAAGTATCCTGCATATACGCTTTTTGAGCATAATCCATCCCTGCCCAATGAAAAATTTTAATCAAACCAAAAATCAACAAGGCAATCATCACCATGGCAAATGTAAATTCTATCGTGGCTTGTCCTATTTTTTTCATCATTACAATCCCTTTGTTACATTAGTAAACCATTTGCGCGTATTTCTTTCTCCCACTAATGTGCGGACATACAGAATCCTAGTGCTTGGACTGTAACAAGTTTTATTTGTATTCTCTCCCCAACAGCCATCTGAGCAAGCCTTAACCGGATTTTCTTCCCCATCTTGATCGATCAATTGAGCCGGCCTATAGTAGCCATTTCCCTCTGTTCGTGGACCATCGGTAGATTGTGAAACGATCATACAAAAACGCCCTGTATTATTGCTCAATTGAAAACTTCGTGAAATCAAATCCGTATGATCCTTACTGCTCACACTTCTCACAACTGCCTGAGTTTCTGGATTATATAATTTACCTTCCTTGATTTGTAAATACGTTCCTGGACGAACTTCACTATAAATTTCAGCTTCCCTCATAAGGCCGGGAGGAGGACCCGTAGAAGATTTAGCATCATAACTTTGGTCAAGATCTCCTAATTGAGAGTCCAAAACAACTACCGCTGTTATTGTTCCTGTAGGATTCGTTGTAATCCCTAACGGATTTGGATTAGGCAGGTTTATATTATTAGCAAAATTGTACCCATTAGGAGCCAGAAGACTCTTGAGAGAAGGTCCATCATTAATAAGTGTTTGTGTTAACGATAAAAGATGCGGATTCCCATTGATTTGATACGGCATGAGAATTGCATCCCCTTTAATTGCTGAAAGGTCAATGTCTGAAACAGCGTACAGCGACTGTTCTTTCAGACTTCCTGAAGTATCTACGACTGGGTAACTAGGTGAATCCTTTGATCCAAAACCAAGAATAACATTATCTGGATTAGTCGTTGGAACTTCTTTACTAAAAACATCTGGAGTTGCAAGTATTCCTCTCCATTGCCAGGCAAAGCTATTACATATTGGCCTTGTTCCAGGACACCCTGGCACATCATCGTCAAATCTTCCTATCCCTCCAACAGGAATCTTACTATTATTATTGCGTAATAAATCATACGTTGCATTAGAAGCTGCTGGATCGTATTGAGCCGTCCCATTAACAGTCATTCCATAAAATGTGTGATTTCCAGAGACATCTGTTTCTGCTTGCTGACGCCAACATCGAAAATGTTCTGGTCCTTTTTCTAAAGTAAGCCCCGTTGTGTCATTTGGACATGATTCTGAAATTTGATAAAGAATTCTAAACACATACGCAGCAGTTGTTAGAGGAAAGTGCTGTCCATTAATAAAAATATCCATAATCGGTAAATTATACCCCACTTCTCCTAGGGGCTCGTTGCCGTAGGTTACAAAATCTACTGGATATTCCAAACGATTACTCATCGTTCCTGAACCCTGAGCTATAAAGGGACCTCTATCAATGGTATTGAATTTATTAAAATCAGGTGAAAGCCTGTCCTCAATGAATAAAACACTTGCAGAATCTCGCGAACTATTAGCGGCCTTACCTATCCCTAAAGAGTTTTTATTGCTTTGCTGTAAAGCTAACTTCATCGCTTTAACTTGATGGTCTTGATTTTGAGTAGTGTTTAGATGTGTGCGTAGAAGAACTCCCATTAAGAAAATAACAATGGCCCCAAAAATAGCAATTTCCATAATGGCCTGACCACCCTGCAGACGCGGCTGGACTTGTCCATTTTTGTTAAATTGTATTTTTTTGTTTCTCATTTTCTTAGTTAACTACTGTATTACCTGTCGTGCTTTCGCTCGAAATGGACCTGTCTTCTCTAAGAGTCCACGTTCCTCCTGTGTCTGATCCTGTGCTGATTGTTGAATTTGATGTTGAATTGGTGGCATACGTCATTTTGCCATTAACTGTTCTTGGATCATATTGATCTCCAAAATCATCCACCGTGCTTTTCCATCTTCCCTGAATGCCTCGTTTCACATAATTAGAAGTAACCAATAAAGCAGCAATGATAATAATCATCAGGACTGAATACTCCAGAAGACCTTGCCCTTTTTTAATCATACCACTCCTTTGTTTCCTGCTTCTTTTTCTCTTCAACGTCTTTTTTAATTACAGCGTTTTTGGTTCAAAACTAACATTCGTTAAAATTGTTGAATCAGAACCCATCTGGTCATTTGTAAGGTAATTTGTTTTTTCATTCCCTAGTGAATTAACCGTTCTCTGACGATTTTGAGATGTAACAGCTAGCGACCCCGTTAATCCCCCTTGATGATCCGAAAAGTCCTGATCTGAATTAGCCTGATTACCCAATTGATCGATCGTTACCTTAACAACGCTTTGCAGCCCACGCTTTAAATCTGTTCCCATGAAAATAATCGCCATCGTCACTATTCCTACTAATAAAATATATTCTGATATCGTTTGTCCTTTAGCCATCATCTTTTTTCTCATTTTACATCATAACCCCATCCGCCGCTGTACCTGAAACCCTTGGCGGAGCTTGCCCGCTATAGCTATTGCCTTGCGTCTCTATGTTGCTATACGAATCAAACTCTTCTTTACCACTACTTGCAACATAAAGACCTTTTCGTTTAAAACTATCTAAATTCTGATTCCCCACAACTGAAATGTAATAAGGTTCGTATTGTTCCCCTATTGCATTCTTTCCACCCAAATTAGTTGCATTCATGCAATTAACATCAGAAGAGCAAACATTACTCACTGCATTGATCATATAATGCCTCGCATCACGCATGCGTCCTTCCAAAGATCTCCTCACATAGGTCGTCATAACAACAACTACCCCAACGACTAAAAAAATAGTCAGCGCATATTCTCCTAAAGAAGTCGAACCTCGTTGATCCCGCCTAGAGCGAGATTGTCTCCTCCATTTAAACATCTTATCCACCCTCACTAATTAGTCATTGAATTAGTTAGTTTTTGGGCTTCCTTTTCCATACCGCTTAAAGTCATATTAACGGTATTTGTAAGCTTCTTTTGAAAAAGAGAACTACTGCCCGTTGTGAGAGTTATGATCACAGCCACTACCGCTGTCATCAATAAGGTATACTCTATTGTACTTTGCCCTTTTTCTTTCATAGTATTTCCTTATAAAAACAGTCTTACTTGCATTGAAAGAGTAAAGGGATAGGGGATGCGTAAAATACGCCCCCTAATCCCTTTACTTGAATCACTCTTAATTTCTTACTGCTTCTTATAAACCATACCTTTCTTTAGCGTCGTTAACAATCACTGATTTCGTGATGGAATTAGTTATTTCTGCTTCTCTCATGATTGTTGAAGAGATCCCTTGTGCTTGTTGTCCACCTTCAACAATGCCAGACAATTGCCTGGTTCTACTTCTTGTTTTTTCTGCCACGATCACATTGGTATTCCCTGGAGAATACTGATCCCCAATTTGATCCGCAGAATCCTTCAATTTACCTTGAATACCGCGTTTAATATAATTTTGAGTCACTGCTAATGCCGCAATGATCACAATGATCAATACTGCATATTCAACGGTGCTCTGTCCCTGCCTGCCGGCAGGCAGGCTCTTTTTCTTATTGAAATAGTTACTCATACAATTTCCTCCTTAAAGAATTTATTATTGACCAGCCCATTTAAGAATGGTCTTATTTTTAGACTAAACTCCATTTTGTTGGCTCGCAGCATCATACCCAGTAATGTCGTAACCATTACGTGTACGATTAGTCAAATCGTCATAAGAAGAAGTACCTTCTGCTAACTTCTTATACTTTTCACTATCCCTATCAACATTGAATGCACTATTAACATAGTATGGTTCATACTGATTTGTAACCCCAATTGAACTTGTCTGGTTTGTCATATACATAGCTGCGTCACGTATACGCGCTTGCATAGCCCTCTGAGCATACGTTTGCATAGCTACAACACCCGCAATGACCAGAGCAATGAGTAAAGCATACTCGGCTGTATTTTGGGCTTTTTTATTTTTAAATAACTGTCTAAACATATTTCCTCCCTTTAAGGAATTTATTGTTGTTTGTTATACATTTACTATGGTTTAAAAACATCCATCTTTAATGCATTCAACGATTCTTGAGAAGCAATCGTATTGAAAGTCTGATCATGTGTCGTTGATAAATCCGCTGCTTTAGTTGCAATTTCATCAGCCTGATTATTAAGTGATTCCGTTAATTTTGTTTTAAAAGAAACTGAGATGATGATAATCGTTGCCACCACCGCGGTTACAATCAAGATATATTCCACGGTACTCTGCCCTGATTTATTGCGAGGCGTTTTGTATTTTCTATTTCTAAACATAGCTGAATCTCCTATTTAAGTTTATTAATTATTAGCTGCCGATTCAATCGCTTTTTGGGTAGATTGCACGGAACGAAACGCATAGGTGCTCATGGCGGAAAGAGCTGCCGTCACTAAAGCCACAACGATCGCATATTCGATTAGGTTTTGTCCTTTTGAGTCTTTTTGGCTAATCATTGTGTGCCCCTATATTGGTTTCGTAAAAGCGTTTTGGCCTGAACCTTTAAAGCCTCCCTTTAAAGACACTCGGATCCCAGGCCTCGATTTATGTTAAGTCCCCTTTAGGGACGGAAAAACAATGTTCTTATATGTCATTCCCGTGAAAACGGGAATCCAGAATTTGCTACCTATGGATCCCCGATTAAAACATTCGAGGATGACAGGAATTAACATCATAGTGAAAGTATGCCATATTATAGAGAGACTGTCAACCTCCTGCTCCTATTTCAAGAAAGCCCTTTCTATCGTCGCTACTAATTTATGAAAACACGTATTTCTTTTGCCCTGTAATCTTTTATAGCTAAATTGTTGATATTTTGAGCCGCCGCCCTTAATACTTTAATCTCTTCAAAATTACCTGGAAGGTTCAGATAGATCTCTCGATATTGATCATTAAGAGCTTCTTCCCCTGAAAGAGAAATGATCCTATCCAGCGATTCTTCTGAAATTCTATCAGGGAAGAACATCTGGGCGCGTCCTCTAAGGTGATCTTTCAGTCTCTGCGCTTGATCCGCCCCTTCTTTATAACTAACTTTAACAGGTAGAGAGAACGGATACGTCAAAAGAGGATGTCTGTTCAGATATTTTTTAGCTATTTCTTCATAACCTATTGATTCTATGTTAGTTAAGAGTTTTTCATCTTCTTTAACCCTCAAAATAAACTCTCTCTTGTGAGAAAGGAGAGCCGTAAACTCAAAAAAAACTCGATCCTTTGGTCCTATCAATGAGATTTTATTTATTCTCTTGTGAGGGACGTTTTCGAAAGCAGCCACAAAGCTCTCTAGTATGGCCTTGGAACAATTGTTATTTTTTTCTCGAATGATTAAAGGGCTCGTATTATTAAGAATATAGTCCGCTACTTCGCAAGAGGCTCTTTCAATGGGGGCAGTCAAGGATTCTTCATTAGGATTTTGTGAATAGAGGCCTTGAAAACGGGGATCTACATAAAAAACATTTTCTTCTGTTTCTATCTTAATCGCATAAACCTGTTGTGTAAGATACTCCCATTCTGAATTAACATTGTTCTCTGCTGCTATCTTTATTTGTAGGCAATCATCAATCCCCAAAATGGGCTTAAACGATAAGTCCCATAAAGCTGCTTTTAAAAAAATTTCTCCGGCATTGGAGACATTTTTTCTTTTTTGAATCTGTGCTTCAGGTTCTTTAACAACAACGGCTGGAGGTAAAATAATTTTAAACGGAGCTAGTGCTTTTGAAATTTCAAATTTTTTTTCGAGAGGAATTTTGAACTTCTCTTTTATTTTGCGCTCACGCGGAGTAATGACATGGCTCTTTTTAAGAAGCTCGTGCACTGAAGATTTGGAAACCTGGTGACCAAATCTTAAAAAAACCTGACCAGCTAAATTTTGACAAGTAATTTTAGGATCATTTTGCTTTTGCTCAATGATGAAGGAGGAAACTTCTGGAATTAATTTGTAGACGACACCCATAAATGAGCACACAAGTTACGGAGTCCTGCTTTATGGGACGACGTCAACTTGTCCTGTGCGAACCTGCCTGCCGGCAGGCAGGTTTATCCCGAGTCCTTTGTGATGATTCTAGAGGACGAGGGATTTCCTTAAAAAAGAAACTCGTGAAAGAGCTTTACGAGATTGTCAGTTGATCTCCCACCTGTGTCTTGGTTTCTTCAATTGTACCAGCAGGCAATTCAATGGCGCAAGCAGACTTCCAAAAAACAGGAGAGAATCTAAAGGGTTTAATTTTTGAAACAATCCCAACAACCTTATTGTTGGCATCCACAAAAACAACATCAATCGCAAACTTCATAAAAAGCATGTGGATGCTTTGACATTGCCAGATAACCAAAGCTTCATTTTTATTTAGCGACTCTCTTCCCAACAATCCCTTCATTCTCTTTAAAGGATTGTCCGCCATTTCGAGTGAATTTGCCAAGGAGGTTCTTTGAGTAAGATTGATAATAGGCATGCGTGTGAATCAAAACTATTTTGAATTAAAAATATTTTTGCTTAAAGAAACGCCTCTGGTAATAATATCTTCATAACAAATGGGAACATACCCTGTTGGAAGATACTCTCCCGTGACTTTTCCTTCTGCATCAACTCCAGCATTCTTAAAATTGAAAATATCCTTAATTTCTGGAATACCTTCTATTAATTTGCCCGTCATTTCTGAAATGGCTGTGATTTTACGAGAACCATCCGAAAAACGATTAATCTGCACAATAACATGAATCGCAGAAGCCGTCATTTCATAAATCGCACGAACCGGAAGCTCGATTCCTGATAAAAGAACCATTGAAGATAATCGAGATAATACATCCCTTGGAGTATTTGCATGCAAGGTCGTTAAAGAACCGTCATGTCCCGTGTTCATCGCCTGAAGCATATCTAAAACTTCCGGTCCACGACACTCCCCAATAATAATACGATCTGGTCTCATACGTAACGTATTTATGAAAAGGTCTCTAATCGACACCCTTCCCTTGCCTTCAATATTCGGAGGCCTTGTTTCTAATCTGGCCCAATGTGTTTTAACCAGACGTAATTCCGCGGCATCTTCAATCGTAATAATGCGTTCATTATCCGGAATAAATTGAGAAATAATGTTAAGAAGAGTTGTTTTTCCAGCCCCCGTACCTCCAGAGACGATCATATTCTTACGGCCAATAACACAGGCATTTAAAAACTCGGCCATCGCTGCTGAAAGGCTTCCAAACTTAGTCATCAAATCTTCAATCGTGTAGCGATCTTGTGCAAACTTACGAATCGTTATCATGGGCCCGCCTAAAGACAAAGGAGGAAGAATCGCATTGATACGAGAACCATCTGGAAGTCTTGCATCCACCATCGGTGTTGATTCATCGATACGACGCCCTAGAGGAGCAATAATACGATCAATAATCGCTCGAACTTGCTCGTTGGTAACAAAATGTTTATTCGTTAAAAGAAGTTTTCCATTTTTTTCAACAAAAATATCATCCTTATTATTAACCATAATGTCTGTAATGTCCCCATCCGCTAAAAAATCTTCCAAAGGCCCCAACCCTACCGCTTCGTTAACAATTTCTCTGATAATTCGCCCTCTTTCTTCATGAGAAGAAAGCATCGATCCCGACGCCTCAGCTAAAAGCTCCGTAACCACTTTTTCAGCAGCTTTGCGAATATTAACCGCCTGCTGCTTATCCATAAGAACTTCCGTCGATATTTTTTTAATATTCATTCTCTCAACAAGCTTTAAATGAATGGCTCTTTTTAACTGAACAATAACATCTTCTTCCTTTTTATACGTCGCCTCCACGGGTGACGATCCTAAATTAATTCCAAACTTTTCCCAAAACTCATTGCTCTTTGCCGATCCTTCAACAGCTCTTACCTTAACAACATCCGAAGAAGGAACATATATTCCTTCCACTTGCAATTTATCCACCATCTCAAAAAAAGCTTCAGAAACCTTGGTTCTAGGACTGATCGTTACGCAGGGAACCCCTTGATTCAAAGCCATCCCCACATTGTTACCATCGGAGGGAATCAATGAAAATATGTCTCCTCCTAGTGCCGTTTGAACCTCCTGCCAGGCAACACTTCCCCGGCTTTCAGCTCTGTTCACAATGGTTTTTGTCATCTTTGAAGGAAAATGCAAACTTTGCAAAATCTCTAGACTGTTTTTAGCTTGATAAACAGCTAAAATATCCGGCGTGGTCACAAGAAGAATTAAATTGGAATTATCGAGGGCACTAATCAGTGTTTCACTAAATGTTTTATCCGCATCGACAACAATATAATCATACAAGGTTACTGCTTTTTTAAAAAACAATCTGATATTGTCTGCTGTTAAATGCCCCACTTGTCTCAAATTTCCTACAACAGGAAGAAACTCTAGCCCGCTCTTATGAACTGTCACAAATCTTTTTACAACTTCATTGTTTTCATCCGTCTTCATAGCTCCCAAAATATCCACTAAAGAAAAGGCGGGAGTCAAACTAACCATTCGCGCTGCATTTTGACCCGCTTGAAGATCCAGATCAAAAAGAAGAGTTCTCTTGTTTTTAGCCGTCAGGGCAGCAGCTAGATTAACAGCGACGAAGGTTTTTCCAACCCCTCCCTTATTACTAAAAACAGTTATTACTTTACACGCCATTTGTTTCCTTTTATATAATTAGTGACAGGCACTATTTATTTAACATCGATTTAAATAGTGCCTGTCACTAATTATTGTAACACGGTTTTTTATTTTGTCATTAAAACTGCATCCCAAATTTGGAACCAATTTCAGTAGTTGTATTGTGCGGTTCTAATCCCAGCTCTGAATTTCCTAAGATCACTGTTTGATCAACCTTGGAATCTTCAATATTCCAAAAACGAATAAATGGTTCCATATAAATATCGATAGGGTCAAAATGTTTTAACAATCGTATTGAGCCGCGAATACCAAACCCTTTGTCTTGATGATCGCTAACATCAAAACTAGGGCTAGAGTTAAATTGATCAATATCGCTCAAATAACTTTTTTGAGTCCCTTGAAGAAAATAATCATACTCCACATTAAGACTTATTTCTGTATTATCTGCCGCTGGAATATCAACAGTAGCTCCTATTGGTATATAAAAATAATGAGATTTACGATCATAGCCAGCAAAGAAATTTATCCCGTCATTAGTCGAAGAATGTCCATTGCTTGGATCAAGTAGATAACGATATCCAAAACCAAAATAAGGAGTTACTCTTGACTGATCAGATAATATATACTCTTTGCCGACTATTCCCCTTATTTCATACGTTTTATCCGTCCTTCTGTCTGGAGCTGATCCTTTATAATCTACCTTCCCTTGAGAAAATCGTCCTTCTAAACGATAAACATTAATAATACTGTTATTTAAAAAATTTCCATAGGCTGGTCGATACATATATCTGCCATAATATCCCGTCATAGCCCCGGTGATAAAAACACCAACATCGCGTTCCGTGTATCTATTATGGTAAACCTCTGTCCCAATATCAAACGTGTGTCTTCTTGTAACAAGAACTTCTTTCTTAGAAACAGTCTTCACCGGATTTTCTTCTGCTAGTTGCACCATTTCCGGTTGAATCTGGCTAGAAGATTCCCCTTGATTCATTGCCAAGTCCATGTCGTGTTCAATGATTTGCTCTCGGGAAGGCTCTGCTTGAACATTCGCAGAAAAAATAACGATAAGGACTATTAGAAAACTTCTTACTCGAAAGCTTTTAGGAAGGAATCCCATATTTCTAAACAATTTATTTGGAAGATTTTTTAGGACTATACACAATCGGCGTCGTGAAGACGATGTCTTCTTGAATCATACCCTCAGAAAAAGGAGCATAAGGAGATAAAGTCCTTACTGTGTTAAGCGCGTCTGAATCAAGAATATCATGCCCTGAAGATTGCAAAATGTCCGCCTCGACCAAGGTTCCATCTTTTATAATACGCATTCTGACCTTAACCGTGCCTTGCCAATTCTTCTCTGTAGCTGCATAGGGATATTGAATAACACTGGCGATCTTTTGCTGTACCAAACGCATATAGCTAACAATCTTTGGATCTATTTTCTTAGCAGGAACTTCTGCTCCTTTAGCTTTTTCAGCTGTCTTAGCTTGAACGACCGCCTTCTTATCTTCTTTCTTAACGGGAGGCTTCGTCGATTCTTTATCGAAATTGCTTTCTACATCTCTTTCTAACTCATTCATTCTCTTAGAAGGCAGAACCACTTCTTCCATCGACATCCTCTTGGATTTCAATATCCTTGGAGTCAAAATAATTACCATCTCTGTATCGTTGCGAGGAGTGTCTCTGGTTCTAAACAAAGCCCCAATAACAGGTATGTCACTCAAAAACGGCAATCTTTTTACAGTATTTCCATCACTGTGCTTAATAAAACCTGCTAAGACAATGGTTTGATTGTCCTCTAAGAACAATTGGGTCTGCGCCTCACGCGAAATAAAAGCAATTTCCGATGCTTCTCCAATTTTCGTGGCTGGATCTACATCGCTAATTCTAACAGCTAAAGAAATATCAATCTTGCCCTCTTTTATTTCAGGAGTAACAACCATACTTACGCCATAGGATTTAAACGTAACACTCTCTTGTGCGGTGGCTCCAGTAGTTGTAGTTGACTTAATAGGAATTTCTCCCCCTACTGAAAAACTGGCTTGCTTGCCGTTTTTAACAACGAGGCGAGGCTTAGAAAGAACCCTGCCTTTCCCTTCCGATAATAAAGCACCAATTCTTGCAACCAGTGCTGATTCTTGACTACGATAGAAATTTCCGATTTTAAAATAATCCCCAATGGAACCGTCAGACTGAGGTTGAAGTTCCAAATATGTAGGAGTGAATGACGAGGCTCCTGTTGTTGTATATTGTCCCGTCGTTGCATCCTTTGTTTGCTTTCCTGTCTGCCAATTAATGCCTAGAGTCTTAACAAAAGTAGAACTAATTTCTAAAATTTGAGCATCGATTTGGATTAAATCTTCATTTTCTTGTGCTTTAACTAGATTGATTATTTTATCCGCATAAGGATCTGCAATCTTGTCCAAAAGTTCCTTATCTACTTTAGAGAGAGTCCCATATAAGACCAACTTTCCTTCATATTGATTTTCTTCCATAGAAACATCTTTAACCTGTGCTTTATCAAAGACTTCCTTAAGGCGAGCTTTTACTGTTACTAAATTCTCACTGGCTACTCGAACCAAAAAATCTTTTTTCCCATCCTCATCCCAAATAAAAAGTTCTGTTTGTCCAGGTTTTTTGCCTGCTATAAAAACTCTCTCTGGCTTGGCATCGGAAATATCAACAATTTCTGGATTAGCCACTGCCACACGATTTAAATTATTTGTTTCAACCGATTGGACCTCCCCCGTCAAAAGATTGAGAATCTCTTGTGATTTTTGCTCTTCTTGAGTAGAAGATTCAGCATTGTTCAAAACTTCTTTCTCTTGTGCAAAAGCTAAATACAACGAAGAATTAACCATTAAAAAAGTCGTAGCTACCACAACCCTTAAACTTTTAAAGAAATTATTTTTCAAAGTTCCTTGCCTCCACGAAAAATCTGAATGTAGGGCTTGTCCGGTATGTCCTTTGACTTTCCTGCTTCATCTGGAACATCAAAAGCTTCCCCTTGATTTTCTATAACATAGTCGGCCAATGTTTTCCAGGTCGAGGCCTTAACCGCTTTTTTGTCATTCTCGTTAGGAGCTCTCAGAGCTAATTCTAACTTGCCGTTTTTATCAGCAAAGGCTAGTAGCCCCGCCTCTTGAGGATCAACAGCAAAAGTTATTTTAAGAGACAGGGATCTTTGTTGATCATCATATGCTCCTGGATCGTCCAAATTCGTATTGATTGCTAAAACTTGTAAGTCTTGAAAAACCATGGCCGTAATTGTCTTTTTCTTATCTGTACCTTCAGGGATGTCTAAATGCGCAATCACATCCACAAAATCGCCTGCATTTAAAAGCCCCCCCACTGCATTAAGGGATTCAATCATCACTGTCACAGCGCGCTTCCCCGGAGGAGTTTTAGCTGTTAAAAAAGATGCACTTCTTTTCGCCTTGGTAACCTGGAGGGCTTGCTGAGCAGCTTGAGCGGCCGCCTGCTGTTGAGCCTTCATCGCATCAGTTGCTTGCCTAAGAGCCAGTTGCTGTTCCTGTTGAACACGGATAATCTGTTGTTGCAGTTGAGCCGCCTGCTGATCATTCCTTTGCATAATTTCAGCAACAACCTGCTTTTGTTGTTGATCATATTGCTCTTTAAGTTCTTGAGTTTTTGCGTTGATTTCCTGCGTTTTCCAGCTGCCTATTAAAACAGCTGCCAAAATGCCAGCAACCACAGCAAACGCTATCAAGAAAAGTTGTTTTTTATTTTCTAGAAGAGGCATTCTATTTTTACTCCCGCCTAAGTTTAAGGCTATTTCTTATCGCTGATTCCTAAAAGGTCATTGTTAACATCAACCTTTGTTTTTTTGGCTAATCTATCGATATGTTCTAAAATAGCTGTCTGCTGTTTACGCAAGGTCAATCCTGAAACCAAATCCTTTTTCACAATAGAAAAATCTTCAAGCTTTTTCTCATCCACATGGACAATGGTAAACCCTCCTGGACCTTTAAACACAGAACTTGTTCCCCCTGTATCTAAAGGAGCAACTACCTTTTGAGTCTCTGCTGGAGCGGCTGCAACATCAGCAATCAATCCTCCCTCAGAGGCTGTTTTATCTTTTGATTGTTCTTTAGCAAGTACCGCAAAATCTCCGCCTTGTAAAATTTGCACAAGCAGGGCTTTAGCTGCAGCTTCATCAGCCACGACAATTTGACGAACTTTCCACTTTAAGAAAAGCTCCTTATTTTTATTATAGTATTCCTGGGCTTCTTCTGAGGTTGCCGCAATATCTTTAGTAATGCGATTAGCCAACTCCTGAACTAACAATGTGCGACGAAAATCTTCCACCGCATCCTTAATGTCTTTTTTGCTGCCTATTTCTGAATCTTCCGCATCTTTAACTAGAAGCTGTTGACGAATAAGTTCATTCAATACGGTTGCCTTTGTTTGAGGATCTTTTTCATTAAAATCAGGCAATCCTTGTTTAAGTAGTTTAAGTCTTTCATTGAATTCATTAGTTGATAATTTCCAGCTGCCCACGCGAGCAACTGTATCTGTTGATAGTGGGCCCTCTTCATTAACGATAGCTAGGGGAGGAGCTACTACCTGTTCTGCAGTTACTTTCTTTGCGTCCTTCTTAGAGGGAGAAAAAAGATCACATCCTGTGAGTGAAAAAACAACCATTCCTGCTAAACTCATCAAAAAAATTCTATTTCTAAAAACACCCATATACCCTCCTAAATAAAATTGATATCTCAAGTATAACTTTATAGTATTTGCTATGCAACAGCGATTCAAGAAATTTTACAACAACCCTTTAACTGCTTCTCGTTCGCTAAGGAGTTCATCCAAGGTTATTTTAATTTTTCCTACGGCAAATTCATTGTGCTGCAAACCCTGGACAATTTTCCAATTATTACCGTCACTTTGTAACGGAAATCCAAATATAATTCCTTCTGGAACCCCGTAACTTCCATCGGAAGAAACAGCTGCTGAAAAACATTCGCCTGCAGCTGTAGGAGAAACAATCTCTCGCACGGTATCAACAATCGCATTAGCCGCTGAGGCCGCTGAGGAAAGGCCTCTGGCCTTAATAACCGCTGCTCCTCTTTTTTGCACCGTTTCAATAAAGGTAGTCTGCAGCCAACTTTGATCTTTAATTGCAATCACAGCGGATTCTCCCTTAATAAACGTATTATAAAAATCAGGATACTGGGTAGTCGAATGATTCCCCCAAATAGCCATTTTCTTAACATCAACGCTAGCCGCTCCTGCCTTTTGTGCCAATTGAGTGATGGCTCGATTTTGATCCAGCATAGTCATAGCAAAGAAATTTTTAGCAGGAATATTTTTACAAACACTTTTAGCAATATACGCATTTGTGTTGCAAGGGTTTCCAACAACTAAAACCTTGGCAGTTGGCTTAGCATTATTAGAGAGAGATTTCCCTTGTTCAATAAAAACTCCTCCATTGATTTTTAAAAGATCCGCTCGCTCCATCCCTTCTTTACGAGGAACACTCCCCACCAGCAAAGCCCAATCAATATCTTTAAACGCCACGTTAGGGTCCGAGCTTACTGTCACTTTCTTTAACAAAGGAAAAGCGCAGTCATCAAGCTCCATTACAACCCCACCTAAAGCAGGTAAGGCCTTTTCTAATTCCAAAAGACTTAGGTCAATTTCCACGTCTTTACCAAACATTTCTCCAGTAGCAATTCGAAAAAGCAAAGCATACCCAATTTGTCCGGCTGCTCCAGTAACGGCAACTTTAATTTTTTTAGACACCATATTATTTTTCCTTTATTGTGCGGGCAGGCCCCTGTGCCTGCCCTAAGTAAGGGGGCCGCCCTTACTTAAATGACGCCCGGCAATGCTGCTCGAGCTTTTTGAACTTCTTTAATATCTATCTCTGCATAAACAATCTCTTCCTCATCTTGCGACCCACAAGCTAGAATTTCTCCCCAAGGAGAAATCGCCATGCTGTGTCCGTACGATTCAATTCCTCTAAAATCTTTACCCACTTGATTGGGAGCTATTACATAACACAAATTCTCTATGGCCCTTGCTCTAAGTAAACTCTCCCAATGAAATTGTCCTGTCGTTTTTGTAAAACACGACGGAACTGTTAAAACATTCGCTCTCAATTGCGCGTATTCTTGATACATATTAGGAAATCTCAAGTCATAACAAATGCTTAATCCCACTTTAAATTCTTCTACATTAACAATTTCTCCACGGTCTCCTTGAGATAAGAAATCTGCTTCTTTAACTATCTTGCCATCAATAACAGCATCGAATAAATGAATTTTTTGATATTTGGCAATAATTTGTCCATTTTTATTAATAGCCACCGATGTATTGCATGGCTTATCTTTATCTATTTTCTCTAATAAAGACCCTAATAAAATGTCTACCTTGTTTTTTTTGGCTATCTCTTGAAATGCTTGAGTGGTCGTCCCTGGAATGGGCTCTGGGATGGTTGCTAAAACTTCCTTGTCTAAAAGATTCCCTCGAAAGGAAAAAACTTCTGGAAAAAGAATCCAGGACGCCCCCCTTGAGGCGGCTTCCTGGATAAAATGAAGAGCTCTTTGAATATTGTTTTTTTTATCGTCGCTAGCGTTGAACTGGATCAGCGCAATTTTCATGTGCTTGCGGCTTGTTTTAAGCTTTCACCATATTCTTTATGGCATTTGGTATAAAAATCTTGGGATTGCAAAATCTTACGCCAAGCAGAAATTCTAGAATATTGATTTAAATCAATTCCTGAAAGTTCAGCAGGATCTAAGGCAGCCAATAAAGAAAAATCAGATAAAGTAATTTGAGCTCCTGCCAAATATTTATGCTGCGTTAATTGTTTTTCAATGCAAGGAAGTTGCTGAGACAAAAACTTTTCCCCGTCAGCAATTGATTCCTGACTTGCAGAGAACCCCATGCGAGGAGCAAAAAGACGATTAAAGGTTACCTTGGACATATTAACCGAAATATGCAACGTTGAAAAATCAATCCATTGATCCACGATGGCTCTTTGTTTTAAATCCTTAGGATAGATATTTGAATTCGCTTTATCTGAAAGGTATTTGGTTATTGCTCCACTTTCGAATAAATTAAAATCCCCATCGCTCATGGCAGGAATTTTGCCTATTGGATTAATATTCAGAAACCATTCCTGCTTGTGTTCTCCTTCTCTCAAGTTCATTTGACGGTATTCATGGGCAATTCCTAAGTAGTTGGCAACAAAACGAACCTTATTCGCTGGGCTTGATAAATCTGAACCGTATATAGTTAACATTTTAATCTCCTCAATGAATCCCAACAGGATGTCGGGAAGAAGTTAATGGTGACCCTAACGAGATTTGAACTCGTGCCGAGAGCTTGAAAAGCTCTTGTCCTGACCAGGCTAGACGATAGGGTCATAAATATCAGATAAGAATTGCCTATTATATCCAGCGCTTTTGTGCCGTCAAGCGCAAATTATTCTTCCTCTTCTTCTTTACCTACTACATGCGCTATAGACGAAACTTTATCTCCTGCTTCCATGGAAATGAGTCTTACCCCAACCGCTGATCGGCCGGTTTCACGAATTTCAGAAGGCGAAGAACGAACCACCATTCCCTTCTTGGTCACCGCCATGATTTGATCATCATCGTTGACCGTCAACACCGTCACCACTAATCCATTTTTATCGGTCACCTTCACATTAATGATCCCTTTTCCACCTCTTGAAGTGGTGCGGTAATCTGCAAAGTCCGAGCGTTTAGCATATCCTAATTCACAGACCGTCAAAAGCTTGGCTCCTGTTTTATCTACATCAGAAGCAAAAACAAGCATTCCTACTACGTAGTCTTTTTTATTAAGCCTGATGCCTCGAACTCCTTTAGCGGAACGCCCCATATCACGCAATTGCTTTTCAGGAAAGCGCAAAGCAATTCCTTCGTGAGTCGCTAAAAGAACATCTTCCTTGCCGTTGCTTAAGGCCACACTAATTAATTCATCATCTTTTTCTAAACCAATACCAACGATTCCCCCTTTTCTGGGATTACTATAAATGGACACCTTGGTCTTTTTAACGAGGCCTTGTTTGGTGGCAAAAACTAAGAACTGATCATCTCTAAATTCTTTGATTGCCACAATAGCGCTAATTTTTTCTTCCGCCTTAAAAGAAAGCAGATTGATAATCGCCTTTCCTTTAGCTGTGCGGGAGGCCACAGGAATTTCATATACCTTGAGCCAGCGGACCGTTCCTTGATTAGAAAAAATAAGCAAGCAGTCTTTGGATGAAGCTATAAACATACGCTCAACAAAATCATCGTCGGCTGTTGTCATAGCATTTACGCCTTTACCCCCGCGTTTTTGTGAACGATAGCCATCAATATTTAAACGCTTAACATATCCTTTATTGCTAATGGTAATCGCCATGTCCTCATCGGCGATTAAATCTTCAATTTCAATATCTTCAGCTGCTGCTGCAATTTCTGTACGTCTTGGATCTGCATATTTTTTTCTTAAAGCTGCCAACTCTTCCTTAATAATGGAATCCACGCGTCTTTCAGAATCTAAAATAGAACGGTAATTCTCAATATCTTTAAGCAATTGTTGATATTCAGCTTCAATTTTATCGCGTTCCAATGCCGCTAAACGCTGTAATTGCATTTCCAAGATAGCTACGGCCTGAACTTCAGAGAGTTCAAACTTCTTAATCAAGGATTCTTTCGCTTCAACCGTTGTCTTGGAAGCACGGATAGTCTTGATAATTTCATCCAAATGCTTAAAAGCTGTTTTTAAACCTTCTAGAATATGTGCCCGACGAAGTGCTTTATCTAAATCAAATTGAGTACGACGACGAATCACAACGCGTCTGTGATTAATATAATGCCCCATTAATTGTTTTAAATTCAAAACCTTGGGAGACTTATTGACAAGAGCCAAATTGATAATTCCAAATGTCACTTCCATCTGGGTATGTTTGTAAAGATAGTTCAAGATAATGTTCGCATCCACATCGCGACGCAATTCAATTACCACACGAATACCGTCTTTGTCAGATTCATCCCGAATATCTGTAATTCCATCGATTTGCTTGTTTTGAACTTGATCAGCAATAGCTAGAATCAAATTCGTTTTGTTCACTTGATACGGAAGTTCATTAATGATAATTGATTCTCGATTAGCTTTTTGCTGCTCTATCGATGCTCTAGCGCGAATAAGAACCTTCCCTCGCCCGGTGTTATACGCATTGGTAAACCCTTCGCGTCCGCAAATAATTCCTGCCGTTGGAAAATCAGGTCCTTTCACAAATTTCATCAATTCTTTGATCGTACACTCTGGATTATCCAAAAAATGCATAATACCATCAACAATTTCACCTAAATTATGAGGAGCCATGTTGGTAGCCATCCCAACAGCAATACCCGAAGAACCATTCACTAACAGATTAGGAACCAAAGCAGGTAAAATATCCGGCTCGGTTAAAGAACCATCAAAGTTGGGAGAAAACTCTACTGTTTCTTTCTCGATATCGTCGAGCATAATTTGCGCAACGGAAGCCATGCGTGCTTCTGTATAACGCATCGCTGCTGCGGCATCTCCATCAATCGAACCAAAGTTACCCTGACCATCAATCAATGGATAGCGCAACGAAAAATGCTGCACCATACGGACCATGGTGTCATAAACAGCTGTGTCTCCATGAGGATGGTATTTACCTAAGACTTCCCCCACAATACGTGCGCTTTTCTTATAAGGTTTGTTGTGATCCAAATTTAAGTCTTTCATCGCATAAAGAATACGACGGTGAACAGGCTTAAGTCCGTCACGAACATCTGGCAGTGCACGACCAACAATAACCGACATCGAATACGAAAGATACGAATTCTTCATTTCGTCTTCGATATAGACTGGAATAATTCTTTCTTTTTTATTAACATCTCTTGACATAACTGACAAACCTTTCTGAAATCGTTAGACGTCTAAGTTTTTCACTTCATGGGCATATGTTTCAATAAATAACCGTCGAGGTTCGACTTCGTCACCCATAAGCATCGTAAAAGTCTTATCCACTTCTACCGCATCTTCCAGCATAACCTTCAGAATAGTCCTGCGATCTGGATCCATTGTAGTGTCCCAAAGCTGCTGAGGATTCATTTCTCCAAGACCTTTGTAACGCTGAATGTGCATGCCCTTTTTAGCAGATTCACGCACATACATTAATAAATCCACAATACCCATTAGGGATGTCTTTGTTTTTTCATCCTGAACCGTAAACAAAGGTTCAAGTGCTTCTTTAGCCTTCACCTTTGCCTTTTTGTCCTGAGCTAAAAGAACCTGCTCAATTACTGTACGATTATAATCTTGTAAAAACAGATCGTGCTTATCAAGCTTTTCACTGATGACCTCAAGATCTTCTGATTCAAATACTTCTACATAATGTGTTTCGGTATCATTCTTAGTTAGCTCCGCTAATTCTTTATCGTCATAAACATACTCGTCTTTATCGGCAACCTTGACGATATAACGAGGCATTTTTTTCTTTTTAGTGTCATAATGTTCAACATAGGCAGCAAACTCCAGCCCCTTACGTTTGAAACGTTCAACCACTCGTTCTAATTCAACGAGCGTTCCTAATATGTCCTTAAGCTGAGAAACTGAATACACTTTTTTTCCTTCCACCTTGGTAACAATAATTCCATCTGTTCCTAACTCCAAAACAAGATCGTTCATTTCTTTTTCTGTTTGGATATATTCTTCGCGCTTACCTCTGGAAACTTTATAAAGGGGCGGCTGAGCAATGTACACAAATCCGCCTTCAATCAATTTTGGCATTTGACGATAAAGAAGTGTCAAAATCAAGGTTCTAATGTGAGATCCATCAACATCCGCGTCACACATCAAAATCAATTTATGATAACGTAACTTTTCTGTATTAAAATCTTCCCCAATTCCTGTTCCTAAAGCTGTGATGATGGTTCGAATTTCATCATTGGAAAGAATTTTATCAAGCCGCGATTTTTCTACGTTTAAAATCTTACCCTTTAAAGGAAGAATGGCTTGAAAAGCACGGTTACGTCCCTGTTTGGCTGAACCACCGGCGGAATCTCCTTCAACTAAATATAATTCACACATGCTAGGATCTTTTTCTGAACAATCCGCTAATTTTCCAGGCAACCCTCCGCTATCTAAAGCTCCCTTACGGCGTGTTAATTCACGAGCTTTACGAGCTGCTTCACGAGCACGGGCTGCCACAATAACTTTATCAATGATTTTATTAGCCACCGATGGATTTTCTTCAAAAAAGATTGTCAAAGCTTCTAATGTCATCGAGGCCACAAGGCCGTCAACTTCGGAGTTTCCTAATTTTGTTTTTGTTTGACCTTCAAATTGAGGAGTTTGAATCTTCACCGAAATAACCGCAGTTAATCCTTCGCGGGTATCTTCCCCTGAAATACCAATACCATCTTTCTCTTTAAGAAGATTCTTGGATTTAGCATAATTATTAATAGCCCTGGTAAGTGCAGAACGAAACCCCGAGAGGTGAGTACCCCCTTCAATAGTGTTAATGCTATTCGCATAAGAATACACTGTTTCATTGTAACTATCATTGTACTGAAGGGCCACTTCAACGACGGTTTTGTCTTTTTCTTTTTCAAAATAACAAACCTTATTATGTAACGAAGCTTTATTTACATTTAAATATTCAACGAAGGAAATAATCCCTCCTTTAAATAAAAACAAAGATTCTTTAGGCTTATCTGCGCGCTGATCAACAAGTTTAATGGAGATGCCCTTATTAAGGAAGGCTAGCTCGCGCATTCTTTTAGCTAAAATATCGTAGGAGAAGGTGCTTACTTCTTTAAATATGGTCTTGTCTGGCTTAAAGGTTACTTCTGTACCCGTACTTTTAACATTTCCAACCTTTGTTAGTTTTGAAACAGTGTTGCCGTGTTCAAAACGCATTTGCCAAATATGACCATCCCTCTTAACCTTGACTTCAAACCATTCGGAAAGAGCAACCACGCAGCTGATACCAACCCCATGCAAACCACCAGAAACTTGATACGTATCTTTGTCGAATTTACCACCCGCATGGAGTGTTGTTAAAACAACCTCCACTGCAGGTTTCTTTTCAGCCTTGTGCATATCAACCGGAATACCACGTCCATTGTCAATAACAGAGAGCGATTCGTTTTGATGAATAATAACTTCAATGTTATCGCAAAAACCAGCTAAAGCTTCATCAATAGAATTATCCACCGCTTCGTAAACAAGATGATGCAGGCCACGACTGAAAGTATCTCCAATATACATAGCCGGTCGCATACGAACAGCTTCCAAACCTTCCATAACCTTAATATTGCTGGCATCGTATTTACCTGATTTTTTTATTTCCTTCTCTTCTGTTTTCGCCATTGTTTAAACGCTCCCTACTTTAAAATAGATTGTTTTAATCGCTGGTACCTTACTTTGTAACTCTTGTAATAATTCTTCTCTTTTTCTAAATAGATGCATCTTCCTTGCAGAAGAGTCTACCATGACTGTCAAGTTTCCATTTTTAATCTCTGCTACCCGGCTGCCTTTAGGGTTACCTGAAATACGTTGCCAAAGAGCTACAATGTCCACCTCTTGAGGCCTTTTTTTAGCCAGTTCTCCGATGACAGATGGAATTAAGTCTTTAATATTTTTCATTACAATCTCATAGGTAACGCTAAATATAAATAATCACGAAGTCGAAGTACACATGGCTTATCTGGACCTAAAAATTCTAATTCAATTTTTTCATCACTAATGTTTTTTAAAACATCAATAAAGAATTGTGGATTAAATCCCACCATTAATTCCTGATGTCCGTATTCAATATTTACTTCTTCCCTCGATTCACCCACATCTGGTGTTGTTTTTGAAATAACCATTTTATCTTTAAATAATTCAAATTTAATCGCTTGAAAATCTGGTGTTGATAAAAGATTAGCTCTTCGAATAGCTGCTAAAAGATCCACTGTCTTAACTTTTGCTTTAGTATTAATTTCCTTAGGAACAACTTGTTTATAATTAGGAAATTCCCCTTCTATAATACGAGTAGCAATTAAAATACCATCGATGTTAAATAAAACCTGATTAGTTCCTACAATAATAGAACATTCACCAGTTTCTTTAAGATTACGATTAATTTCACTAATTGCTTTAATAGGAATAATAATACTTACGTCCTTATGACTTGCTTGTATTAATTTTTTTTCCATTTTAGCCAAGCGACGGCCATCGGTAGCAATCATTCGAGCAATATCCCCTTGCACTTCTAATAAAATACCATTTAAAACATAGCGGGATTCTTCAAAAGATACTGCAAAATTTGTTAAACGAATCATTTCTTTTAAATCATTTTGCCTAACTAAAACAGCATCTTTATCTTTAAATTCAGGAAATTTAGGAAATTCTTCTTTTGGTAATCCATTTAGTTTAAATTTACAATTAATCCCTTCAATTTCAATTTGATTATTTTTTCTAACATAAATCACCACATCACCAGAAGGTAGTTCACGTATAATATCTGAGAATTTCTTTGCTGGAACAGTAATAGCCCCTTGTTCATAGATGTGCACAGGTAATTCACAAGATATACCTATGTCTAAATCCGTTGTATTTAGTTTTAAACTATCCTCTTTTGCTTCTAACATCATATTGGAGAGAATTGGTAAGGTTGCTCTTGTAGAAACAATATTTCCGACAACTCCAATAACGCGTAATAATTCATCCTTATTCACTTTAATTTTCATATTCACACCCATCTCTAATATACTGTTTTGTTAACGTTTTAAAATTAGAAACCTTATTAGTAATACCTGTGGATAAATTGAATAAGACACAAAAGCTTATATTTATCAACTTGTTACAATATTCACACCTGTGGATAACTTGAGGATAACTTGAGAAACTTATCCCCAACTTTTTAAGCTATTCCAACAAGCTTGATTTTAATATCTCTACTATTTTCCTTATTTGTTCATCTTTTAAAAGAACTTCTTCAACTTTTTTTACTGCATGCAAAATAGTGGTATGATCTTTACCTCCAAAAGCAGCTCCAATTTCAGGTAAAGAACGAACAGTTAACTTACGCGCTAAATACATAGCAATTTGTCTAGGAACAATAATGTTTTTATGGCGACTTTTGTTTTTAAGATCATTAATTGTAAGGTTGAAAAATTCAGCAACTTCTTTTTGAACCATTTCTACGCTAATAGTTTTAACTGTTTCTTTAACCATATCTTTTAAAACAGACTTGGCCATGGACAGATGGATAGGTTTTTCTTCTAACATAGAATAAGCCACAACACGAAGAAGAGCTCCTTCTAACTCGCGAATATTAGTTTTAATTTCACTGGCAATGAAAGTGATTACGTCATCTGGAACTTTGACGGACTCAAGTTCAAGTTTCTTTTTTAAAATAGCTGCTCTTGTTTCATAGTCGGGAGGTTGAACGTCCGCAATTAATCCCCAATTGAAACGTGACACTAAGCGTTCTTCTAGGTGGGCAATTTCTTTAGGAGGCCTGTCCGAACAAATAATGATTTGTTTGTGGTGATCATGGAGTACGTTAAAGGTGTGAAAAAACTCTTCTTGAGTGCTTTCTTTACCGGCGATAAATTGAATATCATCAATAAGGAGAACGTCGATGTTACGGTATTTTTGACGAAAATTATCGGCTGTTCGATGGCGAATAGAATTAATCAATTCATTGGTGAATTGTTCAGAAGACAGGTAACAAATTTTAAGTGAGGGATGTTTACGGGTAATTTCATGAGTGATGGCCTGCAGCAGGTGAGTTTTTCCTAAACCTACTGATCCATAAATGAAAAAAGGATTGTACATTTTAGCTGGAGCTTCGGCGACCGCTCGGGCAGCTGCAAACGCAAAACGATTTGAGGATCCGATAACAAAGTTTTCAAAAAGAAAACGGGAATTTAAATAGACATTGTTTTTAGGAATTGTTGGAATAAATTGTTTTTCAAGAGACTGTATTTTTTTTTGATGAGGAGAAGATTTAAAACCTTCACCTACTTCAAATTGAACAACCACTTCCCTGCCTGCCTCTTGGTTTAAGCAGCGCCCAATAGCTGGTGCAAAGTGTTCGACAATCCAGTTTTTAAAGAATTCATCAGGTGCTTGAAGAATGAGGGTGTCAGTATCTTTGTTTAAGGCTTTGAGGCCAGAAAGCCAGGTATCATAGCTGGTGGCGCCAATTTGATCTTTGATGGTGTTTTGAGTTTTTTGCCAGATGTCAGTTAGAGTCATTTTCGACGAGATTCGTACACAGGTTATTCACAGCTGTGGATAAAACAGCCTGCCTGCCGGCAGGCAGGCCCTTAAATGTTGGTCATTATAACAAAGGACTTTCCCATTGCAATTGATTTTTTGAAAAGGATTTGAGGGTTGGGATTTTTTAGGAGAAACTTAACCCCTGGTCACTAAAGAGGTTTTGTTTTTAAAAATAGATTTCTAAAAGACTTGACGGACTTAGGACCTGTGTTATAATTTCCGCCATTATGAAAAAACATTTAAAAACACCAACAAATATTGTCGGAGTACGGAAGCACGGATTTAGAAAACGCATGGCTTCACAAGACGGACAAAAGGTTTTAGCCCGTCGCAGAGCCAAGGGTCGTAAAAAACTAATTCCTTAAATCAAGTTAGCTTATCCTCATGGCCCAATTGTTAGTACTCGCCATAAGAGCGTATCAATGGTTAAGCCGCTTGTTTGCTATTAACACGTGCCGGTTTTCTCCGTCGTGTTCTTCGTATACTTCCCAATCGATCAGTAAACACGGAGCTTTAAGAGGCGGCGCTATGGGCGTTTGGCGCATTCTACGCTGCTCTCCCCTATCTAAAGGCGGGTATGACCCCGTAAGGTAAAAATCATATGGACAGAAAGACGATCATAGCAATTACATTAGCAATGTTGGTTTTAACTGCTTACCAGAGCATTTTCGTTGCTCCTAAAAAGGCGCAGGCACTAAAAGAGACTCAAATACTTGAAGCAAAACAGGTTACAGAAAAACAGGTCTCCCCCGTTCTTGTGACTGTTGGAAAAGTTGAAATAACCACACCTACAAGCACTAAAGAGAAAATAACGATTTTAAAAACCACTGCAATGAGTGTAGAATTTTCAAACATGGGGGGATCACTCCACAAAATTGTTTATGACTCTAAAGAAAAAGTGTTCCCCTTAGAAAATATGTTAACATTGAAAGGGTACGAACAAGTTCCTTTTTCTTTAATAAGCAATAACGACACAGGTGTTGTCTATGGGTATAGCGACTCAGAGAGAAGGATTGTTAAAAGCTTTGACATTGCAGATCAACAAAGCATTAAGGCAAAAATTCAAATAACCAGCCTTAAAGATGTTTCCAGACTGGAAGAGGTGGGATTTACAACAATTAATATTCATGCTCAAGCTGCAGATTCTAAGAACAGTAGAAACACAATGTTAGATGAACTTTCCATTCTAGAGAATGGGAAGGTTGTTCGTAAAGGAAATGCGTTTAAGTTTAATCCAAAAGATAATAAGACGGTTAACGCCCAGATTGGGTGGGTAGGTTACAGGGAACACTATCACGCCTTTCTTATTAAACCTGAATTTGAAACAAAAAGTGCTGAAAATAAACAAGTTAGTGAGTCTCAGCTAGCGGTTATTGTTTATCCAAAGGAAGGGAAGCTCGAATCTGTAAAAACAGTGGAATATAATTTCACCATCGTTGCCGGTAATCAAGATATTAATTGGCTTAAGAGTTATAAAAAAGACTTTGAAAAGATTGTTGCTTTTAGTGGTTTTTGGTTATTGGATATCATAGCAAAAGCCGTCTATTTCACTATACCTGTAGTTCATGCAGTATGCCGCAGCTGGGGTTTATCGATTATCCTTGTTAGTCTTATTATCTACGGAATTACCTATCCGTTGACCATGAAAAGTATGTCGTCGATGAGAAAGATGCAATTGGTTCAGCCCAAGGTGGCGGCTCTTCAGAAGCGCTATAAGGGGGATCCTCAAAAGCTTAATACTGAGATGGTTGCTCTCTATAAGACAGAGGGAGTCAATCCTCTGGGAGGATGCCTGCCATTCCTATTACAAATGCCTGTCTTTATGGGGCTTTATCAAGTTCTTTGGAGATCTTATTATTTTCAAGGTAAGAGTTTCTTGTGGATTAAGGATTTGGCTTTGCCTGACAGATTATTTATTTTACCTTTTGACTTGCCATTTTTGGGGAATGAGTTTAATATATTGCCAATTGTGATGGCAGGGGTGATGTTTTTACAACAAAGTGTTTCATCCAAAAACATGGTTGTTACCGACGAGCAACAGGCTATGCAGCAGAAGATGATGAAGTATATTTTCCCATTCTTTATAGGGTTTATTTTTTATAAGTTTGCCAGTGGACTATCACTTTATTTTACAGTTTTTTATGCGCTTTCTACCTGGACACAATGGAAGATTGCTAACACAGGTGTTATGGCGCCGGCTAAAATCAAATAACAATGTTTCACGTGGAACATATTATTAGGGAAGAGGTTTTAAGAGGCTATGTATTTTGTTAACAAAGGGAAGGGTAATCCCGAAGAAGAATTTGAAGCAGATTCAACCGAAGAAGCAATTGGTAAGGCTGAAAAAGCTCTTGGAGTAGACAGAGAAAACATGAAGATTAAGGTTGTTTGCGAAGAAAAGAAGGGTCTTTTTGGCATGAGAGGTTCTAAGCAAGCCAAGATTAAGGCAGTAAAAAAGTAGGAGCGATCCCCCTAAGGCCGCCCAAGACGGCTGGTACAGGGACTAGTCCGTACAAGTTCCACGTGAAACATGAGGAGATACGATGCCAAGAATCATTGCTATCTGTAATCAAAAAGGCGGAACCGGTAAAACTACCACAGCGGTTAATCTTTCAGCTGTTCTTGCTAGTCTTGGAAAAAAAGTTTTGCTTGTAGACATGGATCCTCAGGGCAATGCTACCAGCGGGGTAGGTGTCAATAAGAATGAAATTAAAGCATCGGTGTACGATGTTCTCATCCATAAATCCAGCATCAGTGAAGTTATCACGCCAACAGCTACTCCAAATCTAAACTTACTTCCTTGTAATATTAATCTGACCGGAGCAGAGATTGAGCTGGTTGGTGCCTTATCGCGCGAAACACGTCTTAAGAAGGCCATCGATTCTGTGAAGGAGCAGTATGATTTTGTATTTATCGATTCCCCACCATCCTTAGGACTTTTAACTCTCAATACTCTTGTAGCTGCAGATAGCATTATTATTCCTATTCAATGTGAGTTCTATGCTTTGGAAGGGGTTAGCGGACTGCTTAACACAGTTAATCTTGTGAAGGATGGATTGAATTCGAACTTGGCTATTGAAGGGGTCCTAATGACCATGGCAGATTTCCGTACCAATCTTACTAATGAAGTGATAGGTGAAATTAAAAGTTATTTTAAAGAGAAGGTCTATCAATCGGTTATCCCTAGAAACATTCGGTTAAGTGAAGCCCCAAGTTTTGGTAAGCCTATTCATATTTATGACGCGTCTTCTGTAGGAGCAATTAAATATAAGGAATTAGCACAAGAAGTCTTAAGCAACGCAACAAATTCTGTAAGTAATTGAAAACAAACATCTTATGACTGTAAAAACAAATTAATAGATTATTTTTCAGCACGGCAAGTATACTCTCAAAGTCAAGGAGATACTACTACGGACCATGGGGCGGTATTGGAACAACGTGTTCGTAGAAGGTAAAAGATTTTATGAATGAAGAATTAAAAATATTAAAAGATGTTGTTAGGCGATTGGATAAAGCCAATATTCCCTATATAATTTCCGGATCGATGGCTTAAAAATTTAGACTTAAAAAGTATTTACCAAAAGGTTAAATAATGCAAGACACTCATTCGTCCATGCAGCTTCGATTTGATCAGGAAATTATGAAATTAAGTTGTACCCAAAGAGTACAAATGGGCAGCTCAATGTTTGATGCAGCCAAGGAGATTGTTCGTCGTTCAATACTGAACAAAAATCCAGGAATTCTTCAGGTAGAGTTGAACAAAGAAATGTTTTTGAGGTTTTATGGGCAAGAGTTTAATAAAAATCAAAAAAAGAATATTTTAGATGTTTTAGAGAATGAAGATAGGTTGAGATTGGATAGAGAATTAAAGAAAGCAGAAAATGAAATTAAGAAGGGTAAGGGGTTTTCGTTAAAAGAAGAAAGAAAGAGGCTTGGAATTTCACAGTAAGTAAGGGAGAAAATATGGACAATAAGGTTTTAGGAAAAGGCTTATCTGCGTTGATTTCACAGGGAGATCAATCCAAGTTTAAACAGGCACAAGAAGACATTGAAGAGAAAATAAAGGCAGCAACAGAAGCATTTACGACACTTAAAGCAACTAGTCTTATTGATAATAACCCACTTCAGCCTCGAGAAAACTATGATGAAGAGTCTCTGGAAGAGTTAAAAGCTTCGATTAAAGAAAAAGGGATTTTGCAGCCTATTTTGATCCGTC
>JAYTXU010000003.1:0-6929 GCA_043742785.1 Candidatus Omnitrophota bacterium
GAACAAAAAGCTTCTTTACCTTCTCCTGTTAAAATAATAACTCCAATTTTTTCATCATCACGGGCATTATCCAGCGCTTGCATCATTTCTTTGACTGTCACAGGTGTAAACGCGTTACGCCTGTGAGGACGATTGATAGTAATCTTAGCTATCCCATCCATTTTGTGGTATTTAATTTCTTCGTATTTCTTAGTTTCTTTCCAATTAAATTTAGACATTTTATTTATACCTCGGTATTAAATGAATATGAGCGTGCATAACAATTTGACCAGCGGCTTTACCGCAATTAGCTGTAATATTAAAACCATCTGGTTGATATTGGTTATTTAATAATTCTTTCGCTTGAGCTATTAAATCAAAAAGAGCTTTGATCTCTTGAGGAGTTGATTCAAAAACAGTTGTATGATGGCGTTTAGGAATAAATAACATATGCCCTTTAGAAATAGGTTTTATGTCATTGAGAGCATAAGCTAATTCATTTTCTAGAATTTTAGTCAGGTTTTTACAGAAAATACAATCAGGCATAGATTTTACTTTCTTATTAGGATTGTAACGACGGATCGTGCAGGGCACAGATAAAATTAAACCTTAAGACTTCGTTGTAATTCTTCAACATCTTTTTTAGCTTTAAGTATGGTTACCGAGAAAAGTTCACAATATAGCTGAATGGCTAAATCCTTTTCACCTTCCATTAACAGATGGCGAATATCAAACATGGTTGTCTTACCCTTTTGTGGCAATTTTCCTCGTCTACGCGCATCATTGATCAAATGAATTCTATAAATATTAACGAAAATAAGAAAACAGACTAAAATCACTAAGGTTGCATATAAAAAGACCATTATTAATTATCCTTATCTTTGGCTTCTTTGGCGAAATCATCAACAACTTTTTTAACTTCCATTTCAGCTTTATCAATCTTAGCTTTACATAAACGGATCAATTCAACTGCTTCTTTTACCTGTTCAGCCAGTTCGTCCACATCGGCGTTTTCATTTTCAATTTCATTAATGATTTCATCGAGCCGTTCGACTGCTTCACGATATTTAGTTTGGTCAGCGCTTGCCATATCTAATTCCTATTTAATTTCTTTAACTTCACTGATAAGTATACCATCGTTTAAGTGTGTTGTCACAGTGCTAAGTTTATTTAAATCCTTGGTTGACTTAATAACTTTTCCTTTTGAATCTCTGGTAATACTAAAACCTCTTTTTAGAGTATTTCTTGGGTCAACAACATCAATGATCTTTTGATAAGATTGTATTTTAGTCTTTGATGTTTGTAGGTGCAATTGAATTGTTCTCTTTAAATCTAACCTTCTCTGTTCGGATTGTTTTCGAGATTCTTTAATTATGGAGATTGGCAAACGTTTAAAGCTTTCCTTCATTCGAGTCAGCATATTCTGCTGGGTTTGAATTAAACTCATAGTGGATTGTTGTAATGTTAGGGCATGATTTCTAATATATTGACGATGTTCTAAGAAATTTTTGTCAATTAAGTTAAACAGGTATTCTTGTTTTTCTTCCAAAGTCTTCAAAAATTCTTCTATACGGCCAATTAAATAACGAGCTGCTGCAGTAGGAGTTTTGGCAAAAGTATGCGCGGCTAAATCAGTAATCGTTGTATTGATTTCATGCCCTATCCCGCTTAAGACAGGTAGTTTTGAATCCGCTACGGCTTCGGCGATCATCTGGCTGTCGAAACAGCTTAATTCTGCGATAGAGCCACCGCCACGGGTAATGACAATAATATCAATATCTTTAGTTTTATTTAACAACTTAATTGCATGGGCAACAGAAGCTTCACTATTCTTCCCTTGCATTAGACAATCCATCATTTTAACGCTAAAAGTGTATCCGCTCTTTTTAAGTTCTTCTACAAAATCATGGTAAGCTGCAGAATTATAAGAAGTAATAAGCCCAATATTTAAAGGTAATCGTGGCATTTCTAATTGTTTATTTTTGTCTAAGATTCCTTTGGCTTTGAGTAATGTAATTAAGCGTTGTCTATCTTGTGCAATTTTTCCCAAGGTATAGGTGGGATCAATGCTTTCGGCAATTAAACGTACTTGACCAAAAGGTGGATAAAAATCAACCTTACAGAGGAGTTTTACTTCAATATCATCTTTAAAGCTAAAGGCATTTTCTGCTTTCTGAAGAATAGTTTCAATCTTAGGGCGAGAGTTGGCCCAGATAGTAACACCAACTTTAGCAACGATAGCATTGGATTCATGATCTTTTTCACTTAAAGTGAAATAAAGATGTTTCTTGTCTCTTAACTCCTGGACTTCCCCACAAATCCATAAAGCAGCTGGAAATCCACTATTGATAACATCACGAATATAATGATTAAGTTCGGAAACAGTTAAGAATTCTTCGTTCATTTTTAAGGAGAAATAAATCCTAAGTTTAGAAGTTCTTTTTCTAAGACTTGTCCTGCTGGAATAATAATTGCTTCAAGTGTTCTAACTCTTTGATTAAGTCCATCTTTGAGAACATGCAATTTCTTTGCATTTTCATTATTTTTATTTTTCATATCTGAAGAATACCACTGCTCGTAGTCTTTGTTTTCTTTAAACGCTTTATTAAATTCTAAAAGAGCTTGAGCATAAGTTATGATTATTTCTTGTTTTCTTATGATATCCAGATCTTTTACTTGTTCCCACAAATTCATTACAAATCCATGAATGACAAATTGTCGTTGGTCCATTACATAATAAATCTCTAAATTCTTTTCCATTTCATCTAAAAAGGCTAGAAGTTTTCTTTTTAAAGTATTTTGATCGAACTTAGATTTAATTGTATTGAACATTTCTTTCCTATCTATGAGGTTTGCCTAAATATCGAATTGAGTTAATTAATTGATCCCATTGAATAATGGGTAATATTGTTGAATATTCATCATTCCAAGGTCGTATGGATGGATAAGAATTAGCATCTAACATTTGCCATCCTTCTTTAGTTGTTAATTGGTAATATTTCTCTTGATCCCACATCACAATGCCCCATACGGTGCGCATGGTAAATCCTTCATCAGGGGTAGACTTAAACGCTGCGTATCCTCCTAAATTTTTGGCAATATGAGCTAAGATTGGTTTAAGGTCAAAATAACGATTAGGAATATGAAACAATACAGCCCCGCCACTATTTAGATGTTCTTTATAAAGACTTGTTACATTGCTATTAATGAGATGTGTTGGAATGGAATCTCCACCAAAAGCATCAATAATGATGATATCGTAAAGAATGTTTTTCTGTTTTTCAAGAGAAATACGGGCATCTCCAGTAATGATATTCACTGTTCCTGGTGTCAGTGTTAAATAGCCGAAATGTTTTTTAGCTAAATCAATGACATCAGGATCAAGTTCATAGAAATCAACAGGACAAGTGTTCGTTGCGTACATAGAAATAGTTCCTGCTCCTAAACCAATTCCAGCAATACGATTTATTTTAAAAATGCCTTTGGTAAGCACTTCTCCTAAGGGAGATGTTGGGCTGTAATAACCAATCGGGATCCAGCGTTGTTTTGGATCTGTTAATTCCACTCCATGCAAGGTCGTTCCGTGAAGCATAATTCTGAGTCCCTTGCTATCGAAAATATCATAAATACCATAGTAATTTCTTTTTTTAGCTACTGATGCATGGTTCTTAATCATTCCTTCTAATGGAGATGAAAATAGTATGGCAATAAGAATAATTAAGGTTAACCATAGCCGTTTAGCTCCTAAAGAAAGCAACAAAAGACCGACTAAGAATTCTATAAGATTGCATGAAATAAGAGGAATAATCCAACTTGTTAGAACCCCCCCCAGAAAACCGCCTAAAGAAATCATAACGTAGAATAAGGTTAGATTATGATTCTGAGGTTTTCTGCGGATCAACTCACCTTGAGCATACATACATAAGATAAATAATAAAATATTGAAAACTATGGTAGAAACAAGCGCCGGAACAGTCAGCATCTTACTTGAGAAATAATAGATAACGCTTACGCAAACAATTATAGAAATAAAATGATTAATCCATAGGGGAATTAAAGGTTTGTTTTTAAAATTAAGAACAAAGCTAAATAAGTAAATGCTTAAAGGAATAATCCATAACAAAGGCACAGGAGCTATTTCATAGGTCATGATATTGGTTACGCTTAAAAAAAGAACTACCCCTGCTGCTGATAAACAAAGCCATCGATAAGCATCAGACCAATTCAAGGGAATTTTTTCTTCTTTTAAAATGTTAGGCTTTTTAACAAGGATAGTTTTAAAAGCAATAATATTTAAAAGAGCTAATAGTAGATAACAAATTCTCCAAATATTTAATTGTTCATGAGTAGTAAGGAATAGTTCGAAAATAAATGGATAAGTCAGAAGTCCAGCAAAAGAACCAAGATTGGATACCGCGTATAGTGCATAGGGATTATCTTTTTGTTTTAGTGTTGAAGAAGAAAGCCAGCTTTGTGTGACAAGACTAATCGTGGATAAGGTAAAGAAAACGGGACCTATGGATAAAAGAAGTTTAATAAAAATATCTATGACAAGCGGTAGAGAATTCTCTCCATGAGAAATATGAATTATTTGGCCAGGAAAAAATATGAACGGCAGAAAGATCAAAATAAGGTGAATCTTTAAATAATCCGTTATTGTCTTCTTAGTGATTAATTGATGGGCAAATAAATATCCGCTAAGAAGAATTCCTTGAAAGAATACGACGCAGGCGCCCCAGACCAAATAACTGCCCCCGTAAGTCGGCAGTAATAATTTAGCCATGATGATTTCAATTTGAAACAACAAGAACGCAGATAAAAATGTAATGCTTGATAAAAGAATAAAACCCAAAACAAACTCTCCATTTACACTTTCGTATTATTAATTCCCAACTAAACGTTGTAAATGATTGGAAGACGATTCATCCATTTTTGTAAAATAAATAGCTATCCCTTCTCCTGGAGCTACACGAGAAATTCTTGCTGAACCGTGGATCTTAGCTTCAGGATTATTAGGAAGATTTTCAATAGAAAACAAGAGGTCGTCATGAATATCCATATGAATACTACTGCTTTTAATAGTAATAAATGCACTTTTTAAAGAAATATCTTTGATTTGACCAAGAAGTGTAATTTGAGAACCAAAACTCAAATGGATAGGAATGATTAGATCGACACGCTGCGTATTACGTTGATTATTCATAATGATATCTTCTTCTTCAGTAGTCGTTGATGCTTTTATAGTCAGTTTTGTATATTGGTGAACCTATGGTTCTTGTTTACAAACACTTACAAATATTAGATATGTTTAAAAAAGTAAGAAATTTATAATAGATCGAGTATCGTATCAAATTCGTATAGTGCTTGCAATTGATTTTGCTTGATTAATACAATCGTTAAAGGAAATGCCTTCTAGGTAGTTTGCACATAAATGAATATGAGGTGTTTTTTTAAGTTCTTCGCTAATGTTTTGACGCAACGATGGATAATTAAGTTCATATTGTGGAATACCCTTAGGCCATATTTTAACAAAGGTTTCTAAAGGATTAGCATTAAGTCCATAGGTAGTGTTAATTTCTTTAATTGCTTTGGCAATGATTTCTTCCTGACTTTCATGGGCCACTGATGGATGATGCATCCCTCCTAACATAACACGAATCATCGTTTGATCCTCTCCTCCCCGCTTGGTATAAACATTACTTTCTAAAAGAACACCTAAAACATCTTTGTTTTCTTTTGAAGGAATTAAATAGCCAAAACCATCGGGTTGCTGTTTAAAGGAGTTTCTATTAAACAGTAAACCCGTCACAGCTACAGGGGCGTAAGGAATTTGTTCTAAAAGGACAGCTAAAGAAGGATTGACCCCTTGAATAATTCTGCTGGTAACATGCGCTGGTGTGCAGACAATGATGGCATCAGCTTTAATATTATCTAAAGAAACGATTTCTGTTTTAGTTTGGATATGCACCTGGTAACGCGTGGAGAGACTTTCAATAAGTTGTCCCATCCCCTTTTGAAAAGAAAACATACATTTTTTAATTCTTTTAGGCTTTTTAGCTTTAGATCCTAATGTAGGAAAAACTGAAGCCATATGCAGACGTTTAATATTCCCAGCGTAAATGCCCGTAATAAAAGGATCGGCAAGATATTCTGCTATGTTAGAATTAAAACGTTGAGCTACATAATCATAAATAGTTTGATTGGTTGAAACATTTCTTTTGAATATTCCTTTGATCAAAGACCACTTATCTTGATAAGACAATAATGAAGATCTAATAAATCGTATCGGTTTAACAGGTAATGGATGTAATTGTCCTTTGAGTTGAATATAACGGCGTTTAGCTTTTGAATCAGCCTTTATGAGCTGATCGCTAAGGTCTAATTCTTCAATCAATTGGATCGTTGAAGGTTGATTATTTAAGAACCCATTAGGACCTGTCTCAAATAAACAGTTATTCGTGGTGATTGTATGAATAGTTCCGCCAACGGTTGCTTCACGTTCTAGAAGTGTGATATCCACTGTGTCTGCAAAACGTTGTTTTAAATAATGCAGAAGTGTCAGACCTGAAATACCCCCACCAATAATGACGATACGTTTCATTTTAGTTAAGAACCCCTTTTATTGAAAACTTCCCTAAATCAAAAAAATCTTAATGAATTGTGATTAATATTATCATCGATTTTTAAAATGTATCAAAGCTATTTATTTTGGATTAATTTCCACTTGTGTGGCATTCTGAGCAGTTGCATCGTCGGTGAGGTTAGTTCTGTCCTTCCTGACACATCGGTAACAGATTATACCGGAGACATGGGTAACACTTCAATATAATAATGGCATAAAAAGAGGTACTCCTATGCCATGGAAAGAGAGTGTTATCATGGATGAAAAAATGAAGTTCATTGGAAGATTATTACAAGGTGAAAAGATGGCTGAAATATGTCGTGAGTTT
>JAYTXU010000004.1:0-29593 GCA_043742785.1 Candidatus Omnitrophota bacterium
TTAATGTTAATGCTTCCGCTCCAACGGCAATAGTTCCTTGGAGTTGTAATGCAGCTCCTGCTGCTACACTTACTCCTCCAGCGGTTGTTCCCGTTGCTAGAGCATCTTGAATATTAAGTACACCCACACTAACCGCGGTTGCTCCAGTATAATCTCCAGCTGCACTGACAATTAATGTTCCTGCTCCATCTTTAATCAAGGTTCCTGCTGTCGAAGTATTAATCCCCGTTGTCGCTATCGTCGTATTTCCCGCACCACCTACCGTCAAGGCTAAACCTAACCCAGTCACTCCACCATTAAAAGTTGTCGTATTAAGATCAACATTAATTCTCGAAGAAGTATTAAGAACAACCCCTCCTGCCCATGTGGTTGTTCCAGAAATACTTCTAAATGCTCCATCAGCCGCAATACCTGTTCCATTTAAAGTTAAAGTTTCATTTCCAACGGTAAGTGATCCTTGAACTTGTAACGCAGCTCCTGCTGTTACACTCACTCCTCCGGCAGTTGTTCCTGTGGCTGTATTGTTCTGAATATTTAAAACACCCACACTGATAGTAGTGGCACCTGTGTAGGTATTAGCACTAGTAATTGTTACTGTACCCGCTGTTGTCTTAGTCAAGGCCACAGCCCCAGCCAAAATACCACTGATCGTTCCGCTTTGGACTGCATACGAAGTGCCTGTTAAAGTTCCCGTTGAACCTGAGATCGTCCCGCTAGTTAGAGTAACTGTGCCAGCTGTTGAAGTAGATGTGGCTATATTAAATGTTCCCCCTGAAACGGTTAACCCTCCGGTCAATGTTTGAGCAGCATTATTAGAAGCGTAGGTTCCCCCTGAAACGGTGGTCAAACCTGTAACCCCATTTGTATTACCATTAGCATCAAAAGTTCCTGCACTCACCATCAACGCTCCCGCTACCACCTTAGCTGCTCCCAGTTGATAAATATCCGCGCTATCTGTTGAAGCTATCGTTAAATTAAAGTAATCCGTAGCACCAAAATCTTTAATCGTATAGGTATCCGCAGCGGCATCTCCATCACCCACATATTTAAACGTCCCGTTCGCTATATCCTGCGTCAATCCCGTTATGGTCTCAGAGCCTTGCAACTGAACGGTGCCATTATTATTTGAGAATGTAGCTCCGGTCATCGTCCAGCTGAAAGTATTAAGATCAAATGTTCCTGCAGAATTAGTAAAAGCATTTGTTACTGTTTGATTAGTAGTAACCAGCTGTAATGTCCCTGCAGCATTGTGAGTCACGTTATATAAGCTGTCCCCTCCAGTATCAAGTGTCTGTGTTCCAGCAGCTGCATTAAATACTAGAGTACTTGTATTGGCTGTGAAGGTTGCTGCTACTGCCTCGTACCACGCTGCACCAGTGCTTGTGACGGTAATTGTGTTGTTACCCGCATTCACTGTTCCAGCTGTCTGATTATAGGTGCCAACAGAAATTGCCGTTGCATTCGTCAATGTGGTAGCGCCACTAGAAGTATAATTTAAGGCTCCTGATACTGTAAAAGCTGCGTTGAGTGTCATTGTTGCGGAACCTTGGATGGTTAGATCTCCGGCAATGACTGTAACACCTGTCATTGTTTTGGCTCCACTATTACTTAACTTAAGACCATCATATGATATTGCTTTAACCGTCTGCGTTCCTGCAAAATTATAATCGACGATGTTTCCAACATCTGTAGCCGTAAGCACCGTAATTCCAACAGCTCCTGTAAAACCTATATTCAATACCCCGGTGGCCCCGTTGGTTAATCCACCTGTTCCCGTTAAGCTTGTTGGTACCGTTAAAGTCCCATTATTAGTCAGAACTAGTCCTACTCCTGTGACGACAACATTACTGATTGTTATTGTTCCTGTTCCTGAAAGTGCTTGTGCATTCGTGTTAAAGGTATAATTTCCGGTACCCGCCGGGGTGAACGTACCATTATTAATAATTCCTCCCCTAAACGTAAAATTCTCATTACTGGAAACTCCCCAAGTTCCACCATTATTAATGGTCACCTGACCGACAAATACTGGAGCTCCTGTCGTGCTGGTATCATCATAGGTGCCCGTTATAGATGTCGCACCACTCACAGTGATCGTTTTATTATTACCGTCGAGAGTCCCTAAGTCGATATTTAAAGTAACAACGGCAACAGTGTCCGTCATTGTTGCCGTACTCCCTCCACCTTTATTTATTGTTAAAATGTTGTAATCTTTCAAATTAACATTTTGCGCAGCTGCACCGTTGTATTCAATTGTTCCTGTTCCAGGAGTTACTGTCCCTAAATTAGTAACAGTAATGGTTCCTCCCAGTTTAAAAAGCCCTCCATTAGTCATGGTAATATGGCCTTTGTTGCCGCCGCCAGCCGCCCCAACTGTTAATGTCCCGCTGATCGTAAGCACACTCGCCGCATTGAATACTAAAGTAGCAGCTCCAGCTCCAGTAGCAATGTTCAAACTTGTTGCTGCACCACTGGCAATATCTACTGTTACCGTATGTCCACCAACAATAGTTACCGCATCTCCAGAACCAACTCCTTGAAGGTTATAAGCAATACCCGCATTCGTTGAAGCTGAATTTCCAGTAAATGTCAAATTTAAATTATCTGTAATTGTGGCTATCGTTCCAATGGTCACATTTCCTGCGGTTTTTATGATACCCCCAACTCTTACTTCTGTAAGAAATAGAGTTCCAACCCCTACCACCGTGGTTGTAGCAATGTTGGTTGTAATTGTTCCCGTACGACCTGTATTAGGCCATGCAGAGGCACTCCAATTTCCAGTACCTGTACTAGAAATGGCCGCATCCGTAAATCTGGTCAAGGATTCAAATCCTGACGACTGCCCTGTTCCTGTAAGATCAAGTGATACACCTCGATGTTCTTCTTGGGGAGTAAAACTTGTATTAGTAAAATTACCATTTGCATCCGCAATAGCAGACAATTGAATATCTTGTAATCCATCTTGATTAGGATGAATAAGTAGTGAAACTGTTTCTCCTGGCTGCCAACCTGAACCCATAATTGTAACAAGCTCTCCAGGTTTATAATCCAGATGATCCGTTGCTAAGCTTGAAGCGTATCCACTTGTTCCATTTGGATCAAGGATAAATGTCCCTCTTAAACCATTAGGACTGCTTGCATCCACAAACCCATTAAACCAAACACTATCACGACTTAAGGCGGAGACCTGTACAAATCCTCCATTACCTCCCTGAGAGCCGCCTTGAACACTTATATGACCCTGATAGATTGTTGTACCATCCGACCAAACAATAACCCTACCTCCGTCTCCATTATTAAGTGCATCCGCATAAATATAAAAATCTCGGCTGACATAGGTATTAACCGAGTTAGCTGCTGCACCTTTACCCTGAAAATCGCCACCAATTAAAATTGTACCGCCACCAGAATATCCTGATGCATTTATTACACCACCAAAAATCTCAACCTGATTACCTAAGAGTTCAATTGAACCACCTTGGCTTCCCATTTGATTATTGGAAGCATCAATACTACTGCCAGATTCTAGAATCAGATTCCCATTAACGCTATAAAGAGAAATTACTTTACTTATCAAATTCCCATAAATGTGAATATCCGATTGAGCTTGAATACGAATAGCATCATCTGAGGTTAAGTGTCCGTAGATCGTTGAAGAGTTGGGGCCTGTAATCGTAAGATCGCGTTGGAAAATCAAGGTTCCGGTATAGGACGATTCAATAGTGAGCCTTCCTATGGAACCTGCGAATGCCAAGTCTAAGATTGAATCTTTGTTAGGATTTGCGTTACTTATGCCGTGATTGGTGCCGTCGAAGGTGACTATATCTACTGCGGTTGGAGCTGTTCCGGTGTCCCAGTTAGCGCCGGTGGACCAGTTGTTATCACCGCCAGCGCCTACCCAATAAGGATCGATGTCCCAATTGGTGTTGTTGCCGAAAGAAGACGTATGTAGTGTGCTTATTGGGGGCCCGCGAATACTCATTGCGTTTCCAACTAAAGCATATTCAATATCGTTATGTCCTAAAGAATCGAGCAACCATTGTTGTCCTTGATTTAAAGAATCGATCGTCAATAAATGACCGTAACCTCCTTTCAATGTCAGGCTATTGATGATCTTGGTTGGAGCTATCGTATCAAACTTAATAGTCTTACCTGGAGCTTCAGAGGTTAAATTGTAAAAGACGTTCACACCCCTGATTTCAGCAATATTACCGGAAATCAAGGACACGGTGGAAGTTTGAGGATTAAACACCCCTTGATTAACCCAATTAGCAGTGATCTGAAATAATGCGTTGCCCCCGTTTAAAATGACACCTGAATTAATAATCAATGAACCGGATGATCGTATGTCATTCCCTGAGAAATTCATAGAAGAAGGGTTTAAACCCGCCCAAATGAAGGACGGTTTGAAAGCATCCCCTACAACATTAAACACTGCAGGCGCGCCAGCCTGTTTTAAAATCACATCCCCTACCGCCTTGACATTACCAATAGTGTTTTCCCCGGAACCTTGAATCGTAATATTACCAAAACCTACCGTTGAAATTGTACTAAATCCAGACTGGAAATATGAACCAACACCATCAAAATCATTGTCAGCTAGTAAATTCAAATCGCCATTGGTGATCGTGATATCAGAATTAACCGTAATATTGTTATTGGCTGCAAAGGTAGTGCTGCCTTTAGCCGTGACTGGAGCATTAATAGTGATGTCTTTTAGGGAAGAAATAACCGTTTGAATCGCTACAATATCTAAGGGCGATTCAATATGAATAGGGCCTACGCTTGTAATCTGAATATCTTGGTCTGAGCTGAAACGGCCAGAAAGCAGAGATGTTCCAACACCCACCAAATTAAGGCTACGCTCAAAGACTAAGGTTCCCGCATAAGAAGTATCTAAGCGGAGACCTGCAATCGTACCGCCGAAGGCGGAATCGATGATACTGATGCTGTGCTCATCATTATACGAACCACTACTAACAGTCCCTACGTTAACATAATCCCCAACACCTGGAACAAAACCACCCTCCCAATTCTGTGCATCTGACCAACTATTAGAACTATTTGAACCTAACCAACCTACTTCTGCAAAACTAAAACCAATATTACCAAGAGAATTTTGTGTGTGCAGCACAGCTACAGGTGGACCATTGGTGTTCATATTGGTTATATTACGAATATTAGCATAATTGATGTGATAATCGCCTAAAATGTTCAATTTCGAAGGTATTATTGTACTGCTAGAAGAAATATTGACTAGTTTTCCAAAACCTCCTTGAACGATCAATTTAGTGTTAATAGTCTGTTCTGCACCCGCATCAAAGGTGACATTCTTAGATATAGATGGAATCACTGGATTTTGAACTGGAGGTAGATAGGCACCTAGCCTATCAAATAAGACAGGTTTTACATTTCCAGTCTGGAAATATCCAAAACTGAGATTAGGATCTATAACAAGCTTATTAAAGGTGTTGTTTCCTAAAACTCCTGAATCAATTGCCCCTATTAATACAACGGTCGAATCCTCTGGAATAAAATTACCTGCATTCTGCCAATTATGCCCCAAAGCATAGATTGTATTAGCGGCCTTAACCGTAATTCCATAAACAAAGTTTATGGACTGCTCGGCTATGACCTTAGAATCTGGTACTTGAGTAAAGACAGCTTCAGCCCCGCCTGCCTTTAAGATCAAATTACCCGCTGATGAAAGATTAGCTAAGACATTTTCTCCTGAACCTTGAATCAAGACATCTCCAGAAGTCGTAGTCTTAATCGTTGTTTGAGAAGCTTGCTGTACAGAGCCAGTGCCATTTAGATCGCTATCAGCCATAACACTTAAGTTCCCGGCATCGGTCGTTATATCCGCTTTAACTTCAATATTGTTCTGAGCCTTAATACTTGTGTCACCTTGGGTGATCACAGGAGCATTGATAAGCACGTTATTTCCTGCCTCAAGAGCTACCTTCTGCATACCAGCTTCCACATTCAAAGAGCTGTCAATAGTGATATCCTTTGCAGCTTTAATATCTGTATCTCCTTTAATTGCAATAGTATCTGACACTTTAACCGATCCTTCAGTGCTTTCTACTTCCACCTTGGGAGCCTCCAAGGTTCCTGCAACCTGCACATTTCCGTTAGCAACAATGCGAATAATGCCGTTTTCTTCCACCATGGAGGAGGCTTTGACAGCCCCTGCTTGATTAATCACGTTTTCAAAGAGATATTCAACGGTTTGGGCAGCCATGACCACATGGACCGCTTCAACAGTCCCTGAATTAGCCACAGCATCTTTAGTGGTACTGGATGCTTTGCCGCTTGTCTTTTCACTAATAGCAACCTGGAGAAGGCCTTGGCTATCAAAGGTAGCTGTGGTTTTGTCGCCTGAATCCAGATGCACGGTACCGACGGTAGCTTGAATAATCCCTGAATTGTTGACCGAAGAGCCCATTAATACCAGATTCTTAGCCTGAATAGCCCCTTGATTGGAAACCTCGCCATAAGGGGCATTTTGCGTGTGTTCAAACACGTAATTACTATTAAGGAAGTTATTCGAGGCGATATCTAAACTTGAAACCATGAAATTATGGGCTTGAACGTTAGCCGAAGGGCCAAAAGCAATACCATTAGGGTTAGTAAAGATCAGATTACCGTTAGCAAACAGGGAGCCAGAGATCAAGCTTTGACTATTACCTATATCACGGCTGAGTAAAGAAGCATCATTGGAAGGCAAAATAAAATTGACCGATTCGCCTTGAGCAATATTAAAAGAGTTGAAATTGATAATGGTCTTATCTGTTGCTGTAATGTTCAGCGTCGAGGAATCAGGGGATTGGAAGGTGGCACTGCCACTTTCCACCTGCCCGCCCTGAGGCAAGGCATAGGCTCTTGGCAGTGTTGACAGACTTATAATTAGAAAGAAAGTAAAGGATTTAAATGCTCTGAAAAAGGCTCTTTTTTGAGTTACTCTTTTCATGTGCACACCATCCTCTGAAGCAAGTATACCACATAAAGAGGCTGCATGTCGGAAACCCAAAATACATAAGTCTATGAAATTAAGCGAGTTTTGTTGCTGCTGAAAAAAGTTTTCGGTATTGTGAAAGGGGGGGAGGGTTGAAAAAGACTTCCTATGTGCGCTTGAGCACACGTACATGAGGCTCTCCAAAGGAAATTCTAGTCATCGATGGTTTTAAAAATATCATTACAAAAAATCTCTTCAATTTTTACTTCTTAGATGGAAACTAACCATCTCGCCTGTTGTAAGACACTTATTCTATTACGAATCCCTTATTTTGCAAAAACTTTTTTAACTTTTTTAATTATCGTCAATAATTTACGTTCCTGCCTGGAAAGACACATCAAATGTCGACGGTCCTGTACCTCTAATGCGTTTATCACCAACAGGTAAGCCCCATTCTAATTTCAGATAAAGATTATCTTTTAAATGAATCTTAATTCCTCCACCTATGCTAGATAAAAATTTGCTTCGCCGTTCTCCGTTGCTAGCCTTAATCAATTTTCCCCCTCCCATGTCAAAGAAAACAAAAGGCTCTACCTGACTCCTAACACTTGTGTCCATTATTTTCCAAGAGGAAGGAATAAAGTAAGAAGGAAAAACCCACTCCGTGTTCATATTGGCTCCAATATCAGCTAAATAATCACCGGAAGGATATCCTCGAACGGAGTTCATCCCGCCTAGTTGCAATTGTTCAGACGAAGGCAATGTGCGCGAGGCCGTCTGAAGTTGAGACCTTATCTGCAGATAACTACCCAAGGGCATTCTCTGGGTACGACTTAAATATTGAGCATACTTTAAAAAGTAACCTCCAGCTCCCACTCTGCTAGCTAAAGGATTGTTGTGAAAAGAAGAACCTAAAAACTTCTCGGTGCCCATGTTTACTTCCGGAGAAAAAGTCGTCTGCCCCCACTTATCACTCTTAACAACATCAATACCTACAAAAGGCACCCGCAATCGCTCATCGGTAATTTTAGCTGTTCGTTCTCTCTTTCTGATATCCTTGATTTTAATCCCTGACCGCAAATTCACTTGGGTTTGCTGGGATAGATACAATTCCCATGAAACATGGGGAGTATAGAACTTCGTCGTTGTGGTAATATCTGAAGCTCTAAATTCCTCACCTAACCTAGCTTCAAAATAACCCAAATCCACACCAACCTTAGTCCCATTAATCCCCAAGGGCGTTTGATAAGATACATACTCCCCAGAAGAAAACGTACTAAAGGTGGCGTTCACCGACAAATTATCGTGACGGCCAGTCAAATTAGAACTGTTAAAAATTACCGATCTACGATACCTGCCTGTAAGCCTTGTCCCTTGATTATCCGTGGATACACTCACATGGTGAGGATAGCTTTCTTTGACCTTCAAGGTCACATCGACAATTTCCGGTTGTTTGCCAGGAGAAAGAATAGCATTCACATTTAAATCCCTATTATCATTCAAACGCATCACATCTTTTTCAATCTCTCCCGTATCCAAGGATTGCCCTCTAAAGGTATGAAAATATTTAGCAATGGAAGAAGTACTAAACCATTTATTTCCTTCAACATTCAAGTTACCCCTTTTACCTTCGACCACGCGGATCTCCACCACGCCATTTTTAACATCCTGCGGCGGCAGATACGCAGTAGTCGTCAAATACCCCAAATCTTTATAGACCCTCTTGATCATACGAACAATGACATTGATATCCTTAAAATTAACTTTTTTTTCCAAGTAGGGATTCCATGTAAAGTTAAGCTTGGAGGGATCAAAAATGGTTGTACCGGTCAAATGGATTTCCTTTAACACAAAAGAAACACCCGGCGCTACTTCCTCTTCTTTGTCTTTAAATTCGACAGATGGTTTTGTTTTTTCTTTGTCTTGCGTCCGTTTTTCTACCGAATACTCTTGACGGAAACGTTCAGCCTGCGCTTCAAGGCCTTGTCCATCTGGAATAAAAGTAGTATCTGCCTGAGCGTCTTTAAAGAAAATACAAATCAGTATGATACCGACTACAAAAATTGTTAAAATTCTTCTCAATGAATTTATACCTATATGATGTGATTTGTAATTATTACATCGCTTATAAAAAATATAAACAGTCTTCCCTAAATTTATTCTAATTATTGAATTCTAAATTAAATTTAGTAACTAAACAATGATTAGAACAAAAATCTTTAGGAAGAAAGTAACGACCCTCAAAGCTTCCTGAGTGGAGAATATCTAAAATTCTAAAAATGGAAGGTGATAAAGAAGCTGGCGAGAGGAATTGCACCCCCGGCCTGAGCATTACGAATGCCCTGCTCTACTAACTGAGCTACGCCAGCATAAGAATTTTGAACCATTATATATGAGAAATTACAGAAGAAGATAAAGAAAAGTGCCGAGAGCCAGACTTGCACTGGCGACGCCAGGATTTTCAGTCCTGCGCTCTACTACCTGAGCTATCTCGGCGTGAAACAAAAAAAGAATTCCTTATTCTATGCAAAACCTTTAAAAAGTCAACCCTGAACTATTGTTCCAACTGATGCATGATTTTGGTATACACATCTTGAGCTATAGTTCTACGCGGGAAAATACCTTTGCGGGCTTTAACACGCAGCTTTGTCGCTGTTAAACTACTGGGAATAATACTGACAGTAATCTTTGCACCGCTGACATTAGCAATAATGCCGCCAACTTTACGATCACTATCTTTAATGTCTCCCATAATAGAAAGAATGTGATTAGCGGCATCCCAAAGTTCGTCCTGGCCTTTGGAAGTAACCCCCTCAAAGGTATCTGAACTTACAGCGTATCCGCCAACAGCTCCTGCTCCCACGGCTACAACAATCATCGGCACGCACCCTGCCAGCGATGCTATAAGAAAAGCTGATAAGATTAGACGAACAAGTGATTGTCTCATCAACGATTATCCTTTGCCTGGTTTTGTACCATGATTTGCTTTTTTAGAGCGCCAGCGTAATTTACCTTTACGTAATTTTTTACTCATAGATTTCCTTTCATATAAACTTCTTTATTTGATTGATCCTATTAATTATCTTATATGGCCCTAAATCATTCAATTCTTTTTTTGTGTTTGACCCTGTGGTAACCGCAACAGTTTTTATTCCTGCATTCGCTCCGCAATTAAGATCAATGGTCATATCGCCTACAAACAGAGTTTCGTTCTTACTTATTTTAAACTTACGGCATATTGCCTGAAGCATATCTGGATAAGGTTTTGGTTTCTTAGCCTTATCTGCGCACAACACATAATCAAAAAAATGATCCGCTTTCAAACCTTTGAGAATAACTTCCGTGAACATCAACGGACGATTACTGGCAATCGCCAACATCACTCCTTTTTTATTCAATTCTTTTAAAAGACTGTGAGCCCCAGGTAAAAAACGCGAGCCCCCCTTTAATGCTTTCAAATGATGAGGTCGATAGTATTCTAACGCTTGATCGGCTAACTTCTCACCAACAAACTGCACCATCAATTGCCTATCCCCCCAACCTACGGCTCGTTTGATCTGATTAGGAGTCTTTGGAGGAAATCCACATTTCTTTAATGTGAAATTAACGCTTGAGACAACCGCAGGATAAGCATTGACCAAGGTCCCATCTAAATCAAAAATAATCAAACGAATCATCTTTTAGAACTCATCGAGAACATCATCACCAAACCTATCAAAGCAATAATCACTCCGATTGATGCCTTGACCATAGCTGCTAAGACATCCCAATTCTTAATGACCAATCCTAGGCCTAAAGCTACTAATAAAAATCCAATAATAAATATTATAATTTTGTTCATATAATTTCACCCGCGGACACCTGTTCTTTTATCATATTCTCTTGAGAAGACTTCACTTGACTCTTCCAACGTCTGTGCATCCATCCCCATTCTTGTGGATACTTGCGAATGTACCCTTCAATGATTGACGTAATCTTCTGAATATTATACTGAACAGTCTCTTCATCCGTTGCCTTCTGCTCTAGATAAAAATGAGGCTCAACAACAATTTCATGAGTATCTTGACCCGTGCGAATAGTAAAAATAGGCAGAATCACCGACCCGGTACGCATAGCAAAAATAGCAGGACCAGAGGCCGTTCCTGCAGACTTGCCAAAAAAATCCACAAATACCCCCGCCTTGCTTCCATTGTTTTGATCCATCGGAATAAAGACAATCTCATTAGCACGCAGCGCCCGTAAGGTTTGCCCCACACATTGAATCCGAGGAACCGTATAAATTGTTTTTAATCCAACACCATTACGCAAATCTTCTAACGGTTTTTCTAATTTTAAATCACGGCTAGGACGCATAATGGCATTGGTTGCATACCCCATTTGAGAAAGACAAGCAAACATCAAAGAAAAATTTCCAAAATGCGCTGTGACCGCAATAGTTCCTTTACCCTCTTTGAGTGCTGCCTCCAAATTTTCGCGTGAATTTTTAGCAAAGGTCATTTTCTGAGTAATCATTACCGAATGGGTAACAAAAAACCCTAGTTCTATAAAACCTTTGCCCAAATTGTAAAAACATTGTTTGCAGATACTCTTTAATTCTTCCTGGGACTTTTCCTTACCTAAAGCAATGTTCAACGTTTCCATCGCAACTTTACGCATACGTTTAAGTATAAGATAAGTAATCGCTAATAATCCATTAGAAATAGCACTAATAAACCAATAGGGAAAGATCTTAAAAAAAAACATAAAGAAATGAAAGGAAAAGCGGGTTAAAGCTCTTTTAATTTTCTTGTTTAAATCTTTACTCATCATCCTAAAATACCTTTAACAACAGCAGCTAACTGGACAGCATCGATAGGTTTTGTTAAGTGGGTGATTGCACCTGCATCTAATTCAGCTTTAATATCATCATCTGAATCCTTCGCAGTAAGAAATACCACAGGAATATCCTTTAAAACATCATACGCTTTCATTTTGGCACACAACTCGCGCCCCTTAATACCAGGCAGGATTACATCCAGAATAATTAAGTCAGGCCTTTGATTAAGAGCCAATTGAAGACCCTGCTCCCCATGCTTAGCTGAAACAACATCATACCCTAGCTTAGTCAATATAGGGGTTGCAATAAAATGTACTCCGGGGTCATCATCCACTAACAATATTTTTTTAGACATATTTTCTCCTTAAGAAAATTCCCCATAGTATACACACAAAACAAAGGTATGTAAAAATATCTCCATATTTTGTATAAAAAGTGAACAAATTATTTAAAGGAACATAGGCGCTGGCAGTTGCCTCCACAAAGGTTTTCTTTCCATTCTTATCCTGAGCTAAATTAATAATTCTCCCTAAAGGATCGATAAAACCACTGACTCCTGTATTGGCTGAGCGAACCAAGGATCGTTTATTAAGAATACATTCAAAGACAGCGCACTGCAAATGTAGAAAAGGCTCCTTAGTATCCATAAACCAAGCATCATTGGTGATGTTGACGAAAAACTCTCCCCCGCTCAAGGTGAACTTACGCCACAAATCATTAAGAGCATCTTCAAAACAGATCAGCACTCCAAATTTATGAAAGGAAGCCCCCACAGAAAAAATAGTATACTCACTGCCTGAAGTAAAATCCTCCAAACCTATATACCGATTAAGCCATCCTAATAAAGGACGTAGTGGCAAAAACTCTCCAAAAGGAACCAAATGAATTTTATTATAATGCCCTTTCATCTTTCCATCATTTCCAATAAGAATAGCCGAATTATAGTATTTGCTTTTTTCATCAGTAATGGCTCCCATCAAGATGGGCGTTTTTAAATCAAGAGCTTTCAGTTGAATCTGTTCTAAATACCCCGGCTCTTCACTTAATACACCCGGCAGAGATGTCTCGGGCCAAAGAATAAGATCAGGATGAGTAATAGCCGCCTCATCCGTTAAGAGAAGAGTTTTACTCATAATGGCAGGCATATGAGTCCCCTCCCATTTAATCTTCTGTTCAATATTCGGCTGAACCACAGCAACCTTTAGCGTTGTTGAAAATTGAGCCTGATTAAAGGTCCAAAACCCATAACCTAAAACCCCTACAAGAATCGCTAATATAATCAGCTGTAGTCGTTGAATTCTCTTAAAAACTTCACTCTTCTTTTGAATAAGAGCTTTTAAGGTTTCAAAAATAAATAAATTAACAAGAATCACCAAAAATGAAATTCCATAAATACCCACAACATCTGCTATCTGAATCAATAGAAGATTTTTATACTGAGAATGCCCTAAGGTCACCCAACCGAATCCTGTAAAAAGAGTAGCCCTCAAGAATTCAAAAACTGCCCACAATGCTGACAAAATAAAGACTCTGCGTATTAGAGGGAATTTTTTAAAATAAACAACTCCGCAACTAAAGAAAGCTGGGAATAAGGCGAGATAGAGCGCCAATAAAATGGCGCCAGGATAGGTAACATAGACCAGCCACCCTAAGGTGCCAAAGAAGAAAAGAAATCCAAATAACAGCCCATACCCAAAAGATGTTCGATAGTTTCTGTCCTCAAGAACAAATAATAAAGGTACTAAGGCCACCCATGCCAGCGACGACCACTCTAGTTGAGGATAGGAAATGATCAATAAAGAAGCTGATAGAATAATCCCAAGAAATCTTCTCAAAAATAACATGGCGATAGAATACCACGGACTTTATTCTTGGGCAATGCTAAAGACCTACTAAAGACCTACTAACTTAAAGGAGCTTTTGTACGGGGTCAATTCCTAATAAGGACATTGCACCTATAATAGGAGTGATTTTAATAATGACAGGAACAACACCAGTAAAATTTGCAGATTGAAATTGTTTAAGCAGGGCAGGGTCAAGATTCATTTGAATCCCCTTACCTTGTTTCTCAATATTCATTTTTAAATCGGAAGTTTTTAAATCGATACCCCCTTTAATATTCTTATTAATAATCATCGCTGAATCTTCTTCCTTAATCCTTCTTCCTGCTTCCTCGATCGTATCTTTCGCCAAATCATGATCTCTACGATTAGGAGGTCTACCTCCCATAGACATCTTCCTCAACCTATCTTCTTCCCTACTTATTACACCCTCAAGAGCATTTTTCCTTTCAATTCTTGTTAACTTTGCAGCAGCTTCATCAACACCAATACCCCAGCCAGTCGCTGGTGGTGTTTTCTTAACCGTCATAGCCGAATCTGAACGCTTGATGATAAACGAATACCCTAAAGAATCTGGCTTAAAAACATCAAATTGTTCTGCGTTAACCCAATCCGTACGATAAGACTCTTGATTTTCCGCTAATTCTCCACTAATTAACATGCCCCCAGGTTTAAGCATATTGTAAATATTGTCATTTGCATTCTTTAAACCTTGTTGAGAGATAAAGTTTACATCCATCACCCTTAATGCAATCACAAGATCAGCCTGTTTTATTCTGTTTCTCAAAACAGAAATATCTTGTTGAATAAAGGTAATACGATCTGCCTTGTCTTTATTTTCTAATTTTATTCTCTCAACATCCTTAGAAAGATCTAATTTGTCAACAACATCAATTTGTTTAGCCAGAGAAAAATGATCTAATACAGCTTGCAGCTCTCCTGCATCTTTGCCTGGACCAAGAAGCACAATATGAAGCCCTTTCCCCATCGCTGGCAATTGTACACTTTTATTTATTTTTAAGGATGTGGCCCATCGCAGCTGACTATCAAAAAGATCCTTTATAGCAATTCCTCCATCAGCTGCAGGAGGGCCTTCTCCTTTTTGATAAACAATATCATCAACTTCTGCAGCAATCGTCATGGCGGCATTGTCTTCGATAAAAAAATCAAGCATTTCACCACGATCACCTGTTCTAATCTCTGTCTTCTGTACAGATCCAAAATGTCTTAAAGGTATTCTCTTATTAAAAACCATAAAACGATCTACAACTGATTCTGCACCAAATTTCTCATAATAATTTCCATTTAAAGTAGCTCCTCTGGCTTCGATATATAAATTATTTGCTCCCATTTGACGAGCTAGGCCTAAAGCGCAAATGGTCAAAATCCTGCCAAGATTGCTGATGCCCAACTTGTCATCATTCCTATACTTCTCTTCAATAAAAAGACCCTGTTCTTCCAACCTTGGCAATAGTTGATCTTTGGATAAACCAAATTCCTGTTGAATTTTCTTCCCAACAGCAAGGGCAGCTCTTATTAATTCTTTTGGATAGCCACTATTGGACGCATAGGCATTAAGCCCTTCCCTTTCATCCAAATCTTTTTGCTTAAAAAATAATCTAAATGTTCCAATACTGTTTTTCTTATTGGACATTAAATCGATGACATTGATCCAAACGCTTCTCTTCCCTAGTTGATCAAATCCTTCTTGCCAATAAAAAAGAAATTTACGTTCTCCTATGTCGTAAGTTATGTATCCTTTCTCTGCAAATTCTTTAAAGTTAAACGTACCTATAGAGCTCTCTTTTGAAGTACTTCTCATAGCTGCATTTTTAATATCTGCAGTCACAGCAAAGTCGACATCTTTTAATTGCGAACCTTCAGCAGATGTTAATTGGGTAGAATTAGAAATTTGAGAAAAATTAGATGCATGAAATACCGTCCCCCCGGAGAAATATTTTCTTGGGGTAGGCTGATGACTTTCGGCATCAATATCTTCTTTAATATAATTAAAGACCCCTTTTTTATACGCCTGCAGGTAGCGCTGATAAATCTCCTCCTTGACCTTTGGGTCATCTAAATTAATTCCATTAACCTTCTCCTTATTTGAATAGACTTGATTAAGCAGGGATGACTTCAGGTTCTTTTTATACCAGCTAGCCAAAATAAAAGCGTGAAAGATCTGACGAATTGTGGCGAAGTTTTTGCCACTGTTGATCTCTTTTTCGATTTCAGGGAGAATTATTTGACGAATAATTTCGGAACCCAATTGATTAGAATCTTTGCCATGTAGGGGCCGAGCATGCTCGGCCCCTACGAAGGAATGTTTTTCATTCGCCACGTAATCCTCATCCAACATAACCTTCAAATGCGCGCTGACAACGAATGCTGTATTGTTACGTTCAAAAACTTTAGCCGTATCCGCTAATATCCAAACCTTGTTAAAGGTATTGACTGGAATTTCACTAGTGCCATAAAGCTGACGGGCTTTTGTGTAGACCCTATCCCAGAATTCTTTTCCTAAACTTTTCTCTGGATAAATCATCGATGCTGTTAATTGTTTAAGAATATAATCCTGAGCCAATAAATCACGGCCAAGTTCAGTCTGCCCTAGTGCATCAGGAATCATTCGGTCTTTTTCATAAGGGGACAGATTGACCCACAGATCATCTTCAGGGATGGTAAGACAGGCAAGGAAATATTTAATTAATTTTTGTGATTCATCATGTAAGGGCTGAGCATGCTCAGCCCTTACATCAAAGCCAGTATCCCCTTTGGAAACCAAAAAATCAAACTGCATGGGATTGTCTGGATTAATCTTCAACCCCTTAATCATCAAAGGCTCATAAGCAGAAGATAGATTAACCATACTCCCGGGCTGTGGCAATTGATCCATCACCATTTGGGCTGAAACATGCGATGGCAATACAACCGACGTAGTCAGGAAAGAAACCAACACAAAAGAAACAAGTATCTTAGAGAAAACGGAGCGCAACATAGAGAGAGGATAGCATATGTACTATATATATGCCAATCTAGACAGAACCAGCCCCACAGCATTTTTTGAACTTTTTGCCTGATCCGCAAATGCACAAATCGTTACGTCCAACCTTCGGACCTGAGCGCATAGGAGCTGCCTGTGATTTTTGCTCTTGTGGATGATCTTGCTGTTGAAACATGGCCTGCCCACCGTGGTGGGCCTGTGCTGAAGAACCAGTCGCTTGGCCAGGAACCCCCCTAGGCAAACCAGAAATTTCTTGATGAATCTCTTTTTGAGGGATACTGCTAAACACCGAACGTACTCTTTGTTCTTCATGAATAGGTTCTAATTTAAACATTAATGAAGCCGTTTCATGATTAATACTGCCATACATTTGCTTAAACAAAAAGAATCCTTCCTTCTTATATTCAACCAATGGATCTTTCTGACCTAAGGCACGCAGAGAAATCCCATCCTTCACCTGATCCATAATATACAAATGATCCTTCCATTTACTATCAATGGTATGTAAAAGCACCGTACGCTCCATGCGTCGCGTAATCTCTGCACCTATTTGTGATTCTTTAATTTCATAAGCCTTCATCAAATAATCGCCCAGAATCGATTTGACCGTCTGCGCATTGCCATCTTTCAATTCTTCTTTAATGGAATTTAAATCCACACCAAATTTAGAAATGAATTCAACAGCCAACACATCAAAAGAAACATGGCCGTCAGTTACTAAAGCAAAATTAGCATCCACCATTTCATCTGAAAAGGAAAGAATGGCATCCTGAACAATATCTTTTAAATTCTCTCCTTCGAGAATAGAGCGACGCAAATTATAAATAACCTCACGTTGTTTGTTCATCACATTGTCATAATCCAATAATTGCTTACGGATTTCAAAGTTATAATTCTCCACTCTCTTTTGAGCCACTTCCAGAGCACCGGAAACCATGCGAGATTCAATGACCTGACCTTCTTCCATCCCTAATTTATCCATAACAAACATAATTCTATCGGAGGCAAACAAACGCATCAAATCATCTTGCAGAGATACATAAAATCTTGATTCGCCAGGATCTCCCTGACGACCACAACGGCCGCGCAACTGATTATCGATACGTCTAGACTCATGACGTTCTGTTCCAATAACTCGTAATCCACCAGCACCAGTCACTTGATCACGTTCTTCTTTTGTTTGTTCACGATACTGATCAATAAATATCTTAACTAATTCTTCCTGCTCTTCAGGAGAAGCATTTTTGTTCTTCTCTAACACTAAAGCTCTCGCTAAATACTGCGCGTTACCTCCCAAGACAATATCTGTTCCACGACCTGCCATATTAGTAGCAATCGTCACTCCCCCAAAACGACCTGCCTGGGCAATGATATGAGCCTCTAATTCATGGTACTTAGCATTCAGTACCCGATGAGGGACTCCTTTTTTGGTTAACAAGGAGCCAATAAGTTCGGATTTCTCAATCGAAATAGTTCCCACCAAAACTGGTTGACCACGTTTATTACATTCGGCTATTTCGTCAACAACTGCATTGTATTTCTCTCCTTCTGTCTTATAAATACAATCCGCGTTGTTCTTACGTGCCATTGGTTTATTCGTTGGAATAACTACACAATCCAAATTATAAATCTGTTTAAATTCATTCGCTTCCGTGTACGCAGTTCCAGTCATACCGGACAATTTACTATACATACGAAAATAATTCTGAAAGGTAATAGTCGCAAGTGTTTGATTTTCACGTTCAATCTTAATTCCCTCTTTGGCTTCTACTGCTTGATGCAATCCATCCGACCATCTGCGGCCTGGCATCATACGCCCGGTAAACTCATCAACAATCATAACCTTGCCTTCTTTAACGACATATTCCACATCACGCTTAAAGAATTCTTTAGCACGCAAAGAACACAAAACATGATGACGGTATTCAGCCGTATCAATATCGTGAAGATGGGCTACCCCAAACATTTTAGCTGCTTTTTCTTCACCCGCCTCCGTTAAGGAAACAGACTTAGCTTTTTCATCAGCCAAATAATCAAATCCTTCTCCTAGATTTTCACCTTTGTGCTTGGCTTCAATCTCTTGAGATTCAGTGACACGACGGCCTTTTAATTCTTTAGAGATTTGAAACGCCTTATAATATTTATCCGTCGATTCTTCGGCAGGGCCTGAAATAATCAATGGGGTACGGGCTTCGTCAACTAAAATACTATCGACTTCATCCACAATGGCATAATGATGGCCACGCTGCACCATTTCTTCCTTCATAGAAACCATGTTGTCGCGCAAATAATCAAAACCAAATTCATTATTCGTTCCATAAGTAATGTCACAGCCATAGGCGCCCTGACGTTCCCTGGGGCTCATATCATGCACAATACATCCAACACTTAATCCTAAAAATTCATAAATCGGCCCCATCCAATGACGGTCACGATTAGCCAAGTAATCATTCACCGTAATAACATGAACGCCGTCTCCAGTCAGCGCATTCACATACGCTGGCAAGGTGGCTACCAAGGTTTTGCCTTCACCTGTTGTCATCTCCGCGATACCTCCTTGATGCAAAACCATTCCTCCCACTAACTGCACATCAAAATGTCGCATATTCATCAGTCTTTTACTTGTTTCACGAACAACAGCAAACGCTTCATTAAGAATCTCATCGAGGACTTTTTGTTTAGCTTCATTTAATTCTTTACCTATACGTTTGATCTCTAAGGAACTGTTTTCACGTTCCTGGGCAGAGGAGGCGCTACGGTAATTCGCTAAAGCCTTTTCATATTCACCACGTTTAAAAGCAATTGCCTTTTCAATTCTTCCCTTAAACTCATTTGTTTTATTCTTTAATTGATCATCTGATAAAGCACTAATAACAGACTCCAGAGAACATATCTGAGCTGTACGTACAGCTAATTTTCTCACCAACCCAATCGATGGTAGAGGTGCCTCGGGATGGATATTCACCTGTACCGAAGGCTTTAATTTATTAATAAAACTCTGCGCTGAACTAACAGCTGATTTTCTAAAAAGAAGGTTGATCATATGTCCTCTGACTTTTCTTTAAGTTTCTTGTCCCTATCTTCGGGTTTTGTTTTTAAATATCCATGAATAAAACTTTCAATATCACCATCTAACACTTTTCCAGCATTACCTGTTTCAACTCCGCTTCTGTGGTCCTTGACCATTAAATAGGGGTGCAACACATAAGAACGAATCTGAGAACCCCATTCAATTTTCTGTTTATCGCCTGCCTCTTTATTCATAGCTGCTTCTTTCTCACGCAGCTTGACTTCATAAAGCCTAGCTCGCAAAACCTTCATCGCTCTGACTTTATTTTGCAATTGAGATCGTTCTTTTTGAGATTGCGCCACCAAACCCGTCGGCAAGTGGGTAATACGAACAGCTGAATCGGTGGTATTAACACTTTGCCCGCCAGGACCTGAAGCGCGAAACACGTCAATGCGCAATTCACCAGGATCGATAGGCACTTCAATATCATCTTCCACTTCAGGAATCACTTCCACAGAAGCAAAAGATGTATGTCGACGTTTATTGGAATCAAAAGGAGAAATACGCACCAATCGATGCACTCCTTTTTCTGCTTTCAAATAGCCGTAAGCTTTATCCCCTTCCATACGCAAAGTAACATTCTTAATCCCCGCTTCATCACCATGAAGAATATCAATAATCTCACACTTATAATTCTTGATATCCGCATAACGACTGTACATACGCATAAGCATAGAAGCCCAATCACAGCTTTCTGTTCCACCAGCACCGGCATTAATACTTAAAAGAGCACTACTTCTATCAAATGGTCCACTTAACATCGCCTCTAGTTCCAAGGCATCAATAGCTTCTCTTAATGCTCCCACTTCCTCTGACAATTGCTTAGCCATTTCATCGTCAGAATCTGCTAAGCTCAAAAATTCTTTTCCTTCATTCACACGCTTCAGATATTCCGTAAAAGGCTCAACGATATTCTTTAAACCTTTAAGCTCCTGCATCAACTTATTGGACTTGTCTTGATTATCCCAAAATCCTTCTTCAGACATTTGCGCTTGAATATCCGCTATAGATCGTTCTTTTGCGCCCAAGTCAAAGATACCCCCTTAGGCCAGCCAGCCTTTGGGCAAGTTCATCAAATTGTTTATCAAGATTATCTAACATCTCTTTACATTCTCTTTAAAATTATTTTATCTGTTAAAGGAAAAGCCAAATCATTACCCTTAAGATTTTGAAATACCTTCACCAACTCCACAGACGATGCCGTCAGCATAATCTCACAATAATCCCCACAGTTACCTTCTATCGATCCCATCGACGGATTGGTATTGAAAAACTCTGTCAGCCATTTTTGATTCAAAGGTGTCAAAGCAAGCCCTTCCTTAACCTGTTCAACCTTAAAAATGCCGTGCGTCAACTTCATGTAATCATTAAATTCTTCAAGTTTATGACGACTTACATTAAGGGTATAATCCATGTATTCCTGAGCTTCCACTTTAAAAATATTTACCTCTAAGAAAACCGGGATCTTGCCTGACTGTTTCAGAATTAATTGATGCCCCTTCACCTCAACATCAATCGATTCCTTCGACGGAATATCTTCACCCCTGGATTTTATAGTTCTCCATTTTCCTTCTATCTCCTTGGGAGTTTCAATAACAATGTCCTGAGTATAAAAAGGATTAATGGATTTAACCAAGCATCCGCTTAGTCCTAAGGCGCAAACAATAACAGTTGTTATGATTTTCAATTTCTTCATTAGACACTAAAACGAAAATGCGCTGCATCTCCGTCCTTCATTTCATAATCCTTGCCTTCAAGAGTTACTAAATTCTTCTCTTGAAGAGCTTTGTAAGTGCCTAATTTAGCTAAATCATCATACTTATAAATTTCTGCTCGAATAAACCCACGTTCAATATCGCTATGAATTTTACCAGCAGCTTTTATAGCCTTTGTTCCTTTAGGAATCATCCACGCATGTACTTCCTGCGGTCCTGCTGTAAAGAAACAAATCTGTCCTAATAACTCTTTCCCTGCTTGAGCTAACCTGGCTAATCCTGGAGATGTAATCCCAGCAGCTTGATAATACTCCAAACGTTCTTCTACAGGGAGCTGAACAATTTCAGCTTCTAGTTTTGTAGATAAAGTAATTAAGGATGCCCCTTCTTTGGCAGCGCGCTCACGTAAAGGTTTAAGCAAGGCCTCATCAACTTCACCTTCATCGGTATTAGCCACATAAAGAAGAGGTTTTCCCGTTAAGAATTGAAATTCTTGATACGTTTCAATAGGTAATCCTTGATTACGAGCAGGAATTCCTTCATTAAAACCTTTCATCAATTGTGTTAAGATCTCACATCTATCTTTAGCCGTCTGATCGCCGGACTTAGCTGTCTTCATCCATTTCTCTAAACCCTTTTGAGCCTGCTGCACATCCGCTAATAAAAGTTCTGTTTCAATAATTTCTGAAGCATTGAGAGGATTTAATTCACTCATCACGTTGACAATATTTTCATCTTTAAAACAACGTACCACATGGGCAATAGCATCAACCGAACGAATATTCGCTAAAAATTTATTTCCTAAACCCTCTCCCTGACTAGCACCCGCTACAATACCAGCAATATCTACGAATCGAATCCCAGCAGGAACAAGTTTTTGTGAGCCCCATTCTTTTGCAAAAATTTCCATCCTAGCATCTGGCAAAGGAACCACTCCAATATTAGGTTCAATTGTTGTAAAAGGAAAATTCTCAGCCGCTGCTGCAGCACCAGTTAACGCATTAAACAAAGACGATTTACCGACGTTTGGTAAACCTACGATTCCTATTTCCATGATAATACCTTAACTCCGCTTTTTAGTCTGACTTGCGGGATTAGCCTTATAAACATCTAACACGACACAAATATGAATTTCTTGTGTTTTAACAATTTGTTCGCGCTTAAATTTTATGGAAGCTTGGGTTATGGCTTCGCCAACAATCGGCTGACCGTTTAGAGTGACCTGCTTAATACTGTACGAGCCCACATCCAATTTCTTAAGATTATGATACTCCACGGTTACTTTCTTCTCGGCAAATTGACAAACAACACTAGCCATTCCCTTGCTGTTAAACTCATTCTTAACTAGCTGCGGGGCAAGCAGCAAGTCACCGCTAACACCTCGAACACCAAAAGCCTGTGTCAGTTGCGTTAAAACCAGCCAACTGGCTGAACCTGTCAGATAATGATACATTCCCCGCCCAGTTGAGTCAAAATATTCAGGAATCCCAGGATAAATCTTACTACGCTCTGCGTTAGACGCCATTTGATAAATTGATTGAATCACTTCATAACCTTCACGAGCAAACCCACGAGTGTAAAGAGCATAAGCATACATGACGATCATATGACTAAAAAATGCTCCATTTTCCTTAGTGCCATAAGCAAACCCAAACGCACGTCCAAAATCCAAATAATGCCTTAATCCAAAATCTGTATTAAGACGATAACCTCCCAATTTCTTATCTTTAAGAAATTTATTAACAGCCCCAATAACAGCTTCAACTTCACTCGTCTGTGCCATCCCACTCATAATAGAAAATACTTGGCCTGTTAATGTCATACGAATCTTGCCATCACGAAGACCCTCAACTTTTTCTGCTTTGTTATCATAATACCCGTTAAACCACTGATACTTCTTGCCACCAGCTTCTACGGTCACCTTCTCTTGACGGCGAATCTGTGCAAAAATCCAATGAGCCTTGTGACGTAAATCGCGGGCGACATCGCTAATCGCCACATCGACGGACTCTCCGCTAACAAAGGGCTGAACACTATGAAAATATTTACCAAAGAGATACTCATGCTTGGCTTTAGCATGATCATAATTAACCGGATGCTCTCCTAAAGTATCTAGTAAAATCAAAATTTCCTTAGCACAATGAATCGTCTTGCTCCCTTTGACCTCTCCTAATTTCTCAATTAAATCTGCCAACTTTAGAAGATTGGATCCATAAAAAGACATAAAGGCAACGCTCTCGCCTTTAACAAACGCCATATCTAATCCATCATTCCAATCCGCACTCTCTAAGCGCGTTATATTATGTTCACCTACATTAAAAAACTGTACTAAATTCTGAACTAACAAATGTTCAAGAATTGTTCCTTCGTAGGCCTGACCCTTCTTATCCAAAAGATGATTTCCATGACTATTAATCCAACCTAAATCTTTTTCCATGGTGCGAGAAATTTGAGGATCCTTAAAATACTTCTGCTTTTGTAAAAGCAGATTAAAATCGCCAGTTTGATCAATATAGAGAAGAATGGTTAAAAACGGCCATGCCCCATGATCCATCCATACACGAGTAATGGCATTGCGATCGGCCAAAAATTCTCCGGGCTTTGTTCCAATAATAGTAGCATTGCTCCCGTCGATACGTATCCCTGCACAATTATTAACCAAGTTCTCACGCACTAAATGAGGCTCAATTAAAATTAAAGAAAGCAGATCCTGCCAAATATCTCTCCAGCCCTTACCTCCCTTACCATAATCATGATCTGGCAAAAATGAACAACCGAAAATACGACGAAGGATTGGCTGAAGAGTAACCCAGCGCATCCATGAATTAAAATCTTCCTTGCCGCTTTTAAATTCAATTGAAGAAATTTTATCTAACCAAAATTTTTTATTAGAAGATAAAGCTCTTTCAAAATTCTCCGATGAATCAAAATAGCTAAAATGATCTTTAGCCTGTTGACTGTTAGCGGCAATACCAATACCAATAATATAATCAACGCTCTTTCCAGATTTTAAGATGATCGACTTAAAACGCAAAGCTCCAACCACTTCCTTACCTTGACAATTCTCTGCGCTTAAAATTTTTGGATCAAGATTCTTAATAACCGCTTCAGGGGCATTTAAAGAACCCCCTTCGCCATAAAAACTCTCTGCAGTTGGAAAGCTTCCCAACAATCCTAAAGCTTTATCTTGTCTGCCAAACACATAATAAACCAGACTAATATCTCTGTGGCCTTTCTCATTAAAAGCCATGGTGGGTTTAACCAACACTCCATCCTTAGTCTGCTCCACGCGGTTTAATAAAGCTGTCACATGTTCATGATCATGTTTGTTAGCTAAAGACCTGCCGAAAATAGGAATTGCTGCGGTAGGTGTTAAACTTATTACTTTTCGAGAAACATTTTTAATCGTCACTCTCATCAATTCAAGAGATTCATTGGAAGAAGGAACAAAATTAACAACCGTCAATAAAAGCCCCGCTGATTTGTGCATCCGTTCTAACTTATGCCATAAGGGACCGATGGTAACATTCGCTGAATCAGAAGAACTTTCTTGAGATAATGAAAAAACTCCTTTGCCTTTAATAAAAACAAAAAAATCTCTTAAAGGAGAACGCAAATCCTCCCTTGAAGCAGGCTTAGTGATGTAGTGATATTTATCAATTTTAATATCCCCGCTAAGGGAAGAACTAATAGAAGACTTGACGGAATGAGCCTCTGGTCCACTCAAAGGCATGTAAATGGTCTTGATACCGGATGCCCCAGGAGATGAAAAAGTCACTCCGTCGCTATGATATTGATAAAAAAACTTATTAATCATAATCGCATAAGATAACAGAAGATTGGTTCTTAGTAAATAGAGAAGAGTGACTTCAGGAGGCGAGACTAAATTTAAACAAACGGTGCATTTTCATAAAATTGACTTCATCAAACTGCAGACCAATATCCCACATGGTCGTATTGGTAGGCTTACTCCACATCACTCTGCCACTTAATGTTAAAGGTTCATAGCCATCAGGTAATTCAACTTCTAAATCAATACGATCATTAAAAAACATTCTATCCTTGGTAATAATATTGGCACCAGCCGCAGAGGCATCTCTTAAGAACACATCACTGCCAAAGTCCCCGCGAGTATCTTTAAATTTTGCAGGAAAACGAGCAGGAAAACGATCAAATATACGGCGTTCACTATCCATAGATTTTGTAAAAACCTTAAAAACTACATTTAACTTTTTTATGAAAATGGGGTAAAGACACTACAAAAAACTTATGCTTCAAAATAACGATCCAGACGCTTGGGGGAACCTGAAATAACTTCATCATAGATCAATCCAATCCTAAACTGATCAGAGTCTGAAAGCTTTCTCACCCATTTAACAGTCCCAATCACTAAAACAGGATCTGTATTAGGTTTTAACTGAATTTCAATAGCAATCTTTTCATTAATGCTATGAGAATGAGAAGAAATAAACCCAATTCCATGACGACTGATATCTACCGTTTGAGTCCCATCAAATGACGTATCACTTTTGCTTTCAACAGGTACAAAGCAATCACGACGAGATTCCGTTCGTTTATTAGACGCAACTGACATATACAATTCCTCATAACTATTTAGATTTTAATGGGGTAACGCTTACTTCTACTGATAGTATAGAACATGGAATACAAAAATCAAGTAAAAGCAAAATATATTTTTATTACACAACCATATATAAACATTGGTCTTATGCTCTTACTCAATAAATATTTCACATAACCACAATAAATTCTTTCTAACTTGTTGATAAACTTTTAGCTGCTGTTACAATTATATCCATGGCTGAGAAGAAACCCCAAGAGAAAGCTCCTCAAATGAGCCTCGAACAGTATAACAAAATCAAAGAAAAGAAATCTCAAGACAAGCTTAAACTCAATTTCCCATGGCCCGTGAAGTTTTTTCTTATTCTCCCTCTTTTTTATTTGTTATTTTTAATCATTTACTCTTTAATACATATAAAGCGAACTTCCGGACATTAACTTTATGACCATTACAGATATTATCATCCTAACTTGCTGTGCTTTTCTTATATGGAAGGGAATGCTTCAAGGATTTTTAGGTTCATTACTAGGGCCTTTAGGCTTAATTCTTGGCAGCGTTATCAGTTTTGTTTATTACAGCCTAACCAAGAATCTCTTAATAAGCCTTTGTATTGGCTTATTGGGACCATTTATTTTAACATGGGTTTTTCGCATGTTTCTACATTCTTTACGTAATCCAAACAAAGAATTAAGCATGCTTAGTCAATTTTCTGGAGCTCTTCTTTCTCTAACTTGGGGATTAACCATTATCATCATCACCTTATTACTTTTAACCTTAATCCCACCAATTAAAAATCCTCTTGTACAAAAAATCTATAAGGATATTCATGCGTCCTTTTTTTATTCTTTAATTAAACCCTTAAATCCTTTAAAATCTACTGATTCTCCTATCGTTGATAAGAAAACGTCTCAAAAGAATATTGAAGAACTTTCTAAAGACAAACGTATACAAGAAATTATCAACGACCCAACAATTGCGGATGCTATCAAACGCAAGGACTACGCTTCACTAATATCCAATCCTAAGATTGCAGAACTTATGAAGGACCCCCAATTAATTAAGAAAATGTTGGCTGTTAACAAAGACCGAGCTGACCAACCAAAAAATGCTCCTGCAGAAACTGATTCAAAAACACCTTAACTCAAGATTTGTCCGCATCCTTAATCATCTGCTCTAACATTTGTTTAACCAACCCTGTTTGATTAGCAGACTCTTCCTTAACAATTTCATGAACTCTTTTGTGCTGCTTAACATTAGACGTTAACGACCAATTTACAAATGAAACCAACGACTTCTGACTCAAATCCTTCATAGGAGAACCTAATGCATCAATAATCTTTTTAACAGGTTCTTTCTGACCTGTAGCAAAAAACTCTGCCCATAGAAAATTCATATGCTCCTGCGAATCTCCTTGAAAAGAGTGGAAATTTTCTGCTCCTTTGATTAAATTTTCCAGAATAGTTTTAGATTCTCCCGTCATACTATCTTTCAAAATAACCATTTGTTCTAAAACAGATTTATTGCTGTGAGCAACTGTTGAGAATATATGAGCAATCATAGGAAAACGTTGACTATCTGAAGTAAATTCTTTAACTGTTACTAAAACCTTTAAGACAGACATCATCTTCTCTGGCTGAGGATTCTGATAATAAAAAGTCGTCACAGCCCTTACATCCTCCATCTTAAGCCCTGCCTTAACAATGGCATCCTGCAAAACATTCTGCGCAAAAACATCACTCCCAAAAACCAAGGTCAGAACTATAAAAAAACTAATTACCCAATTTTTTCGATTCATTTTTTTCTCCTTATTATTTTCCAATACAGAACTCAGAAAAGATACTCTCCAGCAAATCTTCATCAATATTACGTCCTAAAACAGCGTCAAGCTGATTAACTGCTGTCTTGATGTGTTCACTGATAAACTCAATAGAAAGAGCTTCATCCATCAATCCACAGGCAGCCCCAAGCTCAACGACAGCCTGCTTAAGTGTTTGAATGTGGCGCAAATTACTTATAAAAACACCTTGAGTACTAATGGTCTCTCCCTGCCAAACAGCTTTAACAATTGTATCTTCTAACTCATCAATTCCCTGTCTTTTGATAGCACATACCTTAACAACCCTCTCAAAAGAAATACTTGCTGTAGCAACCTGGGAAGGAAGATCATATTTATTGATAACAACAATAACATTACGTTCTTTAAGCTTCTCTATCAAAAGCTTGTCTTGTTCTTCAATCGGCGTACTATTGTCTAAAATTAAAAGCACCAAATCTGCATTAGCAATCGATAAATAACTACGCTTAATAGCCTCTTCTTCAATCAAATCCCTGGGCTTTAGAATACCCGCTGTATCAACCAAATTAAGCGGAATACCTTTGATCTGCGCTTCCTCCTCAATAATATCACGAGTCGTTCCTGCAATATCGGTAACAATGGCCCGTTGGTGTTTTAAAAGAACATTTAAAAGAGATGATTTGCCTACATTGGGTTTACCACAGAGAACCACGCGAATTCCTTCTTTAAGCAAACGCCCGTTATTACTATTGGAAAGCAACTTCTCAATAAGCTCTTTTTGTTCTTCGATGCGCTTATAAATGTCATCGTGAGCTTGTGGCTCAATATCATCTTCAGGAAAATTAATGAGAGCTTCTAGTGTTGTATAAACGCTCATCAATTGCGAACGGATCGATTCAATCTCTTGTGATAATTGGCCTTTAAGTTGATTTTGGCTGACTCTTACAAAAGTTTCTGTTTTAGCTCGGATAATATCTAAAACAGCCTCTGCCTGAGCTAAGTCGATACGACCATTTAAAAACGCACGCTTAGTAAATTCTCCCGGCTCTGCCAAACGAGCGCCAGCCGTTAAAACAATATCTAAAACCATACGAACAACAGCCCATCCTCCATGACAACCGATTTCTACCACATCCTCACCCGTGTAACTCTTAGGACAACGCATGATTGTCACTAGCACTTCATCAATTATGTCATCGCTATCTTGGAAAATCCATCCATAGTGAACCGTAAATCCTTTAGCTTCTGAGAGCTTAGTTGAATTCTTTGAACGAAAAACACTCTCAGCAATAGACAAGGCCTCCTTGCCGGACATGCGCACAATACCGATTCCTCCCGCCCCTGATGGAGTAGCAATCGCTGCAATTGTGTCTTCTAATCCTTTGAATTGATACATTCCCTTGCCTCCGCTACAACAAACAATGACCCCGTCACAATAATCACATCATCCTTTTTAGCTTTCAAACGCACCATTGATAAAGCATCTTTGACATTCTCCGTCAAAGACCATTCCTTACCAGGAAAAATATTATGAGCCTCTTTCTTTGAAAATTCATAACTTCTAGAATGACTAGCTTTTGTGAGAATGATTTTATCACTAATTAACTTTAACGGCTCACACGTTCCTGAAATATCTTTATCTGCTGAAAGTCCCAAGACTACAATAATCTTACGACGTGGATATTCATCCAGAATTGTTTTAGCTAAAACTTTCATCGATGCTGGATTATGCGCGCCATCAAGAACAATTTCCGGACTTACCTGAACAACTTCAAATCGGCCCTGCCAACGAACGTGCTTTAATCCTTCTTGGAT
>JAYTXU010000005.1:0-27831 GCA_043742785.1 Candidatus Omnitrophota bacterium
TTGAGGCTTATTGGTTTAAAGAGGGTCTATTTAACAAAATGGGGTTATCTTTTTATTGTTTATCTAGCAGGTATTCTTTTGTGGACAGGTTACGATTATATACGTCTACATGGCCAGGCTTTAGCTTTGAGGAATGCTGTACTCTTTTTTTATCCAATTTTTGCATTTTTTGCGTATTCATTTTATTATTCTGCTCTTCTTTCAAAGCGATTTAAAATATTTCTGATTGTGTTCTTATTTTTAGCTGGATTTGTCAATAAAGCGGGTTTCTTTTCATTTATTTACTTCATTTTAACTCTTGTTGCTTTACGCGCTGGTATCTTTAAATCAGGAAGATATATGCTGGGGTTGGGGTTGTTATTATTGTGGCCATATAGTTCATTTTTGTCTGGTGCACGGACGTGGTTGGTGGCTAGCATGGTAACATGGGTATTTTTGATCTTTGTATATGTAAGATATTTTTTAAAGTTAAACAATCAATGGAAGATTGCACTAGGGCTTGTAGGTGTGGTCATACTTTTATTTGCGGTTACTCATTTTGCGGATAAAGGGGGACTCTTAACACTAACAACACCAAAAGAAGCTATAAAGAGATATGAAAACGTCAAGTTGTTGATAAAACAAAGAGAGGGAACATATCATATTCAGGATTTGCATATTAATTTATATAATTCAGAGAAAGATAAACAAAATCTTTTAAATGTTTTTATGTCATCCCAGGGGGTGGTGTTTAAAAGCGCATGTCCTCTCCCTTCTTCAGATAAGATTCATATTTATGATGTTAAGAGATCTTCTCAAGAGAAGAATTTATTAAAGGGGCAGGAAGTAGCTTCAGAAAACAATACAGAACTTGTACTAAGTAAGAGTAATATTAAGAGCTCACAAATTAAGACTTTATCAACAGGTCAGATAGCTTTAGTGAATGAGCAATTATCTTCAGAAGAAACTTTGCCGAATAAAGCTGAAGATTTACGAACAACTTTTGTTGGGGAGTCTTTGCCCCAGAACTGTAAGAATATTGGGCGTGATGTGGATGCGGCATATGATAATATTTTCTTTCGATTATTAATTTGGCAGGACATGATAAAGGAACTATGGGAAAGTAAGAACATCTTTGGAGTAGGGATGGGACATCCACAACGTTCCAGAAGTATTGAAATATTAAATTGGGCGCCTTCTGAATGGAAAAGAGACGGTTGGATCACACCGCATAATTCTTTCTTGCATTTGATCTATCGGGGAGGGGTAGTAGGTATTGCAATTATTTGTGCGACATTTATTGTTTTATATGGGCTTATTAGAGATTTTATTAGAAGACGTTGTATAATAGGCCTTCTACTTTCGGGAATCTTGATTTATGGTCTTGTGGCAGCTAATTTTTTGTTGATTCTAGAACTACCTTACTATGCTATTCCCTTTTGGATTATTTTTGGTTTAACATTAGCACACCGTCGGGATTTATTAAAGGAGAAATCATGAATAATACAAAGAAGAAGTATTTAGTGACAGGTGCCGCTGGAATGCTGGCTGCAGAGCTAATACCGGAATTAAAAAGAAATGGTCTTGAAGTTCTTGCTTATGATGTTCATCAACGTCTACCTGATATTCAGAAATTAGACATAACTAATTCTCAAGAAGTATTTAATATTATTGAAGCGGTTAAACCAGATTATGTTTTTCATCTTGCCGCAGAAACTGATGTGGATCGTTGTGAGAAAGAACCTGAACATGCCTTTCGGGTTAATACGATTGGGACAGAAAATATAGCTCTGGTGTGTCAGAAATTAAATATTAAGATGCTCTATATTAGTACGGCAGGTGTTTTTTTTGGTGATAAACAAGATCCATATACCGAGTTTGATATTCCTAATCCTGCTAATGTTTATGGCCACAGTAAGTTGCAAGGTGAGATTATTGTTAGTAATTTGTTAAGAGAGTATTTTATTGTAAGAGCTGGTTGGATGGTTGGTGGCTGGGAGATTGACAAGAAATTTGTTTATAAAATTGTTCAGCAATTAAAAGAAGGTAAAACAGAGTTAAGGGTTGTCTCAGACAAATTCGGCTCTCCTACGTTTACCAAAGATTTTGCAAGAAATTTGGTGGCTTTAGTAAAAACTGAACGATATGGGCTTTATCATATGACTAATAAAGGGAGCGGAACACGGTATGATATTGCTATTAAAATTGTAGATTTCATGGGTCTTAAGAACAAGGTGACATTTATTCCAACTAATTCCGCACAGTTTCCTTTACCAGCACCAAGGGCTCGTTCAGAAATGATGCGTAATTATAAATTAGATTTAATCGGTCTTAATCTGATGCCAGCTTGGGAGAAGTCCTTAGAAGAATATATACGGCTGAATAAGGACAAATGAAGAAAGTAAGCGTTATTATTCCTGCTTATAATAAAGCCGAATATACGTGTCGGACCATAGATAGTGTGTTGGCGCAAACCTATCCTAATATTGAAATCATTGTTATTGATGATGGTTCGCGTGATGCTACGGCACAGGTGATGGTGCAATACGGTAATCGTATTAATTTTGTTCAAAAAATAAATGGTGGGGCTTGTAGTGCACGAAACGAAGGTATTCGTAGAGCTAAAGGGGACTATGTAGCTTTGTTAGATTGTGATGATCTTTGGTGTCCTGAAAAAGTTCAGAAGTCTGTTGATTATTTAGAAAAGAATCCAACATTTGGGTTTGTTTATACGGCAGCTTATTTTATTAATGAAAAAGATGAGACGGTCGGTCGATATGATCACCCTTGCAGTAGTGAAGGGTGGATTTCATCAAGGCTCATACTACACAACTTTATATGTAATTCAACGATTGTAGTTAAAAAGGAAGTTTTAAATAAAGCAGGTTTTTATGATGAAACGATTTTTACACCTGCTGATTGGGATATGTGGTTGCGTTTATCTGAGATAGCTCAAGCAGGGTATATACGAGAGCCGTTGTTAAAATATCGAATCACAGATAACTATACTTTTAATCGTCTAGAACAAGCTCGTCGAGAAGAATTGTATGTCTTGGAAAAGTTTTTTAAAACACATCAAAACAACGGGGCACTTAAAAGTAGGGCGTTTTCTAATTTTCACATGCGTTTTGCTCAATGTGCGTTTATTAAAGATGATTTAAATGGTTTTTGGTTTGATTGTAAAATGTCTTTAAAATTTTGTCCTTGGAATATCAAAACTTATGTTATGAGTTTAACCGCAATTATAGCGCCAAAGGGGCTTAAAAAAGAACTGGAAAGAAGAATATTAAGAAAGGGACCATCAAAATGATTCAGGATGTAAAAGTTAAATCGTTGAAAATTATTCCAGATAACCGTGGCAAGCTTATGGAGATGTTGCGTTGTGATGATGAGGTTTATGAAACCTTTGGGCAGGTATATTTTACGACAGCTTTACCTGGGGTCATCAAAGCGTGGCATCATCACAAGGCTCAAGCGGATAATTTTATTTGCGTTGCTGGACGTGCTAAGGTGGTTTTATATGATGCGCGAGAAAATTCGCCAACCTATAAAGAAATTAATGAGTTTTATTCAAGTTTAGAGGAGCCGAAATTAGTTCACATTCCTATAGGTATTTATCATGGTTTTAAATGTGTTAGTTCTACGGAATGTATGATCATCAATGTCATTACTAAGGTTTATGATTATAAAGATCCTGATGAATTTAGAGTAGATGCGTTTGACCCACAGGTAGGTTATGATTGGAACAAAGACTAAATTGAAAGAGGAGCTTATGAAAGGTGTTATTTTAGCAGGTGGCCTTGGAAAAAGATTGGAACCTCTCACACGTATTACCAACAAGCATTTGTTACCCGTTTATAACAAGCCTATGATCTTTTATCCTATACAAACTTTAGCAAGTGCTGGGATTAAAGAAATTCTGATTGTGACAGGAGGAAACACGGCGGGAGACTTTTTACGCCTTTTGGGAAATGGTGAAGAGTTTGGTTTAAAGGACTTGCGTTATGCGTATCAAAAAGGGGAAAGAGGCATTGCGGATGCTTTACGCTTAGCTGAAAACTTTGTCGATGGAGGAAAGTTTGTGGTCATCTTAGGTGATAATGTGACCGATGCTTCGATTAAACCGTATATTCAGAAATTTCAAAAACAGGATCAAGGAGGAAGAATATTGCTTAAAAAGGTTAAGGATCCTCATCGTTTTGGTGTGGCCGAATTGAAAGATAATCAAGTTGTTTCTATAGAAGAAAAACCTAAACATCCTAAATCAGACTACATTGTAACGGGGATCTATATGTATGATGCTCAAGTATTTGATTTTATTAAAAGTTTAAGATTGTCAGATCGTGGCGAGTTGGAAATTACAGATGTTAACATGATGTATTTACGACAGAAAGAATTGTATTTTGATATTCTTAAAGGTCATTGGACGGATTGTGGGACGTTTCCATCCTTGTTTTGTGCCAATCAGATTGTGGCTAAGCAATTTTCTTCAACTAAAGATCGAGGGTAATTCGAATGTTTGAAAGAAGAAAGTATTTAATTACAGGCGCTGCAGGTTTTATTGGAAGCAACTTTATTGATTATCTTTATGATAATCATAAGAATATTGAGGTCGTCGTTCTTGATAAAATGACCTATGCTGCTAATCCTCAAACGATTGAAACTTTCAAGAAATATCCAGGATTTTCTTTTGTTCAAGGAGATATTTGTGATCCTGTAGTAGTTAAGAAAGCTATGCAGGGGGCGCATGTCGTTGTTAACTTTGCTGCAGAATCAGCCGTAGATCGTTCCATTGATGATCCCGATTCATTTCTTAAGACGGATGTTTTAGGTGTTTTTACCCTTTTGCAAGAAGCTCGTAATCAAAAACAGTTGCAGCGTTTTATTCAAATCTCAACCGATGAAGTTTATGGTCAGATTTTAGAAGGTAGTTTTACGGAAACTTCAGAGCTTCGTCCTCGCAATCCCTATTCAGCTTCCAAATTAGGAGGGGATCGATTAGCGTACAGTTTCTTTGTAACCTATAGTTTGCCTGTGATTGTTACCCGTGCATCTAATAACTACGGTCCCAATGCTTATTTAGAAAAAGTAATTCCATTGTTTATTACCAATTTGATTGATGGGCAGCAAGTTCCTATTTATGGTCAGGGTCAACAGATTAGAGATTGGCTATTTGTGAAAGATCATTGCAGCGGTATCGATTTATTGATCGAAAAGGGAGAAAATGGAGAGCTCTATAATATTGGCGGAGAGCAAGAATTAACTAATCTGGAATTAACAGAACGTATTTTAGAATTAATGGGCAAGGACAAATCATCAATTAAATATGTTCAAGACAGGCCAGGTCACGATTTAAGATACAGCCTTGATTGCTCTAAGCTTAAAAAGCTAGGTTGGAAACAACAGCATGATATCACGAAGGGTTTAGAAAAGACGGTCAAGTGGTACAAAGATAATGAAGCATGGTGGCGTCCCATTAAAAAAAATATGGACATACGTTATCAGGTTGGTTTTTGGGGAGAGAAGAAATGAAAGGTGTTCTTTTAGCCGGAGGAACAGGATCAAGACTATTGCCTTTGACTAAGGCAACCAATAAGCATTTGTTGCCTGTCTACAAGAAACCTATGATTTATTATCCGCTAGAGACGCTTCTTAAGGCGGGAATCAAAGATATTCTTATTGTTACTGGTGGGGAGCATATTGGAGATTTTTTTCGTTTGTTGGGTTCAGGCAAAGAATGGGGTGCGCATTTTACTTATGAGAATCAGGAAGGTAATGGGGGAACAGGTGCTGCGTTGATGATCGCGGAAAATTTTTCTAAGGATGAACCATTTATGGTTATTCTTGGCGATAATGTGGTTGTAGAAGATGTAGGGTCCTTTGTTGAACAGTTTAAGAAAAATAAAGATGTGGCCAAGATATTGGTAGCTAAGGTTAAGGATCCTGAGAATTATGGAGTTGTTACTTTTAAGGGGAATCGCATTGTTTCTATCGTTGAGAAACCAAAGCGGCCAAGTTCAAATTATGTCAATACAGGACTATGGATGTTTCGTCCGGAAGTTTTCAGGTTATTAAAGACTTTAAAAAAGTCTCCTCGTGGTGAGTATGAAGTGACCGATGTTCTTGCTCATTATGTTAAGCAGGGGACGTTATCTTATTCTATTTTGAAATCCCCGTGGACTGACGCGGGTTCTTTTGATTCGTTATATCAAGCGACTGTATTAATACGTAAGCTAGAGCTTTTTAAAGCTGCTAAAAAATTGAAATGACAAAATTAAACGTATTGGTCACGGGAGCTACCGGTTTTATTGGTCGCTCTTTCTTAGCTCGATTAGATAAAAATAAGTATAACGTTTTTCTTTTAGCTCGTTCTAAACCAGTCAATTTTCCTACGCAGGGCATTCATGATTTTTACGAGCAGGATTTGCAACTTCCATTCCAATTAGACATTCCTTTTGATGATGTTTTTCATTTAGCAGCCTGTAATTTTACCAATGTAGATCAAGTGTCAGCGCAGCATTATCATGAGATTAATGTTCAAGGAACAAAGAATCTAATCAGTGCTATTAAATATAAGAAATTTATTTTTATGTCGACCGCTAAGGTTTATCAGCAGCAAGGCCTGCCATTAACAGAAGAATCTCCGTTGCAACCTTTAGGCTTTTATGAGAAAAGTAAGTTGGAAGGCGAAGAGATTTGTCGTCAGAAAATACCTGCGAAAGATTTGATTATATTGAGATCTTCTAATATTGTTGGACCTCTTCAAGCAGATAAAGCTTTGGTGCCTGTGTTCTTTAAGAATGCATTAAGGAATAAGCCTCTTCAGATTTCGGTGTCTTCTAAGACATTGTTGCAATTACTATCGGTTGAGGATGTGATTGATTTATTCTTGAAGATTTTAGAACTTCCTGTTTCAGGTGGCACGTATAATGTTGCGCCTAAAGAAACAATAACCATCGAAGATGTTGCTCGTGAAATTATTTGTTTTACTCACTCAGATTCAATCATTGATTGCAAAGGAGATCAGGTTGTTGAGTATTCTTCAGTAAAGGCCGATAAAGCGATGACAATATTGCAGTGGGAAGCAAGAACTTCAGTTCATCAATTATTACAGCAATGTTATCAATATTTTAAGAGCGCTGATGTCATCTAAAGAAAAAATACTTGTTTGCGGAATTCTTCCGCCGCCGTTTTTTGGCCATAGCATGATGTATAAAATGCTTATGGAATCATCGTTTATAAAAGAATATGACGTTGTATTCTTAAATTTGCATTTTTGGACCTATGGCAAGCATAAGAAGGTTACAGGAGAAAAATTATTTAAAATGGCGAAGTATTTATCACAGTATATTTTTCTTATTAGTATTCATCGTCCTAAATATGTGCTTTTTAATATGAGTTTTGACAAGATGCCTTTTCTAAAAGATTACTTGTTCTGTTTTATAGGACATCTATTGGGTTGTAAAATTGTGTTGCATGATATGGGACAATATTTGCCAGAGTTGCATGCTTCTTCAGAAGGCTTTCTAAAATGTTTAGTTAAGCATTTATTAAATATAACAATGGCGATTATTGTTATGGGAGAGAAGGTCAGAGAAATGTATAAAGATCTTTATCCTTATAATCGTATGGTGGTTGTTCCAGGATCAACGGAAGATACTGTCAATCTCACCGTTCCTTTAATCCCAAAAGAAAATGTTCAGGAAATTCGAGTTCTTTATTTTTCATTCTTAAGTGTATCTAAAGGAGTTTGGACAGCGTTGAATGCAATTCCAGAGGTTGTAGCAGCCAACAAAAATATAGTTTTCAAGTTTGCAGGCCCTACGGAATCCGAAGAACTGCACAGCCAAATGAAAGATTTTATTGAGCACAAAAGTCTTTCATCAAAGGTAGATTATATTGGTTATGTAGGAGATGTGAATAAGAGAACGGAGTGTTTTAGGAATGCAGATATTTTTATTTTCCCAACACACAGAGATGTTTTTGGTTTGGTTCTTCTTCATGCTATGGCAGAATCAGTAGCTGTGATTGCGAGTAGAGAGGGATCCATTCCTGAAATCATTCAAGACGGTGTTAATGGGGTACTTTTTACTAAAGGTGATCATAAAGAATTGGCGGTTAAGATTCTTCAACTGGCTGCCGATCAAAAATTACGCAAGCAATATAGTCTTGAAAACCGTTGTAAATATCTAGCTCGTTATGCGCCTGAAGTTTATGGGCAGACCATGATTCATGCCTTTGTTCAAATAAGAGCTTTAGGATAATAATTAAAAAATGGAAAATCACATGCGTAACTGGATGAATATTTATTTTATCCTTATAACCACAGGATATGTGTTATGGCGTCTCGTTATTTATCTAGACAAGTTTTAGGGTCTTTGTCGCATCTTCCTACCTGGTTTTTTATTATCGGATATCCTTGTTTTTGGATGGAATTGTATGTGCTTAAAGCGCCGCAAGGAGTGACTTCACCTGTGGCATGGGTTTTATTTATTTTGGTGGCCGTAGGTGTTATTGCTGCATGGTTTAAAGAATCCGGTAAAGAAAGCCTATTGCTTCATTTTTGGTCTTCTATCCAGTTGAATGAAAAATTTCTGTGGTTGTTAGCTTTTTTATTAGCAGGGATAATTTTGTTCATTGTTGTTTTAGCAGGTTTACAGCCAATCCATCTGATGCAAGAGTCGGATTGTATGCAATACCATTACACCTTGCCTCGTCAGCATTTAATTCTAGGTTCTTTTACTCATATTCCTTGGGCAGCAGATGATTTATTTTTATTGCCAATCGATTTTGCTTTGTCTCCATTCTGGTTTTTTACAATTTTACCTAATAAATTACCTCAGTTGATTATTCTGTTTGGATTGTTGGGAGTGTTGACACGGTTGGTACTAGCTTTATCAGGCCCCAACCGTTCATGGACAGGGATCGTTGTAGTATTGGCATTTTTAGGATCTCATGGACTGGGTATTCAAATGGGGACGGGAATGTTAGATTTGACAGTTGTGTATTTGTTTTTTGCCTCCTTGGATAGTTTTAGAAAGGGGATGTGGTGGATGGGTAGTATTGAATTTAGTTTCTTCCTTTGGTCTAAACCGTTAATGCCGCTGCAGGTTTTATTTGTCACCTTACTTTTGATGATTCTTTGGAAGATGGCAAGACGTTTTAAATGGGACATCGTTAACGAGTTTTCTTTCAGTCTGAATCGTCGAGTAGTATTTTTATTGATTATCTTAAGCGTTTTCATCGCAGGGCCATTTATTGCAAAGTCCATCCATTACGCCGCAACACCGTTTTTCCCATGGGCTCTTGGAATGATGGGTGATGGAGCTTCGATTAAAGCTAATCCTCAAGCCTGGGATTCTCTTAATAGGGCTAGTTCTATGTGGATGGATAATGTGAAGGATGCCTATGGGCATGGACGTAATTTAATCGCTTTTATCAAACACGGGTGGCTTTTAGCTGTTCCTGAAAAAGGTGTTAATAATGCCTTTGATTATCCATTAGGTTTGGGTTATTTGCTTTTTTTAGGACCTTTTTTATTTTTCTTTATGAAAGATTTGCTTCAAAGAAGATCACATGTTTCTAGTTTCTTGGTTATTGTTTTATGGGGTTTATGGTGGTTTTCCTCTCAGCAGGCAAGATTTTTATATATTCCGTTAGTATTGATATTTATTTTTACGACGGTTCGCTTTGTAAGAGTATCTAAGATTTTTATAAGTTGTTTGATTGTAGCTTTGGCTTTAGAGTTGGTTTCTATGTGGGGAGCGCATAAAAGAGATTTTTTACAGCCATCTTATGAAGTTTTGAGGAAGGAAGATAAGCGCTTATTGGAAATTAATCGTATTTATATTCAATATTGTAAAAAAGGGTATGTGTATTGGCCAAAGCATGATGTTGCCTATGCCCAATTTCCTGTCAAAGTTATCAAAGAAAATTTACCACACACCATTACTTTCTGATATATAATATCCCCTTCAAAATTATGCTAAAAACTATTTCTTTATTAGGGGTTAAGGTTAGCAGGGTTAATCTTGAACGGGCTTATCAGCAGATTTTCCAATGGATTAAGGAAAAAAAGCAGAGCTATATCTGTATTGCGCCTGTTTCTACACTGGTTGATGCCAATGGCGATGATCAATACAAAGTTATTGTCAATAATGCTGGCATGGTAACTCCCGATGGAATGCCTGTTGTATGGTTGGCTAAATCAAAAGGTTGTAAGGATATTGAGCGTACCTATGGTCCAGATTTAATGCATCTTGTTTGTAAAGAGGGACAGGCTTTAGGGTTGCGTCATTTTTTTTATGGAAGTACGCCAGATACCTTGATACAATTGCAAAACTGTTTGAAGGCTAATTACCCGGATCTTAATATTGCAGGAAGCTATGCGCCATCTTTTTTTTCTAAGGTTCAAAAAGAGAAAGAGGAAGTGATATTAAGAATAAATGAATCAAGAGTTGATATTCTTTGGGTGGGCTTAGGTTCACCAAAACAAGATTTTTGGATGAGTATGCACAGGCCTCTGTTGAATGTGCCGGTGATTGTCGGTGCAGGGGCCGCTTTTGATTTTCTCTCAGGGATGAAGTTGCAAGCGCCCTGTTGGATGCAAAAAAGCGGTTTAGAATGGTTTTTTCGTCTGTGTTGTGAACCGAAACGACTTTGGCGACGATATTTGATCGGTAACACATTATTTATTCTATATATTTTAAGAGATTTATTTAAGAAGGATCAATGACATCTCGTAACGTTGGACAAACCAGTTTAATTCGTTTAATTTACATCATCTTTGATGTTTTATCCATCACGCTAGCTTTTTATTTAGCTTGTCTTTTAAGACCTCAAACTATTCCTTTTCAAGTATCTTTTCAAGGATTCTTCTTAAGTCCTGAAAATCCTTATCGTTTAATTTTTGGTCTTTGGTTATTGATTATTTTATTTTTTAATCAGACGCATAATCTTTATCAAACACGTCGAGCGATGTTGGAAACCATAGAAGTTTTGGAAGTTATCAAGTCGGTTATTTTTACAACCTTTGTTTTTATTGCATTAACGTTCTTGTTAAAAGCACATGATTTTCCTCGTAGTGTTCTGATCATCGCGGATGTGTTGTTGGTGATATTTTTGTCGTTATGGCGTATTTTAAAGAAAGTTTTCGTCGATTATATTGTAGCTCGAGGGTACAACAATTTTAATGCCGTTATTATCGGTGCTGGGAAAATTGGAAAAATTCTAGAAAGTGAAATTAAAAGACATCCGGGTTTAGGAATCAGAGTGGTTGGTTTTTTAGATAATTTTAAAGATATTAAAAATAAGTCCGATGATATTCTTGGAAAAATTGAAGATTTCAAAGATATTTCTAGGCTTTATTTTATTAAGACTGTTTTTGTGACCATTCATCCGGACGATAAAATGCTTCTTAATATTTTAGAACATTCTAAAGAATTGGGAATTGCCGTGAGAGTTGTTCCTCATGGTTTTGAATGGATGTCTAAGGACGTGAATCGTTTTAATATAGGTATCGTTCCGGTCTTGGAATATACCTATATTGAGATTAGTTATCATCATCAGATTAAAAGAGTTTTTGATTGTTTGGCTTCTTTAGTGGGTTGTATTATTCTTTTTCCTGTTATTATCGCTCTTGGAATATGGATTAAATTTGATAGTCATGGACCTATGTTTTTTTCTTCTAAGCGTTATGGGAAGAATGGGAGAATATTTAAGATGTTTAAATTCCGCAGCATGGTTATGGATGCTGAGAAGTTGTTGCATCAATTAAAAGATCAGAATGAAGTTGATGGACCTATCTTTAAAATTAAAAAAGATCCTCGCGTTACTAAGGTTGGAGTTTTTTTACGAAAATACAGCTTGGATGAATTGCCTCAGATTTTTAATGTTTTAATTGGAGATATGAGTTTGGTGGGGCCTAGACCATTACCTATTGAACAAATTGAGAAAGAAGATTTGAGACAATTAAAAAGATTAGATATTAGGCCTGGAATCACAGGTTTGTGGCAAATTCGAGGCCGTAGTGATGTTTCTTTTGCACGTCTTTTACGTTGGGATATTTGGTATATCAATAATTGGTCATTAAGTTTGGATTTGTATATATTATTTCAAACCTTACCGGTGGTGATTAAAGGTAGTGGAGCTTATTAAAATAGAAAGATACTTATGAAATTATCTAAAAAAGCGTTGATTACAGGGATTACAGGTCAAGACGGTTCTTATTTGGCAGAATTATTGATTAAAAAGGGTTATCAAGTTTACGGTATTATTCGCCGCTCTAGTAGTTTTAATACCCAACGTATCGATTATCTTTATCAAGATCCTCACGAGAAGGACCGTCGTTTGAATCTGGTTTATGGGGATCTTAATGATGCTAGTTCACTCAATACCGTTATTAAAACAATTAAACCTGATGAAATTTATAATTTGGGCGCACAAAGTCATGTGAAGGTTTCTTTTGAAGTTCCTGAATATACAGGAGAAGTCACAGCACTTGGAACAACGCGTTTATTAGAAGCTATCCGTGACACTGGAGTTAAAACAAAATTTTATCAGGCTTCATCTTCTGAAATGTACGGCAAGGCTTTAGAAACTCCTCAAAGTGAAAGCACTCCTTTTTATCCACGTAGTCCTTATGGGGCAGCCAAGGTGTATGCTTATTGGATGACGGTGAATTATCGTGAAGCTTATAATATGTTTGCTTGTAATGGGATTTTGTTTAATCATGAATCTCCTCGTCGTGGGGAGACCTTTGTTACCCGGAAAATCACCATGGCTTTAGCCCGTATTAAATTTGATTTGCAGAAGAAATTATATTTAGGAAACATTGATGCCAAGCGTGATTGGGGTTTTGCCGGTGATTATGCAGAAGCGATGTGGCTTATGCTGCAGCAATCTAAGCCAGATGATTATGTGATTGCTACTGGTGAAACGCATTCCGTTAAAGAATTCTTACAAGTGGCTTTTGATTATGTGGGATTAGAATGGAAGAAGCATGTGGAGATTGATAAAAGATATTTTCGTCCGACAGAAGTAGATCTTCTGTTAGGAGATGCTTCCAAGGCACGTCGTGTGTTGAAATGGAAACCTAAGGTTAATTTCAAACAATTGGTGCATATGATGGTGGATGCGGATATGGAAGTGATTAGAAAAACAATTTATGGTTCGAAAGGGAAGAAATGAGTTTCTGGTCTGGTAAAAAAGTGATTGTTACCGGCGGTGCTGGATTTTTAGGGAGAGTGGTCACCCAAGAATTAAAGAAAAGAGGTTGCCGCAATATCACAGTTCCTCGTTCCAAAGATTATGATTTGCGTAAGGCTTTTGCAATCCGCAAGCTTTATTCAAAAGTTAAACCAGATGTGGTGCTTCATCTTGCTGCAGTCGTGGGAGGCATAGGGGCGAATCAAAAAAATCCTGGAAAATATTTTTATGATAATTTGATAATGGGAGTTGAGTTGATTGAGCAGGCTCGTCAGGCAGAAATTCCTAAGTTAGTTGCCATAGGCACTATTTGCGCCTATCCTAAATTCTGTCCTGTTCCTTTTAAGGAAGAGGATATTTGGAACGGTTATCCGGAAGAAACCAATGCACCTTATGGTATTGCTAAGAAGGCTATGCTTGTTCAATCTCAGTCCTATCGTCAGCAGTATGGATTTAATTCTATTTTCCTTCTTCCGGTGAATTTATATGGACCAGGAGATAATTTTGATTTAAATAGTTCGCATGTTATTCCAGCTTTGATTCGTAAATGCATTGAGGCTAAACGTCGGGGGGATAAATTCATTACAGTGTGGGGAACAGGTAAGGCTACACGTGAGTTCTTGTATGTGGATGATGCAGCAAGGGGGATTGTTTTAGCGGCAGAGAAATATAATAGTTCAGAACCGGTTAATTTAGGTGCTGGTTTTGAAATTTCAATTAAAGATTTAGTGGCCTTGATTGTGCGGTTAACAGGTTTTAAGGGAGAAGTAGTTTGGGATAAAACAAAACCGGATGGTCAGCCTCGCCGTTGCTTGGATACAAAAAGAGCTTATAAGGAATTTGGATTTAAAGCTAAGATTGGTTTTGAAGGGGGTCTTCAAAAAACTATTAATTGGTATCGGAAGAATTCTATTTAACCCCTTTTCTGTCGATTGACAAAATAATTCTATTCAGTATAATACGGCTTTTAAAGTTACCAGAAATCATTGTTATTAATTAGGGAAGACATGGACAAGAAGACTATTAAAGATGTTAGTGTTAAAGATAGAAAAGTTATTATTCGTGTAGACTTTAACGTTCCCTTGGATGAACATTTGACTATTACTGATGACCGTCGTATTGAGGCGGCATTACCCACCATTCAGTATGCTCTTAAAGAAGGGGTTTCTAAGATTATTTTGATGAGTCATTTGGGCCGTCCTAAGGGCACTGGTTTTGAAGCAGAATTCAGCCTCAAGCCTGTGGCTGTTCGTCTAGAGCAGCTTTTGAATGAGAAGGTTGCTTTCTTAAATGATTGCATCGGTTCTTCTGTGAAGGATGCCATTTCCTACTCGAAGGAACGCGTTGTTTTGTTAGAAAATTTACGTTTCCATAAAGCCGAAGAGAAAAATGATACCGCCTTTGCTAAAGAATTAGCTTCATTAGCGGATATCTATGTCAACGATGCTTTTGGAACGGCTCATCGCGCCCATGCATCAACTGCTGGAATTACTCAATATCTTCCTTCTGTTGCTGGTTTTCTTATTGAGAAAGAATTGCAGTATTTAGGCAGTGCTATTAATAATCCCAAACGCCCTCTAGTTGTTATATTAGGCGGGGCTAAGGTTTCCGATAAAATTGAATTGATTAAACATTTAATCCCTAAAGCTAACGCTATTATCATTGGTGGCGGGATGGCCTATACATTTTTAAAGGCTCAAGGAATTAGCGTTGGTAATTCTAAATTGGAAAAAGATAAGGTGGATATGGCCCGTGATTTGATTGAACAAGCCCAAAAGGCAGGGGTTGAATTGGCTTTGACTAGTGACTTTGTTATTACTCAATCGTTTACTAGTGATGATTGCAAGATTTCTGATACTATTCCCGACGGTTGGGAAAGTTTAGACATTGGACCTAAAACTCGTGAACGTTTTAAGAAAATTCTTTCAACTGCTAAAACTATTGTTTGGAATGGTCCATTAGGTGTTTTTGAACGTAATGTCTATGCTAATGGCACTCGTAATATTGCTGATTATTTAGCATCTCTCAAAGATGCAACGGTAATTATTGGCGGTGGTGATTCGGCAGCAGCGGTGGCTAAATTTGGTTTAGAAGATAAGATGACCCATATTTCAACTGGCGGTGGGGCTTCATTGGAATTCTTAGAAGGTAAGGATCTTCCGGGCATTGCAGCATTAAATAATAAATAAGGAAAGTTTATGAGAAAAGTAATTATTGCAGGTAATTGGAAATTAAATAAAACTTCCCGCGAAGCTTTGGTTTTAGTCGAAGAATTAAAACGTGAGGTTATAGATATTGAAGGGATTGATATTGTTGTTTGCCCAACCTTTACTGCTTTAGATGTTGTATCTGGAGCTGTTTTGGATACCAATATTGCTTTAGGTGCGCAGAATGTTTATTGGCAAGATAGTGGAGCCTTTACTGGCGAAATTTCAGCGCCTATGCTTAAAGATTTAGGTGTTACTTATGTCATTATCGGTCACAGTGAGCGTCGTCAGTTCTTTGGTGAAACCAATGAGATGGTTAACAAGCGTATTCATGCAGCTTTAACTCATGGTTTAACTCCGATTGTTTGCGTGGGTGAGAATTTAGCCGAGCGTGAATCTAATAAAACCTTCGATATCATTAAAAATCATTGTGAGGGATCGTTGGCTAATCTTACGTCTGATGAAATGAAAAGAATTGTGCTCGCTTATGAGCCTGTTTGGGCCATCGGTACAGGAAAAACGGCAACACCAGAACAAGCGCAGGAAGTGCATGCGTTTATTCGTCAGTTATTAGCAAAGTTATTTAACACAGAAGTATCTCAATCTATACGTATTCAATATGGCGGTTCAGTAACACCAGAGAACATTGCCATTTTAATTGCCAAGACCGATATTGACGGTGCTTTGGTGGGAGGGGCTAGTTTAAAAGCTCCATCATTTGCGGCGATCATTAAATCAGCTCGTAAGTAAGTTTATTTTGACCAATAGGAAATCCCTGGTATGAGGGGAAGGAGAAAGTAATGGGTTTTATTCTTTTCGTTCATGTGATTGCAGCAATTTTATTGGTTATTACCATTTTGATGCAAGCTGGCCGTGGAGGTGGTTTGGCTGAGAGTTTTGCCTCAGCTGAATCGATGTTTGGTACACAAACAAACACGTTTATGGTGAGATTCTCAACCATTTTAGCTGTTATCTTTTTTTCAACGTCCTTGATTTTGGCAGTGAATGCGGCTAAGGGGCATAAGTCTTTGATGGTTAATGCAAAATTACCGACGAAGACAGAGGCTTCTAAGCCTGAAGAACCAACAGTGAAGGTCAGTACCCCTGTTCCAATGAGTGATGCTAAAGAAGCTATCACTGCAACAGTTTCTAATATGGCCAAATAAGAGGATAGGTGAAAACCTTACTCGCTTTTTTAGTCGTTTTATTATTTTCTCTGCCCACTTTTGCGGATCAAAATTCGCATGGTGGGCAGCTTGTTTTATCAGCTTCTTCCGATCCTAAAACTTTTAATGCCATTGTAGCTAGCGAAACATCCAGCTCCGTTGTCACAAGTATCTTGTTTGAAGGTCTCACCCGTGAAGATCCATTTACCTTGAAAACTCTTCCTAATTTGGCAGAGAGTTGGAGTGTTTCTATGGATGGATTGCAGTGGATTTTTTATTTACGCCGGGATGTGTTGTGGTTTGATGGTATGCCTTTTACAGCGGATGATGTGGTCTTTACTTTTAGAGATTTGATTTATAATCCAAAAATTCCAACATCTTCTAAAGATATATTCACGGTGGATGGTAAAGAATTCAAGGTTCAAAAGATTAATGATTACACGGTTAGTTTTATTCTGCCAAAGAAGTTTGCACCTTTCCTTAGAAGTATGTCTCAGGCGATTTTGCCTAAACACGCGTTAGAAAAATTTGTTAAAGAGGGTAAGTTTTCTTTTAGCTGGAGCATTGATAGTAATCCTCATGATATCGTAGGAACTGGTCCGTTCTATTTGGATGAATATCATCCTGGTGAGCGCATGGTTTTTAAAAGGAATCCTCATTACTGGAAGCATTCTAAAGAAGGAGATGCCCTGCCGTATTTAGATAAGCTTATTTATTTAATTATTTCGGATCCTGATGCTTCTTTACTTAAATTTATCGATGGAGAATTAGATTCGATAGGTTTGCGTGGCCAGGATTATCCCTTGATCAAACCGATGGAGGCTAAAAAGAATTTTAAAATTTACGAAGCAGGAGCGGATTTTGGTAGCAGTTTTATTGTGTTTAATCAAAATCCAGGGTTAAATTCTACAACACAAAAACCATTTATGGATCCTATTAAGCGTTCCTGGTTTGAAAATGTATTTTTCCGTCAGGCTATAGCTCATGCTATTGATAAACAGAAGATCATTCAGATTCTTTTTAATGAATTAGGTTTTGTACAGGATGGTCCTATGAGTCCATCGAGTGGATTTTTTTATAATCCCCATGTGCCAGTTTATGAGTACAGTTTAGAAAAGGCTAGAGCATCACTCGTTCAAGGAGGCTTTGTTTTTAAGAATGGTCTTCTTTATGATGGTGCAGGACATCCGGTGGAATTTAATTTAAATACTAGTACAAGCTCTCAGCATAGCGAGAATATTCAAATGGCTTATATGATCCGTGCTGATTTGGAAAAGCTGGGGATTAAGGTGAATTTTCAACCCCTCGAGTTTAATACCTTGGTGAGCAAATTGATGGCTAGCTTCGATTGGGATGCCATTATTATTGGGTTAACCGGTGGGGTTGAACCTCATTTTGGTAAGAACGTTTGGGCTTCTTCTGGACAGCTGCATATGTGGAATCCAAAACAGAAGACGCCAGCCACTGTATGGGAAAAGCGCTTAGATGAGATTTATAATCAAGGAGTGGAAGAATTAGATGAGAATAAACGTAAAATCCTTTACGATGAATACCAGGTGATTGCTGCCGAACAATTACCGATGATTTATACGGTGCTGGGTGCTAATATTTTTGCTGTTAGAAACCGCTTCGGCAATCTCAAACCCTCCGCCTATGCTGGTGCCTTTCATAATCTAGAAGAGATCTACGTTAAAGAGGCCCCTATTAAATAATCTTGACGTATGGGGTGCTTATTCTGCTATAATATCCTCATGTTTGAAGATAAAGTCTTAGTTAAACACAAGCGCTTAGGTTATGAAGGCCTAATTGACGGAAAAACGAAATTAAGAATATTGTTTACCGGTAATAAAGCTGTTGAATTTCAATACCGCATTAAGATTGCCAATCAAGACAAACGTTACATCGCCCCCGAAGAAGATTTAAAAGCGATCAAGGCTCCAGTAGTCCTTAAACGCAAGAAGATTTTAGTCTAATCAATTTCGTATTTAATTAACCTCTTTTTTTATTTTTATACCTTGTCCCTTCCTTGGCTTAAAGGTAGAATTAATAATATTATTTTAGGTATATTAATAAGGATATTTGATGAACATCAAAGCTATGCGTAACGTTCACTTGTATCTCGGTGTATTTTTTGCACCGCTGCTTTTTTTCTTTTTAATCACCGGAGTTTTGCAGACATTTAATCTCCATGAAGAAAACAAAGAAGGAAGCTATAAGCCCCCGGAGATTATTGAATCCTTGGCTCAGGTTCATAAGCATCAGCGTTTTGAGCATGGGGATGATCACCCGGCGCCGTCACAACCGTTTCGTTATCTGATCGTGTTGATGACTTTTGGGCTCATCGCCACGACGGTTTTAGGTATCATCATGGCCTTTAAATACACTCAAGCCTGGGTTGTTTGGGCTTGTTTATTTGGCGGAGTGGCTATTCCATGTTTTTTATTATGGTGGGTGATGAGGTAGAATAATCTTTAATCTGTTACGAAAGGACTAATAATGAGCTTGAATAGTGTGAACATCATGGGAAATCTAACGAGGGATCCGGAGTTAAAATACACGCCTTCAGGGAAGGGTGTTTGTAGTCTATCGATTGCAAATAATCGTGTTTATAACAAAGGGAATGAGAGAGTAACAGAGGTTTCTTACTTCGATGTGGAAGTCTGGGGACCAACGGCTGATAACTGTGTGAAGTATTTGAAAAAGGGAAGCGGCATCATCGTGGAAGGTCGTCTCAAGCAGGATCGTTGGGAGAAGGATGGTAAAACTCAGAGCCGTGTACGGATTACAGCCAACAGCGTTCATTTCATGCCCAAACGTGCAGATGAAGGTGGTGCAGGTTCATCGATGAAATCCCAAGATGACAGCAGTGCCGTCGCTGCTCATACGGCAGATACGATCAACCCAGAAGATATCGCCTGGCAAGATTAGGAATGATTCTTTACATTCTTCGAAGACTATTGTTTGCCATACTTTTGCTTATAGGCATTAGCTTTTTAACTTTTTGGCTGATGCATGCAACTCCTGGCAATTTTTTCGATGCACTCAAGCTTAATCCACAAATTTCTGCAGAAACTATTGCTCGTTATGAAAAGCTTTATGGCTTAGATAAACCATTCCTAGTGCAGTACGGGCATTGGCTGCTTAATGTTTGTAAGGGAGAGTTTGGGTATTCGTTTTTCTACAATGTTCCAGTCTCGCATTTAATTCTCACAAGACTTTTTAATACCATTATTTTATCTTTAGCGGCGTTAATATTGACGTGGGGATTGGCCATTCCTCTTGGCATTTGGGCTGCGCTCAATCATAATCGCTTCGTGGATAGATGTTTGTCCTTGTTTTCCTTCGCAGCCTTCTCTACGCCCAGTTTCTTTCTAGCTATGCTTTTGCTTTTTATGATTAGCCAGTGGGGCATTCTGCCTTTGGGAGGGATGCATAGCGCGGACTATGAAAGCCTTTCGTGGCCGGCTCGAGTTTTAGATTTGGCAAAACATTTAGTGATTCCAACCATCGTTCTTTCTCTGGGGTCGATCGGCAGCCTGCAGCGTATTATGCGCGGTAATATGCTAGGCGTGCTGCGCCAGCAATACATCACCTCTGCCAGGGCGAAAGGTTTACCGGAGAGTCGTATTATTTATCGCCATGCGCTTAAGAATGCTTTTAATCCTTTGATTACCTTATTAGGTTATGAACTTTCCGGCCTTATCAGTGGAGCTGCCTTGATTGAAATCATCTGCTCTTGGCCTGGTATGGGAAGCCTCATGCTGACAGCCGTGCGCTCCAAGGATGTCTATGTGGTCATGGCTAATCTTTTATTAGCGAGTTCCTTATTATTGATTGGAAATTTATTGGCGGATATTGCCTTAGCACGTTTGGATCCAAGGATACGATATGCAAAATCATAAACGACGACAAACAGGGAGTCTCCGGCATGAGGGGAAATCACAATTTTCTTTAGCCATCGAAAGTTTTTCTAAGCATCGATCAGCCCTCTTCTGTTTTTATGTCTTAGTGGCTCTTTATGCCTGTGCTATTTTTGCGGATTTCATTTCCCCGTATCACTTTGATAATGAAGATAGAGAATATTCCTATTGTCCAGCTACCGCGATTGAATTTGTTGATCAAGGCCACTTGTCCTTACCCTTTGTCTATGGAAGAACACTTAAGTTTGATGCCAATCATCAGAGACAATATATCGTCGATAAAACCCAGAAATATCCGCTAAGATTATTGACTAAGGGACATCTTTTTGGTGTTGATACGCCAGGGCGATTTTATATTTGGGGAGCTGATTCTAGAGGAAGGGATGTTTTTTCTCGAATCTTACAGGGGGCAAGGATTTCTTTATCCATTGGATTGTTGGGTAGTTTGATTTCTTTTTCTCTTGGTCTCTTGATTGGGGGAATTGCCGGATACTTTGGTGGATGGATAGATAGTTTTTTGATGCGCACTTGTGAAATGTTTATGATTATTCCTGCTTTTTATTTGATGCTGGCCTTGCGTGCAGCTGTGCCTGAAGATGTGAGTGCTTTGCAGATCTATTTTATGGTGATTTTTATTCTAGCTTTCATTGGATGGGCATCTCTAGCGCGTATCATTCGCGGAATGAGTCTGTCCTTACGTCAGCGTGATTTTGTGTTGGCAGCCAAGGCTATGGGTGTTTCAGATCTGAATATCATTGTGAAACACATCTTGCCCCACACGCTATCCTATTCCTTGGTGGCCATTATGCTAACGATCCCTTCTTATATTATGTTGGAAGCTGGTTTATCTTTATTTGGTTTAGGGATTCAGGATCCTATTCCTAGTTGGGGTAATATGTTGTCTGATGCTATGGGTATTGTACAGATTCAATTTGCGCCTTGGATTATGATTCCAGGCCTGTTTATTTTTGTAACGGTTATTTGTTTTAATATAGTGGGCGATGCCCTGCGGGATGCGTTCGATCCTCTTTATAAATAGATCTTATGAACAACTTACTTGAAGTCCATCAATTAACCGTCCGTGTTCAAGAGAAAATACTCTTGAATAATGTTTCTTTTAAAGCTGTAGAGGGAAGAATAACAGCCTTGGTTGGAGGTTCTGGCAGTGGTAAGACTACCATTGCTTCTTCTATTTTAAGATTATTACCAGATGCGTTGGAGATTGAAGGCGGACAAGTTTTATTTAACAACAAAAGTCTTTTTCTCATCGATGAGGAATCGATGCGTATCCTTAGAGGTTCACAAATAGCTATGGTTTTTCAAGAGCCATTGTGGGCATTCAACCCTTTGATGACCATAGGAGAGCAGATAGATGAAGTCTTAAAAATCCATACAGCTTTACCTAAGAATCAACGGCGTCAGAAGGTCTTGGATGTTTTGTATAAAGTCGAACTGTCTAATCCAGCAGAAATTTATGATCGATATCCTCATCAATTAAGTGGAGGACAACGTCAGCGTGCTATGATTGCTCAGGCGGTTATTATTAATCCAAAATTGATTATTGCTGATGAACCAACGAGTAATTTGGATGTTACCTTGCAGGCTAAGATTATGGATTTGTTTCGCCAGTTTAGAAAAGAAGGGACGACGATTCTATTAATTTCTCATGATTTAGGCATGGTGGTTCATTTGGCTGATGATGTGGTGATCTTAGAAAAGGGCAAGGTAGTAGAAGAAGGAACGGTGGATTTAATTATGAAACATCCAAAACATAAATATACTAAGGCCTTGATGGAGGCATTTGTATGATTCTGCAGGTATCGAATCTTCAGAAATATTTTGGCAAGGTCAAAGCGGTTGATGGAGTGAGTTTTTCTGTCAATGAGGGGGAAAATCTTTGTATTATTGGTGAGTCCGGTTGCGGTAAATCCACCTTAGCTAAGTTAATGGTAGGATTACTGAAGGCAGACAAAGGAACTATCGAGGGTAATAAAAAAACTATTCAAATGGTTTTTCAAGATCCGTATAGTTCTCTTGATCCTTTGTGGAGCGTCAGTTCGATTTTAAAGGAAGCCTTCTGTAGACAAAAACTTTCCTCTAAAGAACAGACAGCAAAAATGCAGTCGATTCTAAAAGCTGTTGGTCTCACGAGCGATATGTTGAACAGATTTCCTCATGAATTTAGTGGGGGAGAGCGTCAGCGTATTGCCATTGCCCGTGCGCTATTAACTAACCCGCAGATTCTTATTTTAGATGAAGCCGTTTCATCCTTGGATGTTTTGGTACAAAAGCAGATCATCGATCTTTTAATGGATATCAAACGTCAATTTCGTTTGACTTATATTTTTATTTCTCATAATTTGAGGGTGGTTAAAAGATTTAGTGATAGAATAGCGGTGATGCATGAAGGAAGAATTATTGAAATGGATTTAACGCAGGTTATTTTCCAGTCACCGCAGAGAGCATATACTCAACAATTAATTAGGGCGGCTTTTGATTATCAAATATGAGTGATCAATTCTGGCAGAAATTAAATTATATTTTTGGTGTGTTAACGATTAGTATTGTTTTTGGGCTAACAGCCTTTATGGCTAGTTTAGAAGTTAAAGATTTAGATTTATGGCTGCACTTAAAGATGGGTCAGTATATTAGCGAGCATCATGTTGTTCCTGCCCAAGATGTTCTTTCCTGTTCTATTGCTGGTAAACCGTGGGTTAATCACGAATGGTTATTTCAGGTTATTGTTTATAAGATTTGGCATTGGGGAGGCTTTGATGGTCTCATCAATATGCAAGTTGCGGTTGTTTTATCCACTTTCTTAATTTTACTTTTTTTAGGGTACAGTAAAGATCGTCAGTTTCTAACTGCGCTTTTCTTATTATTTGTACTTCTTATTTATCAAAGTCGATTTACGATTCGACCAGATATTTTTTCTATTTTATTTTTTGTTTCTTTTGTTTGGATTCTTGCTTGGTTCATTGATCGCCGTTGGTCGCTTTGGGCTTTGGTTATTATTCAGGTGCTATGGACTAATATGCATGGCTTTTTCTTTTTTGGACCTTTATTGGTTGCGATAGCTTGGCTTTCTGAATTTTTAAAACGTCATATGTCTTTACCATGGGAATGGAATTCAATTGGTCGTTTAAGTGATGAAGAGTACCTGCGTTTAAAGAAATTTTTTCCATTACTTGTTTTAGCTTGTTGTGTGAATCCGTTGACATTTAAAGGAGCGTGGTATCCAATCGGTGTTTTATTAGGGATGGGGCAGGGGGGATCGCAAATCTTTTTTAAGCATATTACGGAGCTACAAAAACCGATTACACAGGCTACTCTTTGGACAACACAGTACGGCTCTTATAAGGGATTGATTATTATCTCTGCTATAGGGCTTATTCTCAATCGGCGTAAAATAGATATTAGTACTGTTTTTGTTTGGATTGTTTTTCTTTTATTTTCTCTAGCGGCCATTCGCAATATGATCTTTTTTGCTGTAGCTTCCTATTTGGTCTTTATGGCGAATATAGCAACAGTGAAATGGCAGAATGTTATTCCTTTTCGGTTTTCTCATACTAAATTCAAGTACATCACAGGTATTTTATGTAAGGTGGCTCTTGTTTTTTGGATGCTTGATAACGGAACGAAGATTGCGGCTAATGGGTATTTTGATTTTGATACTTATGAACGTAAAAGTGAATTCTGGGGAGTTTCTTTGAGATCTTTTCCTTATCATGCGGTTGATTTTTTAGTAAAGAATCAGATTAAGGGAAACTTCTTTAATGATTTTAATTCAGGGGCTTATTTGATTGGCCGTTGCTATCCTAATATTAAGGTTTATATGGATGGACGAACCGAAGAGTATGGTGGAGCTTTTTTCAAGCAATACCAGAAAATCTGGCATGAAGGTGATAAACAAATCTTTTTAGTCGATGCAGCTAAATTTAATATCACAGGGGCCTTCTTAAACAACAACAATCAATCGATACCTCCTAAAGTCTTAAAGATGTTTTATCAGTTTCCAGATTGGAAAATCGTGTATTTTGATTATGATGCTGTTATTTTTCTAAAGAATATTCCTGCTAATAAGGTTTGGATTGACCGTTTTGCCATTGATATGAAGAAATGGCAGTCTAAATTTATGGATCTTCAGAGATTAGGAACTAAACGCGTTGATCCTATTCCTTTAACAAGTCGTATGCATATTCTAAGAGTTTTTGGTTTATATGATGCTGCATTAAAAGAGGCTCAAGAAGCTCTGAAGGTTTCTCCTGATGATTTTGAGTCTTATAAAATGTTAGGTGATATTTATCAAATTAGGAAAGAGTATCGTAGATCGTTTGAGAATTTTCGTATTGCGACTGTTTTAAGACCTTACGATATTGAAGTTCGTATGAGTTTAGCGGAGTCCTATGAAAATATAAAGGATTATAAAGGTGCAAGGTATCAATATGAAAGAGTTCTTGAGAAAGACCAAAATAATTTCAAAGGTAAATTAGGATTAGCTAGAAGCTGTGCGTTAAGCGGTCAAGAAAAAAAGGCTTTAGATGTTTTAACTCATATTCAAGCGACAAGTACAGAAGATAAGGTTGATGTTAAGAAAATTCGTGATATCATTGAGAAAAATAAAAATTCTAAAAAATCTGCACTATAAGAAATTTGTAAGTCATGCGTGATGTATTAACTTTTATTTTAGCCGGTGGTAAGGGAGAACGTTTAGATCCCTTAACACGTGACCGTGCCAAACCTGCGGTTCCCTTTGGCGGTATTTATCGTATTGTCGATTTTACATTGTCCAATTGTGTCAATTCTGGTTTACGCCGTATTTTTCTTTTAACTCAATATAAATCTTTTTCTTTGCAGCGTCACATCTTGGAAGGTTGGAATATTTATTCTAATCAATTGGGGGAGTTTATTGATGTTGTTCCGGCCCAACAACGTGTTTCAGCAGATTGGTATCGTGGTACCGCTGATGCTATTTATCAGAATTGGCATATGATTCAGGATTACAATCCAAAATTAATTCTGATTTTAGCGGGAGATCATGTTTATAAAATGGATTATCGTAAAATGATTGAATATCATTTGACTAAGGGTGCTGATATGACGGTTTCCTGCATTCAAATGCCAAAGGCTGAAGCTGTTAATTTTGGTGTGGTGGAAGTAAATAAAAATAATATGGTTGTTGGTTTTCAAGAAAAGCCGCAAAATCCTAAAACTATTCCTTTAGCGCCGGATTCAATTTTTGGTTCTATGGGGATTTATTTGTTTAATGCTGATATGCTTTTTAATGAATTAAAGGTGGATGCGACTAAAGCTGGTTCTGATCATGATTTTGGAAAGAACATTATTCCTCAGATGGTGCAGAAGAAAATGAAGGTCTTTGCTTATAATTTTGCTTTAGAGAATGATCATTCCACCTATTGGCGAGATATTGGAACTCGCGATGCGTATTATCTAGCGAATATGGATTTAGTAGGTCAAGAACCGAATTTTAATCTTTATGAAAAAAGCTGGCCACTGCGCACCTATCATCATCAATATCCGCCGATTCGTGTGCATAGTGTAGGCAAGCAAGAAGGAGCTGTTATTAACTCTATCATTTCTGGCGGTTGTATTGTTGAGGGGGGAGAGGTTAATCATTCCGTTCTTTCTTCGAATGTATATATTAAGGAAAAGGCTAAGGTTACAAAATCTGTTTTAATGGAAGGTGTGGTTGTTGGTGAAGGATCTCAGGTTCAGAATGCTATTATTGATAAAGAAGTGGTTATTCCTGCACATTCAAAAATTGGTTTTGATGTGGAACAAGATCGCAAACGTTTTACATTGACAACATCAGGGATAGTTATTGTTGCGAAGAAGACATCATTATGATCATACAACCTAAAATTCGGGGATTTATTTGTACCACCGCTCATCCGTCTGGTTGCGCGGCTCATGTACAAGAACAAATTGATTATATTCAATCTAAAGGGCCTATTCTTAGTGGTCCAAAAAAGGTTTTAGTTATTGGATCTTCTACAGGTTATGGTCTTGCTTCACGTATTACAGCGGCTTTTGGCTGTGGAGCTGCGACCATTGGTGTTTTTTTTGAAAAGTCTTCCGATGGTAAACGTACAGCGACGGCGGGTTGGTATAATACCGTTGCTTTTGAGAATTTTTCTAAAGCCCAAGGTTTATATGCTAAAAGTTTTAATGGGGATGCCTTCTCTGATGAAATGCGTCAAAAAGTTTGTGACGCTATAAAGAAAGATTTGGGACAAGTAGATTGCGTCATCTATTCTTTGGCTTCCCCTCGCCGTGTTGATCCTAAAACAGGACAACTTTATAAAAGTGCATTAAAACCTAAGGGCGCAGCATATACTAATAAAAGTATTGATTTTGAGGCTAATAAAGTAACTTCAGTCACTTTAGAAACAGCTATTGATCAGGAAGTTCAAGATACTGTCAAGGTTATGGGGGGGGAAGATTGGCAGTTATGGATTGAGGCGTTAATGAGTCAGAACTTGTTGGCACCTAAAACGGTGACTATTGCTTATTCCTATATAGGTCCTGATGTGACGACCCCCGTTTATCGTAATGGTACTATTGGGGCTGCCAAGGACCATTTAGAAGCTACGGCGCATATTTTGGATAAAGCTATTCAAGCCCAAGGTGGTAGGGCTTTTGTTTCTGTTAATAAAGCGTTAGTTACTCAAAGCTCTTCAGCTATTCCTTTTATCCCATTATATTTTGTTATTTTAATGAAGATTATGAAGCAAAAAGGAATTCACGAAGATTGTATTCATCAAATCCAGCGTTTGTTTGCGGATCGATTATATAATCAGCGTCCTTTAACACAGATTCTTGTGGATGAAAAAGGGCGTGTACGTGTGGATGAATTAGAAATGCGCCAAGATGTTCAAGATGAAGTTAAATCGATCTGGTCGAATATTGAAGATGTCAATCTCCTTCAAACCTCTGATGTTAAAGGCTACAATGCAGATTTTTTAAAACTTTTTGGTTTTGGTCTTAAAGGAGTTGATTATTCTCTTGATGTTAACCCCGAAGTATCAATTCCTTCCATTAAAGAAGAACAGCCTGTCTAAATTTTTGTTTATTTTTGTTTATTAATATCATTTGACAAATAAATAAATACCCGTATACTTGTGCATGTAGTCGGAGTAGATAAGGGAAAAGAATCATAAAGCCGCAAGGTGGACGATATCGCCTGGCGGTTTTTTTATCTTTGCAATTTGCCGTTATTTACTCAATGTTTAGAAAAAGGAGGTAGTAAAGTAATGGCAAAAGGAACTGTAAAGTGGTTTAGCGACCAAAAAGGTTTTGGCTTCATTACTCCAGAGTCAGGTAAAGATGTAT
>JAYTXU010000006.1:0-71708 GCA_043742785.1 Candidatus Omnitrophota bacterium
CCTTCTAAGGACGATTTCTACCTTGATACCTCAAGCGGTGGAAGAATGGATGACAGACCAGAGCTTCAGCGTCTTTTGTTAGATATTACGAAGGGCAAAGTTAAGCATATATTTGTGTGGAAACTTGATCGGCTTTCTCGTTCAGCTTGCGATACATTGTTATTATTTAAGAAATTTGAAAGTTCAGGAGTTCGTTTAAGATCCGTTACAGAACCAATTGATAATACTGGTCTGGGTAAAGCCTTAATGGCGATTATAGCTGTTTTTGCAGAGATGGAGCGAGAGAGTATAAAGGAAAGGATGCTTGGAGGCAGGTATGCAAAGGTAGATCGTGATGGTACTAATTTCGGCTCAGAACCTCCTTTTGGGTATACCACCTTGAAAAGTGAGAAGCAAAAGAAGTTTGTCATCGTTGAATCAGAGGCGATTGTTGTTAGAACTATTTTCGATCTTTATTTAAAGTTTAGAAGTCAAAGCAAGGTTGTTGAGTATCTTGCAAATAACGAAATAACTGCTCGAGTCAATTTAGACCGTAGGCAAATTAAAAGGATACTTGCTAACGTCAAATATACTGGCTGTATGGAGGTTAAAGGAAAGATTTACTCACAGAAGCACCCTCCAATAGTATCAATGGAGGATTTTAAGAAAGTTCAAGAAATTCGAGATAAGAACTATACAGGAAATATGCCTAAGTGGACAAACATTGCTCCGAACCTTATCTTTAGGGATGTAGCCCGTTGTGGCGAATGTGGTCGTCAATTAACTAGACAGGGAGTTCCTTCACAGAAGAAGGGAATTGAAGGTACTTTGGAATACTATAGATGCTCGTCTAAGTGTCGAAAAGAAACACGATCTAAATGCCGATTAAAAAATATAAGAAAAGAAAAATTAGAAGCCGTAGTTATTGATAAGATTTTCAAGCACATAGAAGAGCTTGTAGCTGATCCAGCATACCTTCAAAGCCATCTAAACATCACTTCAAAGGAACAAATAAACACTATTAAAGAAAAGATAGATCAAAAGAACCAAGTGCTTACAAAGAAGAAGAAAGCAAGACAAAGATATATGGAAGTACTTGAAACGGGGGATGATGCAGCTAATGATTTTTTGGAACGATACAAGAGCTTAGGTAAAGAAATATATGATTTGGAAGATGACATTGGTCATTTAAAAGTATCTTTAGAAGTGGAAAGAATAAAGAAGGACAAGTTTAAGCAGAAGGAAAGGTATTACCAAGATTTTAGGCAAAACTGGCTGTTTGCGGAAACTGCTGAAAAACGAACAATGATAAACAACTTGGTTAAAGTTTTAAAGATATACAGCAACGGAGAATCAGAAATTCATTATAACTTTTAGGTGGTTATTTCTTAGCATTTAAGGGGCATATTTCTTAATATCAGCCGGGGCTAGATTGATGGTGATGCGGCCTCCTGGAAAGGAGAACCCACTGTTTTTAATGGCTAACCGTACGCGCTCACGGCTTTCCTTAACAGCGTTATCAGGTAGACCAACAATGATGATTTGAGGGAGTCCGTTGGTGATATCTGTTTCAATGGTAATGGGGTAGGCATCAAGCCCACTTAAGGCAAAACTGGTAGATTTGGCTAACATAAAGGCTTCTTTACGATAAGGGGAGATTAGATTTTTTCTAAAAAAACATCTTAGTTGGGGATTCTAAGATAAAGCAATCCTTGCTTTTAAAGGACGCAAAGATATAAAGAAGGCTAACATATTTAGGAATTTTCGTCTAGAGAAAATGTTTTTCGGGTTACTTCAATTGCGTTAATTCTTCGAGGTACTTCTCATCTACTGGATAGCCTAATTGCTTGGCCTTCAATGCGTCATTAAATGCATGATCAAACTGTTTCAAATCGGCATAGACGCGCGATCGTGCATCATATGTGGATGCTGATTGGGGATTATTTCGAATAAAATAATCATAATCTTGTAAAGCCAGATTTAATTGTCGATGTTTTGTATAAATGACCGCTCGGTTCGCATAAGCTTGCCAGAAATCAGGCCGTAAGTGAATTACTTGATTGTAACTTGCTAAAGCTGCGTCGGTGTTGTTAAGAAGAAAATAACAGACGGCCTGGTTATAATAAGGGTCAAGAAGGGTTGGATCAATTTCGATGGCTTTGTTGAAATCTTTAACCGCTTCAGCATAATTTTTTTGAGTTGAGTTCACAACGCCCCTGTTATTGTACGCGAGGGCATGTTGTGGATCAAGTTGAATAGCCGCACTATAATTTTCTATAGCTAAGGCGTATTCTTTTTCATTGGTATAAATATTAGCGAGATTATAGTGAGCCCCAAAAGAAGGAAGAAGCTTTATAGATTGTTTTAAATCATTGATGCTTTCTTGAATTTGGTTTAGTTCTTTATATGCCGCGCCGCGATTGAGATAGGCGACAGATAATGTTTGATTTCCAGCGATGACACGGTTCCATAAAATGAGGTTGTTTTTCCATATACGGCACTGAAGATTTGTTTTGATACTCAGAACAGTTAAGGCGCAAGCTAATAGAACGGCAATAAAAGACCTCCACTGTGGTTTATGGTCTTCAATCCATGACAAAAGCTTATCGCAAAAGATTCCTATAAGCGCACAAAATCCGAGCATTGGTAGGTACATATATCTGTCGGCTACCACTGATAAATTGTAAAGTCGGTCAAATCTTAAGAGGAAAAAGATGGAGCAGAAATAGAATACGAATGCAAAGATGAGCCATTGATATGTTCGATAACGATAGATAGCTATCAGACAGATAATCAAAATGATTACACTTGATAAGTAGACAGAGCTCAGTATATGAATCGGTTCAGGGGTTATGTAAAGAGGAGTTAGATGAAAAGGAAAAATAAATTTCTTGATATAAAATGTCAGTGACCAAATGAAAATGAGTACGGCTTCGCCGAAATCTTTATTCATAGTCATAACAGATGTATTAGGAGCGTAGTTGGCCCAGGCTAATGGCAAAATGTAAATAAAAAATGGAAGTTTATCAAAGAACATTATCTTTGAGTCTTTTCGCTTATATAACCAGTCGCATAATAATAAAATAAATGGCAAACTAAGTGCCATCCCTTTGGACAACATGCTCAATAGTCCACAGAAAAAGCTTAACCAGTAATGGATGGATTGACGTTTTTCTAAGTACAGACAATAATTCAAAAGTGCCAGCATGTAGAAAAAGGCATATAAAACATCTTTGCGCGCTGAAACCCATGCTACCGCTTCGACGTGCATGGGGTGGACAGCAAATAATAATGCTGCCAGCCCTGCGGTGCGCACGGATAAACTTAATTTTCTTAAAAATAGATATATCAACCACGCAATGGAGAGGTGTAAAAGCAAATTATCAAGGTGGTAAAAATAGGGGTTAAATTGAAAGAAAAGATATTCGAAGGCAAAGGATAAAGTGGTTAAAGGTACATAAGTCTTCAAGGGGTGAGAGGTAAAAATATCTTTAAGGTGAGTAAAATCTAAAGATTGAATTGTAGGGTTGTTCGTAATGTAATCAATATCATCCCAGTTTAAGAAAGCATTCTGTAAAATTGGGCTGAATGCGGCAATAGAAACAACTAAAATTGCTAACACCCAAAAAAATGTTTTCTTGCTTAAGGGTTCGTGATAGAAGTTTTTTTTCTTTTTCATAGGGCAAAATTTGATGAAACTAGAAGAAACCAATTCTTGCTTTTTGGGGAAGCAAAGATATAATGAAGGTTAACATATTTGGGAAATTTCGTCAATAATAGAACAATGACACTGCATTTTAATCATCCTTTTTGGCCAGAACTTTGGCACAACCGAATACTCTTAATGACCTTGTTGGTTTGGGTGTTAGCTCAAACAACTAAGGTGATTATTGGTTTTTTTAAGGAGAAAAGATTTAATTTTCGCTGGTTTATCGGAACTGGTGGCATGCCTTCTAGTCATGCAGCGGGGGTTTCTGCCTTGGCCACTGCGGTAGGTATTGAACATGGATTTTATTCTACGTTTTTTGCGATAGCTGCTATCTTTGCTTTAGTTACGATGTTTGATGCTCAAGGAGTTCGTCGTTCTACGGGACAGCAGGCAACAGTTCTTAATAAGATGATGGATGATATTTATTGGAAAGGTCAAGTGGAAGAAAAAAGACTTTTGGAATTGGTTGGTCATACGCCTGTTCAGGTTTTAGCAGGAATGTTTTTTGGGATTATTTGGACGGTACTTTTATTCTAATAGGAGATCTCTGTGAAGAAAAGTTGGATTTTGATTGTTGTTACAGTTGTTGGGTTAGTTTCCGTTGGTTTTGTAATTACCAAGGTTTATAAAAAAGGGGGGGCTTCTGAGACTACATCTATTCCGGTACAAAAGCTTTTAGATGAAGCATCCCTTGCAGAGGCTCAAGGGGATCAATTAAAAGCTAAAGAATCGTATCAGCAAATTATAATGGATCATCCAGACTATGACAAGGTAGAGGAGATTCAAAGTAAGGTTGGCCAATTAAATATGAATATTATTTTTTCTAAGGAAAAAACTCCGCAGACAGAAGTTTATCAAGTTCAACCGGGAGATTCTTTGGGAAAGTTATCTAAGAAGTATGGAACAACGCCAGAGCTTATTAAAAAAAGCAATGGTTTGAAAAGTGATGTGATTCGTATTGGACAGAATCTGCGTATTTGGAAGGCTCCATTTGCAGTTTTTGTCAGCAAGTCACAGAATGTTCTGACTCTTAAATCAGGTGATGAGGTGATTAAGATTTATCATGTGGCTACAGGTAAAGACAAAAAAGATAATGATACTCCTGTTGGAACTTTTAAAATTGCTTCTAAAATTCCTAATCCTGTTTGGTTTAAACCAGGTGGTCAACCTATTCCACCAGAAAGTCCTGAAAATGAGCTAGGTTCAAGATGGATGGGTTTTGATATTGATTCGCATTATGGCATCCATGGGACGATTCATCCGGAAGCTATTGGTGAGAAAGCGACTGCTGGTTGTGTGCGTATGCTTAACTCGGATGTAGAAGAATTGTTTGATCTTCTTGTTATTGGAACAAAGGTAAATATTACGGAATAATTATGAGCAAATTAGATTTTGAAAAACCAATTGTTGAATTAGAAACCAAGATCAATGATCTTCGTCAGATGGGTTCTAAGCGCGTCACCCTAGAGCCTGAAATTAAACGTTTAGAGAGTAAGCTGGAAAAGTTAAAGCATGATATTTATGACAATTTATCTCCATGGCAGAGAATTCAAATTGCGCGTCATCCAGCTCGTCCGTATACTTTAGATTATATCAAATTTATGACAGATGGATTTCTTGAACTGCATGGGGATCGATTATTTTCAGATGATTTATCGATTATTGGTGGGTTTGCCAAGATAGATGAACAAAAGGTAATGATTATTGGTCATCAAAAAGGAAGAGATACTAAAGAAAATGTAAAGCGTAATTTTGGTTGTGCGCATCCAGAAGGATATCGTAAAGCCATGCGTTTAATGAAAATGGCCGCTAAATTTCATGTGCCTGTCATTTGTTTGATTGATACGCCAGGAGCGTATCCGGGCATTGGTGCTGAAGAACGCGGGCAAGCGCAGGCGATTGCTGAGAATTTACGGGATATGTCTGTTTGTGAAACTCCTATTATTGCTACCATTATCGGTGAAGGTGGAAGTGGGGGAGCCTTGGGTATTGGCGTTGCGGATAAGGTTCTTATCTTAGAGCATGCGTATTATTCGGTTATTTCACCGGAAGGCTGTGCATCAATCCTCTGGCGTAGTTCACTGAAAGCTCCAGAAGCTGCTAAAGCTTTAAAATTGCATGGGGAAGATTTGATTAAACATAAGGTGGTTGATGAAATTATTTCTGAACCTACCGGGGGAGCTCATCGAAATCCCGAGGAGACAGCAGTTAATTTAAAAACCGCCTTGTTAAGAAATTTAAAGAAACTCACCAGTCTTTCTACCAAAGACCTGCTGGAAAATCGTTACAATAAATATCGTGATATTGGTCAATTCATTGAGAAAAAATGAAGCAAGACATCCGCAATCTCTCCTTTGAAGAATTAGCCGTCTATTTTCAATCCATTGGTGAAAAATCATTTCGTGCACAGCAAGTTTTTGAATGGGTCTATAAACAAGGCGTTTGGTCTTTTGGGGATATGAAGAATTTGCCTCAACCCATACAGGAAAGACTGCAGCAGGATTTTGATTTTCAACCAAACATAATCGCACAGAAGCTTATTTCGCAGGAGGGGACGACTAAGTTTTTATTTGATCTTCATGATCCCCTTACGTCTGCAGGCAAGCGTGAAATGATTGAGAGTGTTTTAATTCCCACCGCAACACGGACGACTGCATGTATTTCGACACAGGCAGGATGTAAATTTGGTTGTAAATTTTGCGCTAGTGGTATTGGTGGTTGGTCTAGAAATTTAACGTGTGCGGAAATTGTTACTCAAGTGTTGCATGTGAAAGAAGAGTCCCTTAAGCATAAAAGACCATTAACCAATATTGTTTTTATGGGTACTGGCGAACCTTTGGATAATTTCGATAATCTTTTTAAGGCGATTAGGATTATTAATTCGGAAAAAGGGATTGGTATTGGGGCCCGTCATATCACTATATCAACCGTTGGACTTGTTCCTAAAATCAAGGAAATTGCTAAAGAAAAACTTCAAGTCGAGCTGGCTATTTCTTTACATGGCTTTGATAATGAAAGTCGCAATTTATTAATGCCTGTTAATCGCAAGTATCCTTTTGATGAATTGATAGAAGCCTGCAGAGAACATTTCAAACAGACCAAAAGACAAATTACCTTTGAATATATCTTGATCAAAGATGTGACCTGTACGGATAAAGCTATTCAAAGTCTTAAAAAAGCATTCAAGGGTATTGTTTGTAAGATGAATCTTATTCCTTATAATCCTGTTTCAGAATTTGATCATAAAACTCCATCTCGGGATGAAATGTTTGCTTTTAAGAATAAGCTGGAAGAATTTGGAATTCACGCCACCATCCGTACTCCAAGAGGCAAGGATGTTAATGCTGCCTGTGGGCAGTTACGTCATGCCGCAACAATCTCTAAATAGAAAAAGACTTTAGAACGTACTTTAAGGGTGTGGTTACTTCATTTAGAAGGTAGAGAGTTCTTAAAAATAATTATTTAAGAAGGATTGCCTTGCATTTGTTCTACGATGGCGCGCATTTTAGGATTATTCATAAGCTCTTGAGCTTTTGGATTGCCTTCAATGGCTTTAACATCGTGAGACATTACAGCTTTAACTAAAGCAGGGTCTGAGAATAATTGCATTAATTGGGGGTCTTGAGCCATCGCCTGAACTTGTTGCATCATTTGAGGGTTATTCATTAATTTAGACTGAGCAGATTGAATCTTTTGATCAATGTTACCATCAGAAGCAGGAGTAGACCCTTGAGCTTGAGGAACAGGAGCTCCATTAGAAATGCTGGCTACTTGGGAAACCAGGATTTTAATATCACCCATTGTAGCAGTGTGAATTGTATAAACGCCGCCACCAACTCCTATTAATTCACCTCTGATTTGAGAGCCATCTTTAAGGGTAATTGTTTGGGTTTCTTCCGCAAAGGAATATAGATTGAAGATAGCTACAAAAACTAAACTTATAATCCAAATTTGTTTTTTCATAATTAGAGTTTAGCATGTAAAATCTGGAAATGCAAATCTCAGTAAAATGTGAAAGCTTTGACAAATTTTTTGGTCGATGGTATATTAACGTCTTATTTTTAGGGGGACGGTTCGTGCCCCCATTTGGGGCCGTAGCTCAGTTTGGTAGAGCGCTTGCATGGCATGCAAGAGGTCAGGGGTTCGATCCTCCTCGGCTCCACCAAGTTTATTGCAATAGCTTTGCCGAGGTGGCGGAACTGGTATACGCGCTGGTCTCAAAAACCAGTAGCTTCACGGCTGTAAGGGTTCGATTCCCTTCCTCGGCATTTTTTACTTCGTAAACCTCCTAATCCATTCCAGTTGACAATGATTCCTGAGGCTATTATTATAATCGTCTATGAAGAGTCCTATTTATTTAGATTACGCATCAACAACGCCCACCGAACCGTTAGTATTAGAGGCGATGAGGCCGTTCTTTTTTGAGAGATTCGGCAATGCTTCTAGTCCTCATAGCATTGGCCAAAAGGCCCGCAAAGCCATTGAAGATAGCCGTGCTGTTCTGGCTAATTTTATCGGGGCTAAACCTTCCGAAATCATTTTTACCTCAGGAGCAACTGAATCCAATAATCAGGCTGTTTTAACAATGGCTTTAAGCTTGTTTAACAAAGGCCGTCATGTGATTGTCTCGGCAATTGAGCATCATAGTGTGCTTGAGGGAGCTCATCGTTTAAGTAAGCTTGGCTTTGAAGTTAGTTTTGTCAAACCGCAAGCGGATGGGATTGTTGATTCAGAGGCTATTGCTGGTTTAATTAAAGAAGACACTATTCTTATTGCCGTTCATCATGCCAATAATGAGATTGGCACCATTCAGCCTGTAGAAAAAATTGGCGCTTTAGCCCGCGCTAAAGGTATTTGTTTCTTAGTTGATGCTACCCAAACAATAGGTCATATTCCAGTCGATGTTCGTCAAATTTCTTGTGATTTATTATCCCTTTCTGCACATAAGTTTTATGGCCCTCAAGGGATTGGAGTTCTGTATGTGCGCGAGGGTATTAAAACAGAGCCAAGGCTTTATGGAGGAGATCAGGAAAAGGGGCGTCGTGCTGGCACACTTAATCTTCCTGGAATTGTTGGACTAGGAAAGGCAGTTGAATTAGTCAAGATTAGTATGGAGAAGGAAGCGAAAGAACAAGCTATTATGCGTGATTATATCATTGAGTATGTACTAAAGAATATTAACGGATCGTCGTTGAACGGCCATCGCCAATCGCGTTTACCGAATAATGCTCATTTTTCTTTCGAGAATATTAATGGGGAAGAGTTGGTGACAGCTCTAGACATGGCAGGCATTGCTATCTCTCAAGGATCAGCGTGTACTTCAGGTGTTCTTGAGCCATCGCATGTGCTTAAAGCGATAGGGTTGAGCGATCAATTAGCCTTAGGAAGCCTGCGGGTTAGCTTAGGGCGTTGGACTACTAAAGAAGATGTCGATTATTTTTTAGAGCAGTTGAAATTAAAAGTAGAGAAAATTCGTAAATAAGGAAATACCCTTCCAGTGACTAGGCCGTCACTGTTCGGGTATAAATTCGCACAGGCTGACTTGACGTCGCTGTGCTCCGAAAGTCAGGTGCTCATTTATGCACGAAAAACTCATTCATTTTTTAAAACAAACAGATGGCTATGTTTCTGGCGAGGAAATGAGCCAGCAATTAAATATGTCGCGTGCAGCCGTCTGGAAATACATGCAGGAATTACGCGCGCAGGGATATGATATTGCAGCAGTGCCTCATTTGGGATATCAATTAGTTTCTTCTCCAGATAAGCTTCTTTCTTACGAGATTCAATTTGGTTTGAATACCAAGATCATGGGGCAGAAAATATTTTCATTTGATTCAGTAGGTTCCACCATGGATGAAGCGTTTCGATTGGGCATGGAGGGTGAACCTGAAGGGACAGTTGTTTGTTCAGAAGCGCAAAGCAAGGGTCGCGGCCGTCTGGGTCGCGTTTGGGTTTCTCCTAAGAGTAAGGGTATTTATTGTTCCATTATTCTTAAGCCTAAACTTCCTCCCACACAGATGTCACAGGTCACCTTAATGACAGCAGTAGCTTTGGCAGAGGCGGTTCGCAATGTGACAAAGATACAGCCAAAGATTAAATGGCCTAATGATTTGTTTATTGGCCCTAGGAAATTAGCAGGAATTTTAACCGAATTGCGCGCCGAGGTGGATCAGGTCAAATTTGTCGTCGTAGGAATAGGGATCAATATTAATGCTACCCCTTCGCAGCTATTAGATACAGCTACTTCCTTGAGAATTGAATCCCAGCAATCTATGAATCGTATTGTAGTTTTTCAAGAACTTTTAAGGAGTATGGAGATTTGGTATAACAAAATCCTTAAAGGAGGCTTCGAAGAAGTCTTACAGTATGCCAGAGAGCATTCAGCAACCCTAAAGAAAAGGGTTCGCGTATCTGATTCTAATGGGTATGTGGAAGGGCAGGCTTTTGAAATTGACTCTGATGGAGCTCTTTTGATTCGTCAGGATAGTGGCAAGATACTTAAAAAAACAGCAGGGGATGTTCTTCCTATATGAACACAGAGTTTTTGAATAATGAATTATTAGAACTTGAAACTAAGAACTTGCGTCGATCTTTGCGTACAGTGGAAGGCTCACAAGGGAGAAAGATTAGTATCGATGGTAGGTTTGTTTTAAACTTTTGTTCTAATAATTATCTTGGGTTAGCCGATGATATACGTATTAAACAAGCAGCAAAGAATGCGTTGGATCAATATGGTTTTGGTTCGGGAGCTTCCCGTCTTGTTTGCGGTAACAACAGTGAGCATATCAAGCTTGAAGAAAAAATAGCTCGTTTGAAGAAAACAGAGAGTGCTCTTGTTTTTTCCAGCGGATATATGGCTAATACGGGCATTATACCCGCCCTTTATGATAGAGAAGATGTAATTCTTTCTGATAGGCTTAATCATGCTTCCATCCTCGACGGCATTTTGTTAAGCCGTGCCCAATTGAAGCGCTACGTGCATAACGATATGCAGGCACTGGAAGCAGAACTTAAAGAGGCAGGCGGTTTTAAGAAACGTTTGATTGTGACAGATACCATCTTTAGCATGGATGGAGATAGGGCCCATTTAAAAGAGATTGTTAGATTAGCCAAGCAATATGACGCTTGGGTGATGGTGGATGAAGCTCATGGCTTTGGTGTTTTAGGGCAAGATGGTGCGGGCCTTGCAGCAGAAGAAGGATTGGCAGATAAAATCGATATTCAAATGGGAACGCTCTCTAAAGCAGCGGGATGTTTTGGCGCCTATGTAGCTGGTTCTAAGGCATTGTGTGATTATCTTATTAATCACAGCCGTAGTTTTATTTATACGACAGCGATGCCTCCGGCGTGTGCCGCTGCAGCGACGGTTGCTATCGATATCATCGAAGCAGAACCTGAACGAAGAAAGCAAGTCTTGAGCCATGCCCAGTATCTTCGCCAAGGACTGCAAGCACTAGGATTCGATACAATGGGTTCAACGACACCGATTATTCCAATTTTATTAAAAAATTCTGCCAAGGCGCTTGAGGTTTCCCGTTGTTTATTAGAGAAAGGTATTTTTGTTCAGGCTATTCGTCCTCCCACAGTACCTCTTCACACAGCACGATTGCGCGTGACCGTGATGGCGACACACACCAAAGAAGATTTGGATTTATTTTTAAGAGAAATGAAAGGTTTATAGAAATGCCCACAGCCTACGTTTCCGCTCAAATGGGACATCAATTATATTATGAAATATCCGGACAGGGAGAGCCCCTGGTTTTTATTCATGGGTTTGGCGGATCTTCTCTATGGTGGGAGAATCAAAAGAAATTTTTTGAAAAAAGATATCAGGTGATCACTATCGATCTGCCTGGACACGGGCAAAGTTCCTGGAAAGACGTCAGTCTTCTTGAAATAGCCGCAGGCATTAAACATCTTTTAAAAAGTTTAGATTTACATCGAATTAATATTATTGCCAATTCTTTTGGAGGGCTTGTGGCCCTAGATCTTTATCGATTAATGAGCGAAGATATTAATCGCATCAGTTTTGTCGGATCTATTCCTAAATTTGCTAGGAGTGAACTTTATCCGGCGGGGCTTGATATTGATAGAATTCGCAAGCTCAGCCAGCAATTCGACGGAGATTACGCGTCGATTTTGGAAATATTTTTTCGATCCCTCTTTACGATGAAGGAAAGAGAGTCGGATGTATTTAAGAAGGTTAAAGAAATACGCCAGAGAGAAATTTTACCAAAAAGAGAAGCGTTGAAGGCGTTTTTGGATATTTTAGAAAAAACTGATTTGCGGGATAGATTAATATCCATAGATTGCCCGGTGCAGTTTATTACAGGTGCGGAAGATTATCTTTGCCCTCGTGAAGTCATGGAATGGGTACAGGAGCATATGTCTAACGCTAGACTTGATTTTATTGATGGCTGCGGCCACCTGCCATTTTTAACCAGAACAGAAGAATACAATGATCTCCTCCAAAATTTCCTTATCAACTGATCGAGTTCGCCTCAATTTTTCAAAGGCAGCGGATCATTACGATATTTTAACTAGGCTGCAGCGAAATATTGCAGATGAATTATTGCAAAAGATAGAAGGACTGCAGCCTAAGCAGATTTTAGATATTGGTTGCGGTACAGGATATCTAACAGGGAAGATCAAAGATTGTTTTATTCAAGAGGATGTCTGGGGCGTTGATTTTTCAGAGGGAATGATTGCTAAGGCAGAGCAGAAATTTCCTGGTATCCATTGGGCGCTTGAAGATGCGCAAGGCCTGTCTTTTAGAAATGAACAATTTGATTTGGTTGTTTCTAATCTAGCGTATCAATGGGTGGATGATATGCCGAAAGCCTTGAGCGAAGCCTGTCGGGTTTTATCAAGGGAGGGCGTTTTTACAGCAAGCCTGTTTGGTTTTAATACCTGTAAGGAATTATTTATTTCTTTAAAAGAAACAGGGGCCAGCAAAGAAGATCTTAAACGTTTGCCAACTGCAGAGATCATTGCGCATTCGCTAGAACATGCAGGATTCCAAACAGCAGATGTAGAGTGTCAACGAGGAAGCATTGGTTTTAAGAATCTTTCGGAGCTTTTGGAATGGATTAAAGCTATTGGGGCTAATGGATTTTCTAAGGGACAATTCTTAGGGCCTAAGGCTTTAGAAAAGGCTAATCAATATGCACTCAAGAATTACCCTCATCCAGAAGGCGTAGCAATTACTTTTGAAGTGATCTTTATTTATGGCAAAAAAAAATAGACCAATCTTTATTACAGCTACAGATACGAGCGTCGGTAAAACTATTACTACCGCTGTTCTTGGACTTTTGTTACAAAACAAAGGGATTAAAGTCGGAGTAATGAAACCTGTGCAGTGTGGGGGTAGCGATGCGCAATTTTTGAAGAAAATCTTAAGTCTCAAAGATGACATATCCTTGATCAATCCTTTTTTTGCGCTGGAAGCTTTATCACCGCATTTAGCCCTAAAGAGAGCGAAGATAAAATTTGATTTAAAGAAGATTAAAGAAGCCTTAGAGCATTTACAGAAGAAATATGATCAGGTTTTGATTGAAGGCGCTGGCGGATTGATGGTGCCTTTGGAGGGGGGATATTACAATGCGGACTTGATCAGAGACCTCAAAGCTGAGGTGATTATTGTTTCTCGTCTGGGATTAGGAACGATCAATCACACCTTGCTTACTATTAATCAAGCGAGGGCCTATGGTTTAAAGATTAAAGGAATTATTTTTAGTGAGACTACAGATCGAGTTAAATCTTTAGCAGAGAGAACAAATCCTAAAGAAATTGAAAAGTTATCGGAGATCAAGGTTCTTGGAATTGTTCCCTATTTAAAACTACTAACGAAAGATAATATTTTACGGCGATGCAAAATAAACGATCTAAACTTCTAAAACAGCAGGATAAAAAATACCTTTGGCATCCTTTTACCCAGATGAAGGATTGGCAGGTCGATAAAGACCAGCCTGTAGTGATTGATAAAGCCAGTGGCGTATATATCATTGATACCGACGGCAATGTTTATATCGATGGAGTGTCTTCCTTGTGGGTGAATGTTCACGGGCATAGACATCCTTCCATTGACGCAGCCATTAAGAAACAAATTGATCGTTTAAGCCATTCAACCTTGCTGGGCTTAGCGAATACTCCATCCGTAGAATTATCCAAGAAACTTATTGATATCGCCCCTAAAGGTTTAAAGAGGGTCTTTTTCTCCGATAACGGATCGACCGCTGTTGAAATTGCTCTAAAGATGGCCTATCAATACTGGCAGAACACGGGGCATAAAAATAAATGCACTCTGGTTCACCTGTCCAATTCTTATCATGGAGATACATTAGGTTCTGTGAGCGTTGGAGGGATTGAGCTTTTTCATAAAGTGTATCGGGATTTGATTTTTAAAACAGTCGCTCTTGAACGTTATGGTTTTGATGCAACCTTGGATTTTGAAAGATTGTTAAAGAAAAAGTCTTCTGCGATTGCAGCTTTAGTTGTTGAGCCTTTGGTACAAGGGGCAGCTGGGATGATCACTTGGCCTCAAGGTGTTTTAAGGGAATTCAGACGGATATGTACCAAATATAATGTGTTGTTAATTGTTGATGAAGTAGCTACAGGTTTTGGACGTACGGGAAAAATGTTTGCCTGTCAGCATGAGAGAGTAAGTCCTGATTTTTTATGTTTGGCTAAAGGAATAACGGGTGGATATTTGCCCCTGGCGGCAACTTTGGCCACAAAGAAGATTTACGATGGATTTCTTTTTGATTATAAGGACCAAAAGACATTTTTTCATGGTCATACGTATACCGGAAATCCGCTAGCCTGTGCGGCGGCGTTAGCTAATTTGGAAGTATTTCAGAAAGAACGTACTTTAGAGAAATTGGCTGGAAAAATAAAATACCTGGCGGGTCAATTGAAGATGTTTTATAATCTGCCCTCTGTTAGGGATATCCGCCAATGCGGTTTTATGGTGGGTATAGAGTTAGCAGGTCGTCTAGAGGATCGATTAGGCGCCAAGGTTTGTCAGGATATTCGTAAGTATGGAGTGATCTTAAGACCATTGGGCAATGTGATTGTTGTTTTGCCTCCGCTTTCGATTTCTAAGGATGAGTTATCCTATGTGCTAGCTGCTTTGTATCGATCGATTTCCACCAAAGGCGGATCCGTTTTTGGAGAAAAAAATGTGATGAAAGAAAAAAATGATAGCCAATAATACAAAAGCTAATAAAGATACAATCGTTTTCGTCGCTATGAGCGGCGGGGTCGATTCTTCGGTTGTGGCAGGCATGGTTAAGGATGCTGGCTACAATACCGTTGGGGTGACCATGTGTTTTAATATTACCCATCCTAATAATACAAAGCCTTCTTGTTGCGGTGTGGAGGGTATTGGCGACGCTAAGCGTGCAGCAGAAATCTTAGGCATTCCGCACTATGTTTTTAATTTTGCCGGAGACATTAACGATTTTATTATCGAAGATTTTACGCGTGAATATTTAAGCGGACGAACACCGAATCCTTGCGTGCGCTGTAATCAACATTTAAAGTTTGGAACACTTTACGATAAGGTTAAGACCCTTGGTGCGGACTATATCGCTACCGGTCACTACGGTAAGATTGATTTTAATCAAGGGGATAAAAATTTTGAACTTAAAAAAGCAGTGGATGAAAGAAAAGATCAGTCGTACTTTCTTTATAGTATGAAAAAAGAAACATTACCTTCAGTGCTTTTTCCCTTAGGAGGGTTGACTAAGGTGGAAGTTCGCGAGCTAGCGCGTAAATATAATCTTAATACGGCAGATAAAGCGGAAAGTCAGGATATTTGTTTTGTTCCAGCCGAAGGGTATAAGAAGTTTCTTGAAGATCGTGTGGGGAAGGAAACAATGATCACAGGAGATTTTATTGATGAAGAAGGAAAGGTTGTTGGACAACATAAAGGAATTGCTTATTATACGATTGGTCAGAGAGATAAATTAGGGATTGCCTTAGGACATCCTGTTTATGTTTATCGTATTGATCCTAAGAATAATACCGTTCATGTGGGGAATTTAGAAAGACTTTTTTCCAAGGGACTAATTGCTTCTCAAACAAATTGGGTTAGCATGGAAATTCCTAAAGAAACCATAGAAGTCATGGCTAGAATTCGATATAATTCTCCTGAAGTAAAGGCTTATTTGACAGCACTTGATCAACATAAAGTGCGTATTGAATTTGAAGAGCCTCAGAAATCTGTAACGCCAGGACAATCCGTTGTTCTCTACAAGGATGATATTGTTTTAGGCGGGGCCATTATTGATGAACCTATTTGAGGGGAGAGAATTTTATGTTAAGGGTATTTGTTAGTTTTGGAATTCTTCTTTTATTGTCTTTTTCTGCTTTTGCTCAAGCAACCAATCCAGCTAGAACTTATGAACAACAAAGAGATTCTCAGCCACCAGCAGATGGTGTTTGGCATGTCTATGATCGTGCGGGGAATCTTCAAAAGGAAGAAACTTATAAGACATATCGTTTGGATGGAGATGTAAAGACGTTTTATCCGACCGGAGGCATTAAATCGATTACTCCATATGTTGATGGTAAACGTCATGGACTTGAACAAAAGTACTATGAATCAGGCTCCCTGCAGGCTGAAAATATTTATGTTAAGAATGATTTAAAGGGTATTTGTAAAGAGTTTTATCCAACCGGTGAATTAAAACGTTCAGCAGATTATGAAAAGGGTCAATTAGAGGGCGTTACAAAAGTTTATTTTCCTAATGGGGCTTTGAAACAACAGTGGAATTATAGCCATGCTATTCTAAGCGGTTCACAATTAACCTATGGTGAAGATGGACAAGTTAAAACAGAAGACAATTATCAAAATGGAGTACTTGTTGCTCATAAAGATTACACCACGGATATTTCTGCTTTAAGTTCTGTCCCTAAGCCTGCTCCAGTGGTTGCTACAGCAAATAAGCCAGTCGTGTCTAGTTTACCAACAACACCGCTTAATCAAGCTAATCCTCCAGCGGTTCCACCGTCGGATAAAGGCAATCCTCCTCCTGCAAAAGAAGCAGGCGGGACTTACGGCAAATAATAGAAAGCATGGTTTATGATTTCATTAAATATGGAGCATTTAAAAGGTTTTGTTAGTGACGATGAAATTAAAGATATTTTTCCTGCTGTCAAGCAAGCCCACGAGGATTTAAATACAAGAAAAGGTAAAGGTTCTGAATATACGGGATGGTTAAATCTGCCTTCTGGCATTTCTGATGATTTTCTTAAAGAACTTCAGACTATTTCAGAAGGACTGCAGAAGGATTGTGATTGTTTGGTTTCTATTGGTATTGGAGGTTCCTATCTTGGCATTCGTGCAGCTATCGAATTCTTAGGAGGGAAGTCAAAGCTGCCTATCTATTATGCAGGGCACAATATCAGTGGCGAGTATCTGTATGATCTTTTAGAAACACTTAAAAATAAACGGGTGGGCGTTGTCGTAATTTCAAAGTCCGGTACAACTACAGAACCTGCCATTGCTTTTCGCATCATTAAGAATTTGTTAGAAACAAAATATACTCCCCTTGAATTAAAGAAGCGTATTATTTGTGTTACCGATGAGAAAAAAGGGGCCTTGCGTCAGATTGCTCTCAAGAATGGTTATAGGTCCTTTGTTATTCCTGATAATGTGGGGGGAAGATTCTCTATATTAACTCCCGTAGGTCTTGTTCCGTTAGCTTTGGCTGGGGTAGATGTAAAGAGTTTGGTCGAGGGAGCGCGTAAAGCAGAGGAAGAATATAAAATCTTAGATTTAGATAAGAATATTTGTTATCTGTATGCGACTATTCGCAATATTCTCTACAGGAAGGGAAAAAAAATTGAGGTTGTTTCTTCCTTTTATCCTCAGGTGTATTTTGTTGCGGAATGGTTTAAGCAGCTTTTTGGAGAGAGTGAAGGTAAAGGGGGAAAAGGGATTTTCCCTGCTTCAATGATTTTCTCAACAGATCTCCACTCCATGGGGCAGCAGATGCAAGATGGTGAACGCAACATCTTTGAAACTTTTATCGCGATCGATAAGCCTTTGCATGATTTGGATGTCCCTCACGATGTTGATAATTTGGATGGTTTTAATTATGTGTCCGGCAAAAGCTTTGATTATGTGAATAAGAAAGCTTATGAAGCGACATCTTCGGCGCATTTCGAGGGTGGAGTGCCTAATATGACGATTACCCTTTGCAAAGCAGATGCCTTTCACTTAGGACATTTGTTCTACTTCTACGAAAAAGCCGTGGCTATTTCTGGTTATATTCTGGGTGTCAATCCTTTTGACCAGCCGGGTGTAGAAGCGTACAAAAGCAAAATGTTTACCCTCTTAGGAAAAAAATAACTTAAGCCATGTCTGTCGTTATTCAAGTTCGATCCCTGACAAAAACCTATCATTCTCAGTCAGGGATTGTCCATGCTTTAAATGGCATTGATATTGATGTTGAGCAAGGTGAGATCTTAGGCATTCTCGGGCCCAACGGGGCGGGTAAGACAACTTTCTTAAATACTCTTTCTACTCTTTTACTTCCTGATAGCGGTCAAATTCAAATTCTAGGGATTGAATTGAAATCTCAGAACTTTTCAGAGATTCGTCGGTTGATTAATATGTCTTCCGGTTATCCTAACTATGCTTTTAGTTTAACGGTTAAAGAAAACTTAGAATTTTACGGCCGTCTATACGATTTATCGGGGGAAGCTCTTGAAAAAAAGGTGGGGGAGGTCATAGAGCTTTTTTCTTTAAATGAATATGCTAATCGTCGTTTTGATGAACTATCTTCAGGAACAAAACAGCGTTTATCCTTAGCTAAATCGTTACTGAATGATCCTAAAATTCTTTTTTTGGATGAACCAACGATTGGCCTTGATCCAGATGTAGCTCTTAAAACTAGGCAGATTATTAAGGGCATTCTTAAGCAAAGACAAGTGACCGTGCTTTTGACCAGTCACAACATGGATGAAGTCGAAGACATGGCAGGAAGAGTGGTCTTCATTCAAAAGGGAAGAATTATTAAACTATCCTCTATTAGTGAGTTAAAGCGCCTGCACAATACGGATGATTTAGAGCAGGTGTTTATCCACTTAGCTGCGCAGAAAAATAGTGACAGGCACTATTTTTCTGGTGAATGGCAAAAGATAGAAAAAATAGTGCCTGTCACTAATTTAAATATTAGCAATTGGTTTAATCGTTGTCGATCCTTTACTACACGAAGCTTCATTTTTGCCACGCGTAATTTATTTGTGATGACTGATTTATTCTTTTGGCCGTTGATTAGTTTGGTTTCGATTGGGCTTATGGCTAAGTTCGTGAATTTAGGCGAGGGGATGCTAGCCTTTATCATGACAGGGACTTTAGCTGCTGGTGTTCTACAAATTGTTCAGCTGGATGTAGGCTATACCATCCTTTATGAACTGTGGTCGAAGAGTCTTAAGCATACCTTACTGACACCGGTGGGCGTTACCGAGGGAGTTTTTGGGACCTGGGTGGCAGGGATAGTTCGCGGCTTAGTTGCATTTGGTCTCTTAGCGGTTGCTGCAAATTTAGGATTTGGTTTTCATCTGCCGGGATTTTTTGTGACGATGCTGTTTTTCTTGGGGCTTTTTGTTTGTGCTTTGATTTTAGGAATCATCGTTAATATTCTTATCCTGTCTTTTGGACAGAAGGTGGAGATCACGGCTTGGATGTTTGCACATTTATTTATGATCCTTTGCGGGATATATTATCCTGTTGATATTTTGCCGCCCTTTTTTCAAGGTATGGCTATGATGATACCGATCACGCATTTCCTGGAATTCTTCCGTCAATCCTACGGTTTTAAAGCGCATAGCGCGCATCCTTTATTGGTTGGGTTTGCTTTAAGTGGGATATATTTGGTTATATTCTTACGATTATTAGCCAATGCCTATACCCGTGCTAGGCGTAAAGGGGTCATTATTCGTCTTTCAGAATAGAAAACAGGGATAGGCTCTATTTCTTGGTGATCTATCGAAAAAAGTAGTACCTGTCGTTATTTTAATGTAAAATGAAATATATTTATTAACAGGATTTAAAGGAGTGATATTATGGGCGGACGTACAGGAGAGTTGATTTTACTTTTGCTTGTTTTTGTTTTGCTTTTTGGTGCACAGAAACTGCCAGAAATCGGCGCTGCTTTAGGTAAGGCCATCCGTGAATTTAAGAAAAACGTTAATTCCGTTGAAGAGGATGTTAAAAAACCTATCGAGCAAAAGCCGTAAGTGAAATTATCAGCTTATTTTCAATCACTTTTAATCCATTTGGATGAACTGCGTCAGCGATTAATAAAGATAGCGCTTGGTTTTATAGTTGCGACGCTTGTTTGTTATAATTTCGTTGGTCAGGTGTTACCTTGGATTATTAAACCAGCCGGTAAACTTGTTTTTACTTCTCCCTTAGATGGATTTTCTGCTTACATGACCTTGGCTGCTGTGATGGGGTTTATTGTTTCGCTACCTTGGACGGTTTATCATGTTTGGGCTTTTATTGCGGGAGGTCTTAAATCAACAGAGAAAAAAGCTGTTTATATTTTTGCTCCTCTTTCGTTAATGTTTTTCCTGTTAGGAGTAGCCTTTTCTTTTTATATTGCCATTCCTTTAACGTATCGATTTTTAATGAGCTTCACAACAGATTATATGCAGCCCATGATTACGGTGAGCAATTACATGGGGTTTGTAGCAAATATGCTGATTGCGTTTGGAGTAACCTTTGAATTGCCTCTGGTCTTGGCATTTTTAGCTAAGATTGGCATTGCTACTCCAGAATATCTGCGTCAAAAACGCCGCCATGCGATGATGATTATTTTTATTGTTGCAACCATCATTACGCCTCCAGATGTTGTCTCTCAGGTTTTACTTGCCGTTCCGCTAATTGTTTTATATGAGATTGGGATTGTGTTGGTGGGGATGACATATAAACATAAAACCCTCTGATGAACTTCAGAGGGTTTTATGATAAACAAATTTGAAAACAGTTCTTACTTCTTTTTAGCTGTCTTCTTTTTAGCTGTCTTTTTCTTTGTAGCCATGATGTGTATCTCCTTTCTTTAAGGATTGATTTGTTAATAAGATATTAGCACAGGTGTTATGTTATGCAAAAAATATTTTAAAAATTTTTTTAAAATATAAATTTTATATAATCATTTTTGTCGTCGGAAAAAAGAAAATATTTTATGAAGCCCTCAGCAATCTATATACATATTCCATTTTGTTCGCATAAATGTTTATTTTGTTCATTTGCAATTGCAGTTGCGCAGACTCATCGCGCAGATGATTACTTGGATCGTTTAGAAAATGAAATGAAATCTTATCAAGGAGCTTCTTTAGATAGTTTGTATTTAGGAGGAGGAACTCCTTCGATGTTATCAGTGGTACAGTTGGATCGATTAATAAAAATGGTTAGAAAAAATTTTTCTTTGAAAGACAATTGCGAAATCACAATGGAAGCTAACCCTGAAGGAATCGATGCAAATAAGGCCGCATTCATAAAAGGATTAGGATTTAATCGAATGAGTTTAGGGGTACAGTCTTTGGATGATCGTTATTTGAAATTTTTAGGACGTAAGCATGATGCTGTCTCTGCTAAGAGTGCGTACTTAATATTAAGGAAGGCAGGATTTGATAATATCAATTTGGATTTGATGTATGCTTTTCCTTCACAAACAGAAGAAGAGCTAGAGAAGGATGTGCGTGCCATAGCCTTACTTGGTAGTGAGCATTTATCGCTGTATACATTAACCATTGAACCCAATAGCCGTTTTTATGTTAGCGCTTTAAAGCTGGATGATGAAGAAAAGATTGCTAAAGGTTATGGAACAGTCATTTCATTATTAAAAGAGTATGGATTTAAACAATATGAGGTTAGTAATTTTTCTAAGGAAGGGTATGAGTCTAAGCACAATAAGAATTATTGGTTAGGTGGAAGATATATTGCTTTTGGAATGGGGGCCCATGGATTTATAGATAACCGCCGTTATTGGAATACGTCTAATTTAAAAGATTATTTAAATAATGAGAATGTTGTTGAAGGCTTTGAAGAATTAGATGATCGGACCCTTATTATAGAGAAGATGATCTTTGGTTTGCGTATGAACGAAGGAATTGAGGACAGCTTAATTCCAGAAGACAAGAAACTAACAATTGATCAATTTATTCAAGAAGGTTTTATGGTGAGGGATAATCACAGATTGAAGGTTACAGATAAAGGACGACTTGTCTTGGATCAATTATCGGTGCGGTTGGTATAGGGCAACAATTTTTTGGCTGTGAGAGAAGAGTTTAAGAAGAGATTGTTCGATTAAGGATTTATATTCTGCGTTCATTTTCAATTCTGCCATGATGGCTTGAGCTTTAGTTAAGCGAGAGTTCACATGTTTTAAAGCGTAGTTTAAGCTCCCTGATTCAATAAATATTTTCTTAACAGTTTCTAAATCAGAGAGTGTTTTAGTTTTCTTGCTAAAAATCTTTAAGAATTGAGCGCGAGTTTTTCCTTTTAAAGTTTTATACGCGTGAACCACCATAATTGTTTTCTTTTCTTCTGCTAAGTCGCTAAGAATAGATTTCCCGATATTTTTTTCTGTTTCATAAATTCCAATAATATCATCTTGAATTTGAAATGCTTGGCCTATGAGAATTCCAAATTTGGAAATTTTTTTAATATCGACTTTAGGAGCTCCAGCTAAGATAGCACCAGTTACCATCGGGCAATCAAAGGTATAACGGGCGGTTTTTAAAGTGTAATTAAGAAAAACATCTTTTTCACTGACTTGATCAATTCTTTTGACACCAAAAACAGTATCGATAAATTCACCCATGGCTGTAAAAGCGGCCGTTTGAATGAAATATTTCAATGCGCGTTCTTTGCGTTCTAAGGGTTCTTTAATCGATAAGAAGGCATCAATAGCCAAGGCGTAAACAATATCGCCGGCAATAATACCTAAATCAATGCCTAATTTATCCGGATTATTAGAAGGAACCGTATGGGCTAATACTTTGTGTAAGGTTGGTTTTCCTCTTCGCAAATCGGAACGGTCAATAATATCATCATGAATAAGCATGAAATTGTGTAAAAATTCCATACAGGTGGAAGCATTATATAGTTCTTGAGCAATTTTTTTATTCTTAGGGGAATAGGCTTTATAGGTGAGAATTAAAAGAAGGGGGCGTAGACGCTTGCCTTCACGCAAGGTGAATTCCCGAATGCTCTCAAATAAAAGAGGTGATGCTAAATGAAGGCGGTAGTCTTTTTTGACTGTTTTAAGAAAGAGGGCTAAACTTTTATCGATATTTTCCCGTAAATGTTCGATCATGGCGGATATCCTAGCACACAAGTTTGGAGGTCTCAATAAAACTTTATTTGTCTTTTTTGATTGCCTAAAAATTCAAGGGCTCTTACAATAGAACTAACAGGGAGAAGAATCTATGAAACTTTTATTCACATTTTTGTTGAGTTTACTTCTTAATTCATCGGCTTTAGCTGCTACGATTCATTTTAAGGATGGACGAACTATTAGCGGGAAAATTTTACAACAAGATTCTTCCCTAGTGAAGATTGATTTAAATGGTCTAGCCATGACGTATTATGTTGATGAAATAAAAGATATCGATGGAAAGGTTATGGAGAGTTTTGTTTCTAAGAGCTCAGCGCATGTTGTCGTAAAGCCAACAGTTTCCCTGGTTCCTCAATTTCCGCTTATAACACCCGATGATCCTGTAGAAAAAAGAACTTTAATGTTAAAATTTATTGATGTTTTTGGTACTCGCAGCGCCATGACACGTAATTTAGAGGCAATGTTAAATTCTATCGAGCAACAAAATCCCCTAGAGGCTAAGAAAATTCGTGATAATTTTAAAGTAGATGAAGTGATTGAAAGACTTATTCCTCTTTACGATAAACACTTCTCTTCGGATGAATTAAAAGCGTATATTGATTTTTATTCTTCGTATAAGGGCAAGAAGTTAATTACTAGTGTTGGAGAAATTATGAAGGAAAGTGTTGAGGTTAGCGCTAACTATTTGAAAGAAAAATTCCCAGAAATAGCCGGTAAATAATAATTTATTATAGGCATAAGTTATTTATTCACAACATCTTATGATCTTTATAAGAAAATCGTGAGCTTTTTTAAGTTGACCTTCTAAGTAATCTTTGATATATTCTTTCTCGCATTTCATTCCTACATTTTTATATTAACCTTGAGTTAAGGAGTTGTCATGATTGATCGTTATTCCCTTTCAAAAATGAGCCGTATTTGGTCGGATGAGCATAAGATGGAAATTATGCTTAAGATTGAAATCTTAGCTTGTGAATCCATGACAAAGTTAGGAATGATTCCTAAACAAGCAATGGAAAAAATTCGTAAGAATGCTAAATTTGATTTAGATGAAGTTCGTCGTATTGAAGAACGCACCAAGCATGATGTAGTTGCTTTTATTCAAAATGTTGGACAAAGCCTAGGACCTGAAGCGCAGTATCTTCATATGGGGATGACGTCTTCAGATTTGTTAGACACTTCCTTGTCTTTGCAATGTGTAGAAGCTTGTGACATTCTAATTGTAGATGTAAAAAAATTATTGTCTGTTCTTAAAGAAAAGGCTAAGAAGTATAAAGATACTATTTGTATAGCCCGTACCCATGGTGTTCATGCAGAACCAACGACATTTGGTTTAAAATTAGCCAATTGGTATGATGAAATGGTGCGCAACTTGGAACGTTTACAACAAGCGCGAGAGATGATGCGTTATGGTAAATTATCAGGCGCTGTTGGAACTTATGCGAATATTGATCCAGCTGTAGAAGAGTATGTTTGTGCTCAGTTGGATTTGAAACCAGCGAATGTGGCCACTCAAATTTTACAGCGTGATCTACATTGTCAATTGATGTGGGTTGTGGCTATGATTGGATGTTCACTAGAGAAATTTGCGACTGAAATCCGTGCTTTACAAAAGACTGAGATTTTGGAAGTAGAAGAGCCTTTCTTTAAGGGACAAATTGGTTCTTCAGCGATGCCTCACAAGAGAAATCCTGTCACTTGTGAACGTATCTGCGGTATGTCTCGTATTTTAAGGGCGAACGCGATGGTGTCTTTTGAAAATATTAATCTTTGGCATGAACGTGATATCAGCCATTCTTCCGCTGAGCGCGTGATTTTACCTGATTCAACGATTGCCTTGAATTATATGTTGAATAAATTTATTCCGATCATTGAAGGACTTTTAGTCTATCCAAAAAACATGATCACTTCACTTTCTAAGACCCGCGGGCTTATTTATTCTCAACGTCTTCTTTTAGAATTAATGAAAAAAGGTATTTCCCGTGATGCAGCCTATGACACTATTCAGTCATGTGCGATGCAGGTCTGGCAAGAAAGTTCAGAATTTAAAGATGTTCTCTATCGTGATAGACGTGTACGCAAGCATTTATCTAAGAATGAGATTGATGGCTGTTTTGATATTAAACATTATATCCGCCATCGTGACTATATCTTCAAACGTGCAGGAATTAAATAAGGATTGATAAATTATGCGAAAAATTGATCAAATTTATGAAGGTAAAGCCAAAATTCTTTATACAACAGAGAATCCTGATCTTTTGATTCAATATTTTAAAGATGATGCTACAGCTTTTAATGCCCAGAAAAAAGGAACCATTGAAGAAAAAGGCATTATGAATAATCGCATTGCTTCTAAGATATTTGAATATTTAACAACTGTTGGTGTTCAGACTCATTTTGTGAAGAATCTAAGTGATCGGGAGATGTTGGTTAAGAGAGTCAACATTGTTCCTATCGAAGTTATTGTTCGTAATCGTGCGGCAGGATCTTTATGCCGTTTGTTAGGATTGCAGGAAGGTTTGCAGTTAGCCTGTTCAACCTTGGAATTTTGTTTCAAGGAAGACAAATTAGGAGATCCTTTAATCAATGAGTATCACATTAGAGCTCTTAATCTGGCAACTGATGAAGAGATGAAGAAAATTTCACAAATGGCTCTGGCTATTAATGGTCATTTAAAGAAGTTCTTCTTGAATCTCAATATTGAATTGATTGATTTTAAATTAGAGTTTGGCCGTTATAAGGGTGACATTATCTTAGCCGATGAAATCTCTCCTGACACTTGCCGTTTGTGGGAAGTCGGTACAGGCAATAAGTTAGACAAAGATCGTTTCCGTCGAGATTTAGGTAATATTGAAGAAGCTTACAAAGAAGTCCTACGAAGAGTCTCGAGCTAGATGATTTGGCGTGTTGAAATAAAATTAAAAAGCGGCTTTTTGGATTCCGTTGGCCAAGCTGTCTTAAAAGACATTGCTGATTTAGGAATTGGTTCTTTGAGCAATGTTCGCGTGGTGTCCGTCTATCTTTTAGAGGGGGATATTTCACGGGAAGATGTTAAACGTATTTGTGAAGAACTTTTAGTTGATCCTATCGTTGAAGAGTACGGATTTTCCCTTTCTGCTCAAAAATCAAATCAAGATCATCATGTTGTTGAGATTGCTTATAATCCTGGGGTTATGGATCCTGTTGAGGCTTCCACCCTTAAAGGGATTTGTGATTTAGGAATAGAGAAAATTCAAGCTCTGCGTACGGCTAGGCAGTATCATTTTTGGGGAAGTCTAACTCCCAAGGAATTAGAACAAATCACTAATCGCGTGTTGATGAATAAACTCATTCAGCATGCAGTTAAGACTTCAGCTCAAGCTATCCCAACGACCCTGATTTTATCAACTCCAGTACAATCAAAATTTGATATCGTTGTGGTCGAACTTCTTAATGCTTCTGATAAAGATTTGATAAAAATTTCTTCCCAAGGACAATTGTATTTGAACCTTAATGAAATGAAGGCTATTCAAGTGCATTTCAAGAAGGAAGGCCGGAGCCCAAGTGATGTAGAATTAGAGACTATTGCACAAACATGGAGTGAACATTGTAATCACAAAACTTTTCGTGGGATTATTCGTTATCGTCAGGGGAAGAAGGGTAAGGCTAAAATTATTAAAAGTCTTTTTAAGACGACGATTGCTAAGGTCACTAATGATTTAAAGAAAAAATGGTGTATTTCTGTATTCCATGATAATGCGGGAGTTATTGCTTTTGATCGTGATTATCATGTTTGTTTTAAGGTCGAAACGCACAATCATCCTTCAGCTTTAGAGCCATTTGGAGGAGCTAATACGGGATTAGGTGGAGTTATTCGTGATACATTGGGAACAGGTTTAGCGGCCAAACCGTTGGCTAATACCGATGTATTTTGTTTTGCTCCTCCAACGACTTCTGTCAGTGAAATTCCCGTAGGTGCTCTGCATCCAAAACGTGTGATGAAGGGAGTTGTTTCAGGCGTTCGTGATTATGGCAATAAAATGGGCATCCCCACTGTCAATGGAGCTATTGTTTTTGATAAGTATTTTGTTGGCAATCCATTAGTATTCTGCGGTAACGTTGGACTTATTCCAGTAGGTAAAGAAATTAAAAAGGTTAGAAAAGGTGATTTGATTGTGGCTGTTGGAGGGAAGACAGGACGCGATGGTATTCATGGCGCAACATTTTCTTCGGGGGAATTAACCAGCGAATCTGAAACGGTTTCTTCAGGAGCCGTACAAATTGGCAATCCTATCGAACAGAAGAAGGTTCTAGATGCTCTTTTAAAAGCTAGAGATAAAAATCTTTTTACAGGTTTAACTGATTGTGGAGCCGGTGGATTTTCGAGTGCTGTTGGTGAAATGGGAGCCCAAACGGGAGCTCGAGTTGATTTGGATAAAGCTCCTCTTAAATACCAAGGACTTAGCTATACAGAGATTTGGATTTCTGAATCTCAAGAACGAATGGTGATGTCGGTTCCTCCAGCGAAGATTGACGAGTTATTGAAAGTTTTTGCTGATGAGAATGTGGAAGCTGTTGTATTAGGTGAATTTGACGGTAGCGGACGTTTACAACTATTTTTTCAAGGTCATCAGGTTTGCGATTTAGATATGCATTTTCTACATGATGGTTTGCCTAAGATTATTAAAGAAGCTGTTTATGTTCCACCCGTATTAAAAGCAGAGAGATTATTAGCTAAAAAAGATTTAACCGAGGATCTCTGCGAAGCCTTGGCGCATTTTAATGTTGCCTCTAAGGAATCGGTAATTCGTGTTTATGATCATGAGGTTCAGGGAACAAGTGTTATTAAACCTTTGGTAGGTGTTCATACCGATGGTCCATCCGATGCTGCAGTTATCTCTCCTCGATTAGGTTCTAAAAAAGGGGTAGCTATTAGTAACGGAATTAATATTCGCTTTGGCATGATTGATCCCTATTGGATGGCTGCTTCCTGTATTGATGAAGCGATCCGTCAGATTATTTCTGTTGGTGGCGCTTTAGATCGCATTGCTTTGCTTGATAATTTTTGCTGGGGGAACCCAGATAAGTCGGATCGACTAGGTTCCTTGGTACGATGTGCGCAAGGTTGTTACCAGGCTGCTAAATCTTTTGCGACACCGTTTATTTCAGGGAAGGATAGTTTGTATAATGAATATACTGATAAAGGAAAATCATTAGCGATTCCTGGGACCATTCTTATTTCTGCTATCGGTATTGTGGAGGACATATCCAAGGTTGTGACCATGGATTTCAAGAAGGCGGGAAATAGTATTTATGTAGTTGGCAATACCTTTGATGAATTAGGCGGATCGATTTATTTAGCTAATCAAGATCAGATAGGCAAGAATGTTCCTCAGGTGCGTTTTTCTTATGCGGTTAAAACATATAGAGCCATTGAGAAGGCTGTGAAGTTAGGCATTATTTCTTCCATGCATGATATTTCAGAGGGTGGATTGGCTGTAGCATTGGCAGAGATGGCTTTTGCTGGCGGATTAGGTGTGACGGCTTTTGTGAAAGCTATTCCTTATCAAGGAAAACGAAAATCCGAAGATGTTATCCTTTTCTCTGAAAGTAATTCACGCTTTCTTGTTGAAGTTGAGGCTCGTCATGAGAAATCTTTTAAATCAGCTTTAAAAGGAATTGCTCATGCGAAGCTAGGGATGGTTGAGGCAACGCCGGAGATGATTGTTTATGGCTTTAAAGACCAAGTTGTTGTGAATGCAAATATTTTTGATCTTAAAAACGTTTGGCAAACTCCTCTGAGGTAAGAATGATAAAAACAAAGAAATATTCAAAGTCTCCTGATTTAGATTTAATGGAAGATCCGTGGCGGATTTTTCGTATTATGGCGGAATTTGTTGATGGATTTGAAGAACTTAAAGATGTAGGCCGTGCGGTCAGTATTTTTGGCTCTGCTCGTATTAAGCCGGGTCATCCTTATTATCAAGCGGCAGACAAAACAGCTTTTCTTTTAGTTAAAGCGGGTTATGCAGTTATTACAGGTGGCGGCCCAAGCATTATGGAAGCGAGTAATAAAGGAGCAGCGAAAGCAGGCGGACAATCTATAGGGCTTAATATTGATTTACCTTTTGAACAGAAACCTAATCCTTTTATTAATCATTTAATTAATTTTCATTATTTCTTTTGTCGTAAGGTTTGTTTTGTTAAATATGCTAAGGCTTTTGTTATTTTTCCTGGAGGTTTTGGCACCTTAGATGAATTATCAGAGAGTCTTACCCTTATTCAAACACAGCGCATGGAAAAATTTCCTGTTATTCTTTATGGTAGTAAATATTGGAAAGGTCTTTTAGATTGGTTTGCCGGTTCTATGTTAGAAGAAGGATGTATTGATGCGAAAGATTTAGACTTTATTCAGGTCGCGGATAAACCTGAGGATGTTATAAAAATTATTAAGAAGTTTTATCTGAAAAAGAAATAATGTAGGGGCGACCCCCTGTGGTCGCTATCAAATGAGGACAGGCATAGGGGCCTGTCCGTACAAACGGAATGATATGAGTAAGAATGTTCGTGTATTAGTTTTGCGCACTGCAGGAACCAATTGCAATGAGGAAACAGCGTATGCTTTTTCTTATTTCGGCGCAGCTGTTGATCAAGTGCATGTCAATGAATTGGTCGCAGGCACGAAGAAACTTTTGGATTATCAAATCCTGGCCTTGCCTGGCGGCTTTAGCTATGGCGATGATATTGCTTCAGGCCGTATTTTAGCCAATGAACTGCGTTTAAAGCTGGGCGGTGATATCAAGAAATTTATTGCGGATGGTAAATTAGTAATTGGTATTTGCAATGGTTTTCAAATTCTAGTGAAAGCGGGAATTCTTCCTGGATTGGGTTTAAACGCCGGACAGGAAGCAACCTTGTTTCATAATGATTCCGCTAAATTTGAAGCCCGTTGGACGCATTTGACTGTTACCGGAGAGAAATCCGTTTGGACTAAAGGTATTCAACAACAAATTTATCTTCCTGTTGCTCATGGAGAGGGAAAGTTTATTCCTCGTGACCCAAAGGTTTTAGAAACATTAAAAGCCAATGGTCAGATTGTTTTTCATTATTGTGCGGCGAACGGTGCTGTACCTTTATACCCAGATAATCCTAACGGTTCAACCGAGCATATCGCAGGTATTTGTGATACCACGGGCCGTGTGTTAGGATTAATGCCTCATCCTGAGCGTCATTTTTTATCTCATCAGCATCCGTTCTGGATGCGTTTAGGGAAGAAAGACAAGCTGGGTGATGGAGCAAAGATTTTCGAAAACGGCATTAATTACGCGAAAGAACAATTATGAGCAAGGTTTTAACCTATAAAAAAGCAGGGGTTGATATTGCTAAGGCTAATCGATTTGTTGATGCGATTAAGTTAATATCGAAATCAACCATCAATAAGCATGTACTTAATAAGCTTGGCTCATTTGGAGCTTTATTTGATTTAGGGTCGTTTAAATATAAGAATCCAGTTCTTGTTTCTTCGACGGACGGCGTAGGTACTAAACTTTTAGTGGCTAATCTCATCAAGAAGCACGATACGGTAGGAATCGATTTAGTCGCGATGAACGTGAACGATCTTCTTTGTACAGGCGCTAAGCCTTTATTTTTTTTGGATTATATTGCGACTGGTAAGCTGAACAATACCACTATGAAATCTGTGATGAAGGGGATTGTGGCTGGTTGTCATCTGTCTGGCTGTGCCTTGATCGGTGGCGAAACCGCAGAGATGCCTGATATGTATAAAGGCGAAGAATATGATTTAGCTGGTTTTACAGTTGGTATTGTAGAAAAAGATAAAATTATTGATGGCTCATTGCTTAAAGTGGGGGATGTTCTGATTGGCCTTCCTTCTTCAGGACTGCATTCCAATGGATATTCCCTTGCTCGCAAAGCATTAAGTGCAGCTCAGCAGAAAGAATATGGTCAAATTTTAATTAAGCCGACCTGTATTTATGTCAAACAAGTCCTAGCTCTTTTAGAGAAATTCTCCGTTAAGGGAATGGCTCATATGACGGGTGGTGCCTGGTATGAAAAGCTAACTAAAATTCTACCAAAGGGGCATGCTTTTTCTGTCAATAAAGGCAGCTGGCCTATTCCCCGTATTTTCCAATTGATTCAAGATAAGGGTCATATTCCCGAACACGATATGTACCGTACTTTTAATATGGGGATTGGATTTTGCTTGGTGGCTTCTCCAAAGGATGTGACGGGAGTACAGGTGTTCTTACGCAGTCAGCATCAAGAGTCTTTTGTGATTGGTAAGGTTATCCAGGATTCAAAACGTAAGGTAGTTTTTCAATGAACATCCTCGTCATCGGTTCCGGCGGACGTGAACACGCGCTCTGCTGGAAAATCAAACAAAGTCTTAAGGTCAAGAAGCTCTACTGCGCTCCAGGTAACGGCGGCATCGCTCAGTTAGCAGAATGCGTTCCTATTGCAGCAGAAGATATTGATGCTCTTCTAGAATTCGCCTTATCTAAGAAAATAGATTTAACTGTTGTAGGTCCTGAAGTTTCTTTAGTTAAGGGAATCGTGGATGTTTTTGTTCAAAAGGGTTTAAAAATTTTTGGTCCAAGCAAGGAAGCTTCTCAATTAGAGGGGAGTAAGGTTTTTTCAAAAGAGTTTTTACATCGAAGGAATATTCCTACCGCTATCTATAAAGTATTTGATAGGGCAAGTGAAGCGATGGATTTTTTAAACAAAGCACAGTTTCCTTTAGTGGTTAAAGCGGATGGTATTGCTGCTGGTAAAGGGGTTTATGTTTGCCAAAATCTTAAAGAAGCTCAAATAGCTATTGATGATATTATGGTTCAAAAGATTTTTGGGGAAGCTGGAGATAGAATCGTTATAGAAGAATGCTTGATGGGTCAAGAAGCATCGGTATTAGCGATTTGTGATGGAAAACATTTCTTTGTTTTACCAAGTGCCCAGGATCATAAACGTATTTTTGATGAAGATGTGGGGCCTAATACAGGGGGAATGGGTTCTTATTCTCCAGCACCAGTTGTTACTCAAAAACTTTTGGATGCTATTATTACACGCATTATCGAGCCTGCTGTACGTGGAATGTATCAGGAAGGTATTCCTTTTAAAGGGGTCTTATACGCAGGGGTAATGTTAACTCAAGATGGACCTTTTGTGTTAGAATTTAATACTCGTTTTGGTGATCCTGAAACACAAAGTATTTTACCTCGGTTAAAAAGTGATTTGGTTGAAATTATGATAGCGGCTTGTGATGGTAGACTCAATGAGATAAAGGTGCAGTGGGATTCCAGGTCTTGTATTTGTGTTGCTATCGTTTCTGGAGGTTATCCAGGGAAGTACAGCAATGGTTATCAGATCAAGGGTTTAGATGAAATTACTGATGTAGACACTATTGTTTTTCATGCAGGAACCAAGAATGACGGCGGCATCATTGTGACGGCGGGAGGCCGTGTTCTTGGGATTACAAGTTTAGGTAATTCTCTTGAAAAAGCCATTACCAAAGCGTATGACGCTGTGGATAAGATTCAGTTTGATCATATGTTTTTTCGTCGTGATATTGGACAAAAAGCTTTAAATTTAGCCAAATCCAAATGAAAACAAAAATCTTAAAGATTAATCCAGCTGTACCAGAACCAGATATGATTGCTGAAGCGGCGCGTGTAATCCGTCAAGGTGGTTTGGTTATTTTTCCTACAGAAACGGTTTATGGGATTGCGGCAGATTCCAATAATCCTGAAGCGATGGAGCGTTTGAATCAAGTTAAGCGTCGCACCGAGAATAAACCGTATTCGATTCTTGTGGCTCACAGGGGTATTATTGAGAATTATTCCAATTATACAAATCCAAATTTATATAAGCTTATTGATAAGTATTGGCCGGGACCGTTAACGATCATTGTCCCTTCTAAGCAGGAGGAACATACAATTGGTATTCGTATGCCGGATCATACGATTGCTTTGCGTTTAGTTGAAGAGTCAGCGTGTACCATTGCGGCACCGTCTGCTAACTTAGAAGGTAAAAAAGCCCCAACGAATGTTACAGAGGCCTTAGTGGATTTGGATGGGTTGGTAGACTTAGCTATTGATGGAGGACCGGTTGAATTTGGTATTTCGTCTTCCATTGTTGATTTTACTAAACCTAAACCTACTGTTACCCGTGAAGGGGTGATCAGCCAGTCGGATGTGGATCGAACAGTCAATAAGAAGGTCGTTTTGTTTATTTGCACGGGCAATAGCTGTCGGTCAGTCATGGCGGAATATTTGCTTAAGGCTAAATTAGTCGGTCGTGAAGATGTGGAAGTTCTCTCTGCGGGAACAAGTGTTTATTTTAAGTCAGGAGCGAGCCAAGAGACTCTTTCAGTTTTACGCGAACAGGGAATTAATGCAGCTATTCATATTTCTAAACCTTTAGGGAGAACCATGCTGCGCAAAGCAGATTTGATTTTTGCGATGACTAAGGGACATCGGATTCAGATTTTAGATCACGTGCCTTATGTAGAAAACAGAGTGTATTTGTTAAAAGAATTCTGTCGTCATAATATCAGCGGTGAATCGGAGTTAGATGTTCCTGATCCTATAGGACAGTCTCATGCATCCTATCAGGATTGCTTATTGATTATCAATGAAGCGGTTGAGAAAATTGTAGATCTCTTGTAATCCCCTCAGGCTGGGGAAGCCCTGTTGATTGTGAAAATTCTTTGAGGAGAATAATGTGAAGGTTTATATTGGTGCAGATCACAGAGGGTTTGAATTAAAACAAAAAGTAGATGCTTTTCTAAAAATACAAGGACATCAAGTCATTGATGTGGGAACTCATGCTAAGGATGTATCGTGTGACTATCCTCAATTTTCCTATGAGGTAGCGACGAAAGTCGCTTATGATTCTAACTCGCGAGGTATATTGTTATGTATGACCGGCATCGGCCATTCTATTGCCGCTAACAAGGTGCCAGGGGCGTATGCAGCGCTGTGTTATAACAAGGAGGCAGCGGTCCTCTCCCGTCAGCATAATAATGCAAATATTCTGGTCATAGGTTCTAAATTTGTTACAGAGAAAGAACTGTTAGAAATTATAGCAGTTTGGCTTAAAGAGGATTTTGAGGGGGGAAGACATTTAGTACGTATAGAGAAAATTAAAAGGATAGAAAAGGAATTCTCAAAATGAACAACATGAAGAACGTTGATCCAGATGTCTATCAGGCGATTGAGCATGAGATGACACGTCAGAAAAATAATCTTGAATTGATTGCCTCGGAAAATATTGTTTCCAAAGCTGTTTTGGAAGCAGCTGGCTCCATATTGACTAATAAATATGCCGAAGGTTATCCAGCTGCTCGTTGGTATAACGGTTGTGAACATGTGGATGTTATTGAGAATAAGGCTATTGAACGTGCTAAGAAGCTTTTTGGTGCCGAGCATGTGAATGTTCAGCCGCATTCAGGTTCACAAGCTAACACGGCCGTTTATTTTGCAGCACTAAAAACAGGCGATACTATTATGGGTTTGGATTTAGCTTGCGGCGGACATTTGACCCATGGATTGAAATTTAATATTTCCGGCAGACTTTATAATGTAGTCTCTTATAAGGTTGATCCAAAGACTGAGCTTATTGATATGAATGAAGTTGAGCGCTTAGCCATGGAGCATAAACCTAAAATGATCATTGCTGGTTATTCAGCCTATTCACGGGTTTTAGATTTTAAGCGTTTTAGAGAAATTTGCGATAAGGTGGGGGCTTATTTATTTGTGGATATGGCTCATTTTGCGGGACTGGTCGCGGCAGGGGTACATCCTAATCCCGTTCCGTATGCGGAATTTGTAACAACAACGACTCATAAAACTTTGCGAGGTCCACGCGGTGGGATGATTCTTTGCCGTGCGGAGTTTGCTAAGAAAATAGATAGTGCTATTTTTCCAGGCATTCAAGGTGGGCCTTTGATGCATATCGTGGCGGCTAAAGCTGTTGCTTTTAAAGAAGCGTTAGAGCCATCATTTAAATCTTATCAACAGCAGGTTGTGGCCAATGCACAGGCACTATCAAAAGCTTTGACCTCTAAAGGTTTTCGTATTGTCACCGGTGGAACAGATAATCATTTATTTATGGTTGATTTGCGTTCTAAGAATATTACGGGTAAGGATATGGCTGTTTTGTTGGACCACGTACAGATTACGGTGAATAAGAACTTGATTCCGTTTGATAGCGAATCGCCAACAGTGACTAGCGGTATTCGTATTGGAACACCTGCGATTACCACTCGTGGTATGAAAGAAAAAGAAATGAATCGTATAGCCGAGTTGATTGATCGCTCTGTGATCAATAGGAATGATCAAGCAGCGTTAGAAGTTCTAAGAAAAGATGTTGAGAGCTTGGCTCAGGAATTTCCAATTTACGTATGAGATGCCCATCCTGTCATTATAAGGATACCAATGTTGTTGATTCAAGGATGAATAGCGATGGCACATCGATTCGTCGTCGTCGGAAATGTCCTAAATGTGAGGAACGATTTACCACCTACGAATATATTGAACAAGTGCCTTTGATGGTGGTTAAACGCGATGGTCGTCGCCAGCCTTTTGATCGCACTAGAATTTTGAATGGAATTATCAAGGCCTGTGAGAAGCGACCTATCAGCGTTGATCAAATTGAAGCACAGGTCGATGATATTGAAAGAATCATCCGTAAAAAATACGATCAGGAAATATCTTCTAAAGATATTGGAGAGATGGTGATGGATCATCTTTCAGTGATTGATGAAGTGGCCTATGTTCGTTTTGCCTCTGTCTATCGTCAATTTCGTGATGTGAATCAATTTATGGCTGAACTACAAACCATTTTGGGAAAAAATAAAAAGAAAAAGGGAAAATGATTAAAGTCGAATTATCTCGTATTATTATTGATGAGAAGCGTCAAGATCAGGTGATTGTTCTTAAAGAAAAGAATGGGAACCGCCAAATTCCTATTGTGATTGGGTATATGGAGGCTTCAAGTATTAAGATTAAACTTATAGGGACTGAAGTTCCTCGTCCTATGACGCACGATCTTTTAGCGGATGTGATCGAGAAGTTAGGTGGAAAGATCGTACGTGTTTTAATTGATAAAATGGTTCATAACACGTATTTTGCCAAGCTTGAAATAAAAACCAAAGACGGTGAAGTCAAATTAATCGATGCTCGTCCTTCAGACAGTATTGCTATGGCTGTGCGTTTTAAAACTCCAATTTTTGTGGCTGAAGAAGTGTTAGAAAAAGCAGCCATGAATCCTCAATGAGTGGTTTGACCGTGCTTACCACAAGTCTTTTCTTAAATCCTCACCTTAAAATGATCAAGCGCTTGAGCCAGGGACGAAAAGTTTCCACCTTTTTAGTCGGGGGATTTTTACGTGATAAATTTTTAAATCGCAGTGGATGTGATTTTGATTTTGCTGTTTCCAAAGGTGCAATTGCTTTAGCACGCACTTTTGGCAAATCAATCAACGGAGCTTTTGTTCTTTTAGATGAAGAACATCCTTGCGGGAGGGTTGTTAAAAAAGAAAACGGTCAAATCTACACTTTTGATTTTTCTGATTTCCGCAGTAGTAGTTTGGAAAAAGATTTGAAGCTTCGCGATTTTACTATTAATACCTTGTGTATGAATCTACAAGATAGTTGTGAGAAGGTTAACGACAATGAAGGAGCGTTAAAAGATTTGAAGCTCAAGACGATACGAATGGTGGCTTCTAGGGCTTTTGTTGATGACCCTTTAAGGCTGATGCGCGCGTTCAGTCTTTATGCTCAATTAGATTTTAAGATTGAAGCTAAAACTTTGAGCCAAATTAAAAGAGATGCACACTTGATCAATAAGGTTTCAATGGAACGTATCAGAGAAGAATTGTTTAAGGTTTTATCATCGAGTAGATGTTTTGAGACTCTGGAGTTAATGGATAAGGTAGGTTTGTTAGATAGAGTTATCCCTCAGCTTGGTATTATGAAGAAGGTTCATCAGGGAGGATATCATCACCTAGATGTTTGGAAACATACTCTTGAGGTGATTAATCAATTTGAATTATTAGTTAGTGAAATTAAAGATTCATTTATTCAAAACTATTTGCAGGAAGAAGTTGCTGGTGGGCATAAGCGTTATGCACTTATAAAATTTTCCTGTCTTTTGCATGATATTGGAAAACCTGATACCAAGAAAAAAGAAAAAGATCGTATGACCTTTCATGGCCATGAGCATGTAGGTGCTGGGATCACACGTTTGATTGCTAAACAATTAAAGCTTTCGGTTAAAGAGCGGTATTTTCTAGAGGATCAGGTGACGTGGCATTTGCGTCCTGGGTATTTGTCGAATTTCAAAAAACTTTCCGAACGGATGATTTTTAGATTTTTACGCGATACCAAGGAAGAAGCATTAAGCGTTCTCTTGTTAGCTTTGGCTGATCAGGGAGCAACACGTGGGCTGTTGACCACGAAAGCAAAATTTGAACATCACAAGAAAACTTGTTGGCAGGTGATCGATAGGGTTATTGAAGATAAGAATAAGAAGCCCTTGGTGAGATTGTTGACTGGCAATGATTTAATTAAGAAACTTAAACTTAAACCTTCACCGCTGTTTACCAAAATTTTAACCGGTGTTCAAGAAGCACAAGCTTTAGGGAAGGTAACAACAAAGCAAGAAGCTTTGGTTTTGGCAGGTAAGATTTCTAGAATTTAATCAGGCTCTCGATAAGAATAACATAGGAGAAAAAGTAAATATGAATAAAAGAAGACTATTGATTAACCAGAATCAGGCATATGCACTAATGATGGTATTAATGTTTTTTAGTTTCACAATTCAAAAAAGTGAAGCTGACACAAATTCGAATGTAGTGATTGTTGAAAATACCGGATCAACGAATTCTGGGGGTTGGCGCATGATTATTGAAACTTCAGGACATATTACTACATCTCCTTTTGGGAAGCAGGCTATCAAATATAAGAGCCTTACATACGACGTCTCTCCTGAACTGGTAAGACAACTACTCCAAGACCTTGATTCAATTATGCCTCTTTCAAAATTACCGTCATTTTCTTGTGCTAAAAGCACTTCATTTGGAAGTTCAACCTTTATCACTTATCGGGATGAAATAAGTCCAGATATTGATTGTACTTTCCAGAGTGCAAAGCTTAACGAGGATATCTATAAGATAAAAGCTGTGCCTTCTACCAATCTGTAGTTTGTAAAATCTTAATCTATGCATTTATTCAAATTAAACGACACGGTTTTGAATCTTAAAGGTAATGCGGCCAACTTTCTCCAAGGATTAACAGCCAATAGCTTGGATCAACCCTTTAACGCTTTTTTAAACCTGCATGGCCGTATTGTATCGACCTTTCGTCAGCAGATAGTCAGTGATAATGAAATTTTGATTATCGTTCCTTCTCTGGCAGTGGAAGGTCTTTTAAAACATTTGGAGCGATACGCAAAGATCAGTGGCATTCAGATTGGGCGCCCACCAGTATATGCTTATATAGATATCGACTCCGCACAGTTAGTCTTAAAGGACAAAGAGATTTTTTCTCAAGTACACCAAGAGGAATTTATTTTGTTTAGGCTTAATAATAATCTTCCTTTATTAGGCGTCGATTATCAGCTGGATGAATTTATCCTGAATATAGATGAAGTTACATTTGTTTCTTTTACCAAGGGCTGTTTTTTAGGGCAGGAGCCGGTGTCCAAGGTTCACAATCGTTCTAAACCAACTAGGAAGTTGGTGGTAAAATTTGAAGAGGAATGCATAGATGAAGATAAGATCACAATGACTTCAAAAATAAAAGATCCTCAAGCAGGAAGGGTAAAAGGTTTTATTTTTGTCAAAAATACTTAAAAGTGTTAGAATACCGATCTTGTTTGATTAGCAGCAATTACTTGGAGATAGTTATGGATATTCGTACTAAAAGCGTTCACACGGGTGTGAACATTGATAAGACATTCAATTCGGTGATTACTCCTATATATCCCACATCGACGTTCTTTTTTGATGAAATCGGAAAGAATAAAGGATATGACTACACTAGAAGCGGTAATCCAACGCGCGCAGCTTTGGAAGATAATATTGCTGCTTTAGAAGGAGGAGTTAATGCTTCTGCAACTTCTACAGGAATGTCAGCAATCACCACAGTATTGTTTTTCTTAAAACCAGGGGATCATATTATTACTGGTGATGATATCTATGGCGGAACTTATCGTTTGTTTAATGCTGTTCTTAAACCTATGGGGTATAAATTTTCTTTTATTAATATGAGAGATTTAAAGAAGGTAAAGTCAGAAGTAACCAAGGCTACAAAAATGTTTTGGATTGAGACACCTTCCAATCCTTTACTTAACATTGTTGATTTAGAAGCAGTTATCGCAATTGCTAAGAAAGCAAAAGCTTTATCCGTTGTTGATAACACATTCTTGTCTCCTTATTTTCAGAAACCTTTTGAATTCGGTGCTGATATGATTGTGCATTCAACGACCAAATATATCAATGGTCATAGTGATGTAGTGGGTGGAGCTATTGTTTATGGGAATAAAGAAGTGCAGGATCGTGGCCGTTATCTGGTTAATGCTTTAGGCGTTTCTCAATCCCCCTATGATGCATGGCTGGTTTTACGTGGCGCTAAGACCTTGGCTCCTCGTATGGAAGCTCATCAGGTCAATGCTATCAAGATTGCTCATTTCTTAGAATCACATCCTAATGTGAAGAAGGTTTATTATCCTGGGCTTAAGAGTCATCCACAGCCAGAGCTTATCAAGAAACAGATGAAAGGTTTTGGAGCGATGCTTTCTTTTGAACTAAATACTAAGAAGGTTTCTCTTAATAAATTTTTTAAGAAGGTTCAATATTTTGCTTTGGCAGAATCCTTAGGTGGTGTTGAGTCTTTAACAGAATCTCCATGGTTTATGAGCCATGCTTCCATGGGGTCGGCAGGGCTTAAAGCTTCAGGTATAACCAAGGAAACAGTACGCGTATCCGTTGGTATTGAAGGGGTGGATGATTTAATAGCAGATCTTAAGCAAGCTTTGAAATCTGCTTAGACGGTGGACAAGGGTTAAAAATGAAATTAAAAATATTTCTTCTAATGGTTTTTGTATGTAGTTCTATTTCTTTGTCGTATTCTTCAAACTTAGACATGGAAGCCGCCATTATGAATAAAGATTACAAACAGGCTAAAATCTTAGCGGTTGGTATTTTAAAAAGCACAGCTAACCCTAAGGATCGCATTGAGGCAGAATATTATTTGGGATTAAGTCAATTACGTTTAGGACAGTATGTTGAAGCTAGAAGTGCATTTCAAATTGTTATGTTAGCAGCTAATTCACAGGATCTTTATGATCGAGCCGCCTTAGGAATGGTAGAAGCTCTTTATGTGCCAGGTCTTTATAAAGAAGCTTTAAAAGACAGTAAAGATTTGCTAAGTAAAAGCCCGCACTCTTCATTTCTAAGTTCAATTTATCTTAAAATAGCTCGTATTCATTTGAAATTAACTCAATGGAAGGAAGCTAAAGAATATTTACAGATAGTTATTAATGAATTTCCTAAAAGTTTAGAGGCGTCTATTGCTCAAAATCTTATGGAAGAGAAGGAATATTTTGCAGTTCAGGTGGGATCGTTTTTAGATCAAGATAAAGCTGTACAGTTGATGGAGCAGTTAAGATCTAATGGACAGTATGTCTATATTGTTGAAACGACCTCGTTTGATAATAAAAGATTTTATCGTGTGCGTATTGGACAAACAACTTCGTTGTCGGATGCCAAAACTCTTGAGGCAAAATTATCTCATTTGGGACTACCAACCTTAATTTACCCGTGAAGCAATCCCCCATTATTTTTATTGTAGGCCCTACCGCTGTTGGTAAGACAGAAGTATCTCTTTTATTAGCAGAACAATTATCCGCAGAGGTTATTTCTTGCGATGCTATGCAGGTTTATAAAGAAGTTAATATTGCTAGTGCCAAGCCATCTAAGGATGAGATAAGAGAAGCAAAGCATCATTGTTTGGATTTGGTTTCTGTGACAGATGATTTTAACGTGGGAACTTTTCGTGAAATAACTTTAAGAACGATAGAAGATATCCAAAAAAGGAATAAGTCTGTGATTTTCTGCGGCGGCAGTGGGATGTATATGACTGTGATGTTAGATGGTATTTTTGAAGAGCTTAGCCGAAATCCTCTCTTGCGGGAAAAGTTGCAGAAGCAGGCCATTGTCGATGGGATTAGTTCGCTGCATCGTAAGCTTTCAGATCTAGATCCAACCGTGGCCGGTAAGATTCATCCTCATGATGCTAAAAGAATTGTTCGTGCTCTGGAAGTTTGTATGACAGCAGGAATACCGATGTCTCAGATGCAGACACAGCGTCAGGGGCTTTGGGGCCAAACGCCTATTAAGATTTTTGCTTTGAATCGTTCCCGGGAAGAACTGTATAATCGAGTAGAAGCGCGTGTGGATCAAATGTTTGAGTGGGGATTGGTTGAAGAAATTCGTCAAATTTCGGAGCTATCTTTAAGTACAACGGCTCGCACTCTTATTGGTATTAGAGAGGTGGGCGGATATTTAGCAGGGGAGTACGATTTATCCCAAGCTAAATATTTAATGAAGATGAATACGCGTCATTTTGTTAAAAGGCAATTAACCTGGTTTCGTCGTGATAAAAGAGTAGAGTGGATAGATATTGACAATCAAACGGCACAAGAGGTTGTTGAGAAGATAAGAAAGCGAATAGAAGCATGAGCGAAAAAATATTATTAGCGATTGTTAATTTAGACAATAGAAGTAGCTGGTCTCCGGATGAAGAAGCTGAAGAGATGACAGAGCTTATCCAATCTGCCGGTGGAGAAGTAGTTAATACTGTTTTTTGTAAATGTCAGCCGCCTACAGCGAGTCATTTAATCACCAAGGGTAAGGTGGAAGAGATTGCAGCCTTGTGTGGATTAGGGGGTATTGATTGTGTGATTGTTTCCCATGATCTAAAAGGGGTGCAGCAGAGAAATTTGGAAGAGGATTTTGAAATTAAAACGATTGACCGTACTCAGTTGATTTTAGAAATATTTGCTCGTAATGCTAAAAGTATGGAAGGCAAGATGCAAGTGGAGTTAGCTCAATTACAGTACAGGTTGCCGCGGCTTACAGGGCAGGGAGCGGAATTATCCAGACAGGGCGGGGGCATTGGAACATCAGGTCCAGGTGAAACAAAATTGGAAACAGACCGCAGAAGAATTTCAGATCGTATTGATAAATTAAAGAAAGAGTTGAAACAGGTTACTCAAAGCCGTCAGACTAAACGTAAAAAGCGTCAAGACCAAATGATTCCAACGATTGCCTTGGTGGGCTATACTAATGCAGGCAAAAGCACATTGTTAAATATGATTACCGAAGCAGCGACCCGTACCCACGATGGGCTTTTTACTACTTTAGACTCTCTTTCTCGTCAGACACTTTTACCGGATCATCGTAAGGTTGTTTTAACAGACACAGTTGGTTTTATGCACGACTTACCACATGGTTTGATCGAAGCGTTTAAAGCGACATTAGAAGAGGTAGAACAGGCGGATCTTCTGCTGCACGTGATGGATATTAGTAATCCTAATTATCAGCATTTTTATACAGCGGTTAATGAGGTTTTAAAAGAACTCAAAGCTTTTGAGAAGCCAACTATTTTAGTCTTAAATAAGATTGATAAGTTAGAGGACAGGGGTCGTCTTAAAGAATTCAAAGATAATCATCAATGGCTGGTAGGGGTTTCAGCTTTGAATGGACAAAATATTCAATCCTTGCTTTTAAGCATTGAAGAAGCTCTCAGGGAAAGATCTAAAGAAATCGATGTGGTTCTAAAGAGCGACCGTATGGATTTAGTTAATCTAGCCTATGCTCAAGGCAAGGTTTTGGAAGTTAAATACCTTGCTAAGGGCATTCGCCTAAAAGCAATCCTACCTGATAAAACCGCAGGTCTTCTTACCAAAGCGGCGTTGTAAGTTTGAGCTACTTGACAAGTTCCAAAACTATGTTATATTATCACTCAGATGTAAAGAGTGCTAATTGTATGGAATGTACGACGAGGACATGTCCTCATTTTTTAGGTTTTATTTCTAGCAGTCATAATAGTAGAGTGATAATTAAGGGGGGTAAAAATATGAATCAACAACAACCAGAACAAAATTTACAAAAGCCTTTAGAGAAATTTGGCAAGGATTTAACTGATTTGGCCAGTAAAGGCAAATTAGACCCTGTCATTGGACGTGAAGAAGAAATTCGCCGTGTCATTCAGGTTTTATCACGCCGCACTAAGAATAATCCAGTATTAATCGGTGAACCAGGGGTAGGTAAGACAGCTATTGTTGAAGGTTTAGCACAAAGGATTTTTACGGGGGATGTTCCAGAAGGATTGAAGCATAAAAGAGTTGTGACCTTAGATATGGGAGCATTGGTGGCTGGTGCGAAATTCCGAGGAGAGTTTGAAGACCGATTAAAAAGTGTTTTAAAGGAGGTTGAAGAAAATGATGGATCCGTTATTTTATTCATTGATGAGTTACATACAATTGTTGGAGCAGGACGAGCGGAGGGAAGTGTGGACGCCGCTAATTTGCTTAAACCTGCTCTAAGCCGTGGGATGTTGCGTTGTATTGGAGCAACAACCTTGGATGAATATCGTCTATATATAGAGAAGGATGCAGCGTTGGAACGTAGATTCCAACAAGTGATGGTTAATGAACCATCTGTAGAAGATACGATTACTATCTTACGTGGCCTTAAAGAAAAATATGAGGTGCATCATGGAGTGCGTATAAAGGACTCTGCCATTATTGCGGCCGCAGTCATGAGTCAGCGTTATATTACAGAGAGATTCTTGCCGGATAAAGCGATTGATTTAATTGATGAAGCAGCCTCACGTCTTCGCATTGAAATCGATAGCATGCCTCAAGAGTTGGATCAAAGTGAGCGCACGATTCGTCGATTAGAAATTGAACGTCAGGCGTTAAAGAAAGAGTCCGATGCTGCTTCTAAGGAGCGTACAAAGAAGATAGAGGAAGAATTAGCTTCTTTAAAAGAAGACAATAAAAAGATGCGTGTATGTTGGCAGGCAGAAAAAGCGATCATCGATCGGATACGTTCTATTAAGGTAGAAATTGAAACGACGAAATTAGAAGAGGCCAAGGCGGAAAAAATTGGAGATCTAAACAAGGTTGCCCAAATTCGTTACGGTATCTTGGTTGGTTTACAAAAAGATTTAGAAGTTAAGAATAAAGAGCTAGAAAAGCTTCAAAAAGATGGAGGTATGCTTAAGGAAGAGGTGGATGATCAGGATATTGCGGAGATTATTTCTAAATGGGCTAAGATTCCTTTATCGAAGCTTTTGCAGGCAGAGACTGAGAAGCTTGTGCATATGGAAGATGTCTTAAAGAAAAGAGTTGTTGGTCAAGACAAGGCTATCGATGCTATTGCTTCCTGTATTCGCCGTTCTCGCACGGGGTTAAGTGATCCTAATCGTCCCTTGGGTTCTTTTATTTTTGTGGGGCCTACCGGTGTTGGTAAAACGGAATTGGCTAAATCTTTAGCATGGTTTTTATTTGATGATGAAAATGCCATTGTCCGTATTGATATGAGTGAGTATATGGAAAAGCACAGTACTTCTCGATTGATTGGTGCTCCTCCAGGTTATGTGGGTTATGATGAAGGAGGTCAATTAACCGAGGCTATTCGCCGTAAACCTTATGCCGTTGTTCTTTTTGACGAGATTGAAAAAGCTCATCCGGATGTTTTTAATGTCCTTTTGCAATTATTGGATGATGGAAGGTTGACCGATTCTCAGGGTAGGGTTGTGAATTTCAAAAATACGATTGTGATTATGACATCGAATATTGGGACTGGAGATATTGCTGAGATGACGGATCAGCGTCAAATTGAAAATCATATTCAAAGAGCACTTCAGGCTCATTTTCGTCCTGAATTCTTAAATCGTGTGGATGAAACTATTGTGTTTAAACGTTTGGAGAAAATCCAAATTAAGAAAATTGTTGATCTTCAGTTGGATATTTTAAAAAGTCGTCTAGCTGGAAAAAATATAGCGTTAGATGTGACGGAAGCGGCCAAGGAAGTTTTAGCGTGTCAGGGCTATGATCCGGTTTACGGGGCTAGACCTTTAAAAAGGACAATTCAAAGTTTGGTTCAGGATCCAATTGCTTTGCGACTTTTGCAAGGAGAAATTAAAGAAGGCCAGAAAATATTTGTGAATGCACAGGGAGAGGACTTGGTAATAGAAGTTATTTAACTACCTTTTTTATTGTCTTTCAATTATCGTATTCTTATGCTTTTTCTAGATGAAATTATCCATACGTTTTTGCAAGTATCGCCGTATCTCCTTTTAGGATTTTTCTTTTCAGGGATTGTTCAAAGCTTTATTCCTAAAGAGAAGATTACTGCATGGATAGGTAAGAATAATTTTCGCTCCGTATTTGTGGCAGCGGCGGCAGGTGTGCCTATGCCTTTGTGCTCCTGCGGAGTTATCCCTATGGCGATGTCTTTAAGAAAAAGTGGTGCAAGTAGGGGGGCAACCACATCTTTTCTTATTGCTACTCCAGAGACGGGATTAGATTCGATTATGCTTTCTTTTTCCTTACTTGATCCTTTAATGGCAATTTTTCGCCCCGTAGCTGCTTTTGTGACAGCTATTATTGCAGGTATCGTGGAAAATTTCTTCGACCGCGCTAGTGTTCAGAACAAAATAGAAGAGCCCAAAGAAGGGTGTTGCTCCATTAAAGAGCATCATCAGATTAAAAGCTGGCCTAATCGTTTGTTAGAAGGTTTTCATTATTCTTTCGTTACTCTTTTAGGGGACATGGCAGGATGGTTATTTTTTGGTTTGATTCTCTCAGGGGTTATTTCGTATGCTGTTCCTTCTTCCATTATTGAAAAATTTTTAGGCGGAGGGTTAAGCTCTATGCTTTTGATGCTGGTCATAGGTATCCCTTTATATATTTGTGCTTCTGCTTCAACGCCCATTGCTGCCAGTCTTTTGCTCAAAGGAGCTTCTCCTGGGGCAGCGCTAGTCTTTTTACTTGTAGGGCCTGCAACCAACGTGACAACCATGGTGATGGTTTATCGATTTTTGGGAGCAAGGGCCTTGGTTATTTATGTATCTTCTATTGCAGTTTGTGCTCTTGGTTTTGGGATTTTATTGAACAGTCTTTATGCCAATTGGCTTATCAATATTCGTCAGAGCGTTGGTCAAGCTGGTCATTGCGTAGATTCTTCTTGGCAGGTTGCCTCAGCTGTTATTTTAGTTTTGTTGATGGGCTATTCGTTGACTAAGAAATATTTCTAGAGTTGGTAATAGTTTCTTGACAAATTTTAAGGAGTTGTTATACTTTAGCAGTCAAACATTTAGAGTGCTAAACAGAAAAGATTTTATGGTAGCCAGACAAAATGACATCCAGCAGCGCAAAGACAGAATATTGGCCCTTGTTATTGGTCAATACATTAAGACAATTACTCCGGTGGGTTCTCATTCCATTGCCGAAGGCAATAAACTTGATGTGTCGCCTGCAACGGTGCGTAATATTTTAGCTGAATTAGAGGAAGAGGGTTATTTAAGTCATCCTCATACGTCTGCTGGGCGTGTTCCCACTCAGAGCGGGTATCGATATTACGTTGATCACCTGATGAATGAGATTCAACTTTTAGAAGAAGAAAAGAAACGTATTCAGTCCGAGCACAAACGTTATTTGTCACATCTTGAGACCTTGATGGAAAAGACCTCTGAGGTGATTAGCGATTTGACCCACTATACGAGCATTATTTCTATTGATGGCTGGGGCAGTAAAATTATTCTAAAAGGAACCAGTCATGTGGTTGGGTATCATGAAAGTACGGACATTTTGAAGATTCAGGCGATTTTGAGAATCTTAGAGGAGAAGGAACGTCTGTTGGAATTGATTAATCGTGATTTAGATCATAAAATAGAGATCTATATAGGTCACGAAATGGCTCTTAAAGATATGGATGGTTGCTCCTTAGCTGTCTCTAGTTTTGAAAAGGACGGATTAACAGGCCGCATTGCGGTATTGGGACCAACACGTATGAATTATGTACGGGTTGTTTCTGCCCTCGACTATATATCAGACTTATTTAGTCATTAAAGAAAAGGTGGAGCATGGTTATGGACGAAACAGTTCAAAACCCAGAAGAAGAAATTTTGTCACAATCAGAAGCTACAGAACAAATGCAGGAGCCTAAAGCAGATAATGTGGAAGGTTTAAAACTTGCCTTGTCTGTGGAAAAAGATAAGTATGTTAGGCTTTTAGCTGAGTTTGACAATATGCGCAAGCGTCATGAGAGGGATCGTCAAGAATTGATTAAATACGCGCATGAAGAAGTGATTATTGAATGTTTGAAACTTTATGATGATTTAGAGCGTTCGCTGAATGCGTTTAAAGCAAAAGAAGGAACAGATGCAAATTTAGTTAAAGGTTTAGAAATGGTTTTCAACAACTTACGCGAGTTGATGACGAAGAATGATGTTAAAGCGATTGAATCTGTAGGGAAGGTTTTTGATCCTAATTGCCACGAGCCTTTAATGCAGGGTGAATCGGGTGATTTACCCGACGGACATATTATGGAAGAGTTTCAAAAAGGATATACCCTAGGCGGTAAGGTAGTTAGAACCGCAAAAGTAAAAGTAGCAAAAAATCCCTAACGCAAAGCAAGTAATAGGGAATATGGTTGCAAAGAATACTAACTCATAAACAGGAGATGATATATGGCACGTGTAATTGGAATTGATTTAGGAACATCCAACTCGGCAGCGGCCGTGATGGAAGGTGGTCGTCCGGTAATTATCCCTTCAGCTGAAGGCGCCGGTGTTGCATCAGGTAAGGCATTCCCTTCGTTTGTGGCATTCACCAAGGAAGGTCAATTGCTCGTTGGTGAGCCAGCCCGTCGTCAGGCGCCGATTAATTCGGAAGGGACGATCTATGCCTCTAAGCGTAAGATGGGAACGGATTTCAAATTTAAAGTGTTGGGTAAGGAATATACTCCTCAACAAGTAGGTTCTTTTATTTTGCAAAAGATTAAATCTGATGCTGAGAAATTTTTAGGCGATACAGTGGAAGGGGTTGTGATCACTGTCCCTGCTTATTTCAATGATAATCAGCGTCAAGCAACCAAGGATGCTGGTGAAATTGCAGGTTTGAAAGTTCTGCGCATTATCAACGAACCAACGGCGGCATGTTTAGCCTATGGTTTGGATAAAGCGGGTAAAGAACAGAAGATCATGGTCTTTGATTTGGGCGGCGGTACCTTGGACGTTACCATCCTGGAAATGGGTTGGGATGAAGCAGCTAAGGCTGCTACATTCGAAGTATTGTCAACCAGTGGGGATAATCAATTAGGCGGTACCGACATGGATAATGTCTTGATTGATTTCATTACCAATGAGTTTAAAAAGGAAAGCGGCGTTGATTTAAGGAACGATAAGATGTCCTTTCAGCGTCTACGTGAAGCTGCAGAAAAAGCCAAGGTGGAATTATCCAGCACGGTTGCGACCGAAGTTAACTTGCCGTATATCACGGCCGATGCCACAGGCCCTAAGCATTTAAACATTAAAGTTGAGCGTGCTAAATTAGAGAGTTTGATTTCTCCCATTGTTGACCGCTGCCGTGGACCTGTGCGTCAGGCCATTAAAGATGCTTCTGGTAAATTAGGGGAAGAAGTGAAAATTGATAGAATTGTTTTAGTTGGTGGTCCTACTCGTATGCCGATTGTGCAGCAATTCTTAGAGAAGGAAGTTGGTCAAAAAATTGAAGGTGGAATCGATCCTATGGAATGCGTGGCTTTGGGTGCTGCTATTCAAGGAGCTATTATCACCGGAGATGCTAAAGAGGTATTATTGTTAGACGTCACACCATTGTCCTTAGGGATTGAAACCATGGGTGGGGTATTTACCAAAATGATTGAACGTAACACCACCATCCCTACAAAGAAGGCGATGCCTTTTTCAACAGCTGATGATAATCAGACGGCTGTGACCATTCGAGTGCTTCAAGGCGAGCGTCAAATGGCGGGTGACAATACCGAATTAGGCCGTTTTGACTTGGTGGGCATTCCTCCAGCACCGCGCGGTATTCCTCAGATTGAAGTAACCTTTGATATCGATGCCAACGGCATCGTACATGTTACGGCTAAGGATAAAGCAACTGGTAAGGAGCAAAAAATTCAAATTACAGCAAAGACCAAGCTTTCTGATGATGAAATTCAGAAAATGGTTAAGGAAGCGGAGAAGTTTGCTGATGAAGATAAAAAACGCCGTGAAGAAGCAGAGCTTCTTAATCAAGCGAATACTTTATTGTATTCCACTGAGAAAGCCCTTAAAGATTATGGCGATAAAGTAACGGCTACAGATAAAGAAAATGTTGAGAAAGAATTAGTTCTTTTAAGAGAAGCTATCAATGGAAAAAGTGCTGATAAGATTAAAACGGCAACTGAAGCAGTACAGAAGGTTAGCCATAAATTAGCCGAAGAGATGTACAAGGCAACATCTGCTCAAGCATCTTCCGACGCTGGTACCGCTGGTGCTGGTTCACAAGGGTCAGGTGCAGCTGAAGGCTCCGATCAAGGGAATCAATCAGCAGGAGCTGGTGAAAAGGGTAAGGATGATGTCATTGATGCAGATTTTAAAGCGAGCTCAGATAAATAATGTCTAAGAAAGATTACTACGAAATTCTAGGCGTTCCAAAGAACACAGGCATTCCTGAGATTAAGAAGGCTTATCGATCTCTGGCTCTTAAGTATCATCCGGATCGTGTGGTTGAGGCAGAGAAAAAGGGTGCTGAGGAGAAATTTAAAGAAATTTCCGAAGCTTATGGTGTTCTTTCTGATCCTCAAAAGAAACAAACCTATGATCAGCATGGTCATCAGGGCATCGACCAGAACTATACTTCAGAAGATATTTTCCGCGGCGCTGATTTCTCAAGCATTTTTGAAGGAGCAGGTCTTGGAGATGTTTTAGGAAAGATGTTCGGCGGTGAGTTTGAAATAGGTGGAGGCGGTAGATCCAGTGGTCGCGCCCGCGGGCGAGATATTCAATACGAAGTGGAATTAACCCTCGAAGAAGCATTTAGCGGTGTAAAAAAAGATATCCGTGTTCCTCGACATGAATTTTGCAAGCAATGCGATGGGACTGGGGCTAAGAATGGGACAGCTTTAAAAACATGTCCAACTTGTAAGGGGCAAGGACAGGTGGTGATGTCTTCAGGATTCTTTCGTATGGCTCAAACCTGCGGTCAATGTCGGGGTCGGGGAAAGACAATTACAGAACAATGTGTGGAATGTTCGGGGCATGGCTTGAAGCGTGTTGTTCGCAATATTGATGTCAGCATTCCAGCTGGAGTGGATAACGATTCTCAGCTTCGTGTACGAGGTGAGGGAGAAGTTGGCCAAGGTGGTAGCGGAGATCTTTACTTATTTATCAAGGTTCGTGAGCATGCCGTTTATAAACGTGATGGTGAAAATTTATATATGGATGTTCCTGTTAGTTTTGCTAAGGCTGCTTTAGGTGGAGATGTAAAGGTGAAGACTCTTAAAGAAGCCGTTGAGATGAAAATTCCTTCGGGCACTCAAGGAGCGAAGATGTTTAGATTAAAGGGACACGGGATGCCAGGTGTTCATGGTCAAGGTCCAGGAGATCTTTTTGTACGAGTGATGATTGAAGTACCGACCAGTTTAAATAACCGTCAGCGTGAGACTTTAGAAGAATTTGCCAAGGAATTAGGTGAAAGTCCTAAAGGAAGTTTTAAAGAAAAGTTGAAAAAAGCATTTAAATAATATGCCAACATACCAATACGAATGTACAGCTTGTGGTCATGAATTTGAAGAATTGCAATCTATGACCGAAGCTAAATTCACCAAATGTCCTAAATGTAAGAAGAACAAGCTTGCTCGTTTAATTGGTAGTGGTGCAGGTATGATTTTTAAAGGCAGTGGATTTTACGAAACCGATTATAAGAAGAAGTCTGTTCCTGCTTCGGAATCTAGACCAGCTTCTCCAGCCAGCTCCGAAACAAAACCTACTTCACCGGTAGGCTCTCCTGCTGTACCTGCAACAAAACCATCTACTGGTTCTTGCGGCTCAGGTTGCGGTTGCCACCCCTAGTATATAGAAATTAAATAATTAAATATTCAGCAATATCATATCTTGTTATACATCAAAGGTTTGCAACATTGACAATGACCTGTTTCTGTGGCATCCTTACTCAATAGTAGATGGGCCCCTCTTCAATGGTTTTTATAGGAAAAAGGATTAACAATGCTTAGACGCTTTATTGCGAGCATCATTATCATAGCATTCTTGACTACAGGTGTTTTTCCGCCAAGTCGAAGCTATGCTCAGTCAGTAGTATCTCTGCCAGAACCTGGCACAATGGTTTCCTTAAGCCAAAGCTTTGAACCAGTCTTAATTAAAGGATTGACTGTACATAAAGATAATCCCTTCATGTTCGATTTTGTGGTGGATACGGGGAATTCTAAATTATCCACCCAAGATGCAGAACTAAGAACTCAAGCTGACCGTTTAATCAAATATTTCTTTGCTTGTCTCACCATCCCTGAAAAAGACCTTTGGGTTAATCTTTCTCCGTATGAAAAAGATCGTATGGCTCCTGAGGCCTTGGGGCAAACCGCTTTAGGAAGAGACCTTTTATCCGAAGATTATATTCTTAAACAATTAACAGCTTCGCTTATTTATCCTGAAAAAGATTTAGGTCGAGAATTTTGGGATAAAGTTTTCACAAAGGCTCAGCAGAAGTATGGAACAACAAATATTCCGGTGAATACATTTAATAAGGTTTGGATTTTAGCCGATAAAGCCACCGTCTATGAACATGGGCAGACGGCTTTTGTGGTAGATGGACATTTGAAGGTGCTTTTAGAAGAAGACTACTTAGCAATGTCCAAACATTCTTCCACTGTCATGCCCGTGAAAACGGGCATCCAGAATATGGATATCTCGCTCCTGCCTGTCGGCAGGCAGGTTCGCGGGAATGACAAGGAATCGGTTAACACCATTGGTTCACAAATAGTGCGAGACATCGTCATCCCTGAACTTGAAAAAGAAGTTAATTCAGGTAAGAACTTTTCCACGCTCCGTCAAATCTTTAATTCACTTATCCTTGCCAGCTGGTACAAAAAGAATCTCAAAGAAGCGCTGTTAAATCAGATCTATGCTGACAAAAACACTGTCAAAGGCGTTGACTTAAGCGATCCTTCCGTCAAAGAACAAATCTATCAGCAATATCTCAAAGCGTACAAGAAGGGCGTGTTTAACTATATCAAGGAAGACGCTCAAGTTAATGGCCCAGCTATTCCAAGAAAGTATTTTTCGGGTGGTTTTGATGTATCTCCTGCGATGTTAAGCGTTGTTCACTTTGCACCAAGGAATTTAGAAAGCGGGGGTAGTCTTGTAAATTTCAAAGTTATGACAGGGTTAAATGGAAACGGGGTTCAAAACGATTTAGAGTTAACTAAAAAGGAAACAGCAAACTCTCAAGATTTATTTAAAGTAAAAAAAACACTCGAAAGGCTTTACAAAGAAATCATCACCTTAGGGGAAGATTTAAAGAATCAAGATCCAGACTATTATTATAATTCTACAACTAGACTGATGGCTGAAGCGCAGAGCATTTATGATCAAAGATCCTCTATAGATAGCGTCGTTAGTTTGACAGCGAGAAATAAGCAGTTACAGGAGATTGCGGATGAACTTGATAAACGCTGGCAAGAAATTCAAGAACAAGAAAGAAGGAATGTAGAAAGAGATCCTAAGGCTAATACAGTTAACAGAATTAAGAGTTCTAACATTGATTTAGATGCCGCCAAGAATGATTCAAGTGCGGCAATGTTGACGACTATTAATAAGCTGTTAGGAAGCACTCCACAGTTAGGAATGACTCCGCAGGAATTAGCAGGTGAAATAGAATCTACACTTAGAAATCCAAACAGTGGAAATATTCCAAGTATCTTTATAATTTCAGATGAGCACGGAACAATAGATAAATTTGATTTTTTATTATTGGATATGTTTCGTTCTGTTCCTGCTGGACAAAAAATACCCGCTAATTTTGTTTTAGATCCCAACAAGACAATTGATGAACAATTTAATCAATTTGAAATAAAACTTTCTGATTTTAGAAAGCAATTGTTTATACATAATCTAGGTGATTTTGTTGATCGTGGGCCTTTTGGTATTAAGGTTCTTTTACGTTCAAAAGAATTAATAGAAGCGAATATTTCAGATTTTATCATTGGGAATCATGATCAATGGATGTTTATGAATTTGATAGGTATGCACCTTCCTTTTTATGATGGTTTTGAATTTTATGGATATAAGGATAGTTATGGTGCACAAAAAGGTGGAGGAGACGTCAGATTTTTATTACAACAGCTTCACAAAGATAAACCTGATACTAGAAAGCTATCTTGGTGGGCAAAAGAATTGTATGAATTTAGAGAATTTCATCAAACTCAACAGAAAAACAGATGGAATAAATCAGTCAAAGAAGTAGAAAACATGTTTGAAACAATAGTTAATGGAATGTCTGAAGATGGTAAGAAGAGATGGTCTCGTACGACTGCTTCTGGTCGGGTTTGGAATAAGTTAAGAGGATTTAATCCGGATGTAGGGGATGTTTCAACGGGAGTTAAAGCTGTCGGCTTAGTATCAATAGTATGGTGGGAAAATTTATTAAAAGAATTTGAAGTTATCTATGATCATCTTTATGTAGAAAGAAAGATTGAACTTGATTCCGCAAAGCAAGAAGCTTGGCTTTCTGCAATTAATTTAATAAAAAATCATATTATTCCAGGACTTAAAAAAACTTTAGAAGAGCATATTGATCCTGATAAAGGGGGAACTCAACCATGGTGGCGTATTTTTGAAGCTATTAATAGTCAAAATTATACATCTCCTGAATGGTGGGCCATGGATTGGGCTTATCATAATGGATGGGGAACCTCTGTGTTTAAGGAAATTAATGATACTTATCATGGGGGAGAGCAAGTAGTTACTCCTGCTAATTATTTAGATGACAATTCTACTTTACAAGGAGTAAGAATATTAAAAGAAGCCACTCAATTTTTTAAGCAAAAATATAACCTTCATCTTAGGGATATTATGCAAACAGATATGCTTCATGCGTTTTTGCCAATAGATCCCGATACTGGGGAATTTTATTTTAATTACAGAGCAAAACATTATCGTGGTAAAGGCGGAGAAAGAGCATCACCTTTTTGGGAAGGGCTTGATGCTATTGCCAAAGATATAAGAGATGCTCCTGATAATGAGACTCTTATCAAAGTCATTCAAGAGGCTATAACAATAGTCAATGGTTGGTACGCAGATAATACTACTGAAGCTAAGGTTAGTCATGTTGCAAGAGCTTTAAGAGATGTTGGTCTTAAAAAAGTGTTGGATGCTAATGGTCTTAATCGTTTCATTACAGGCCATTTACCTATGCATGATTTCTTGAAATTGACTGAAGACGAACGAAGGGTTATCACTGGACATTTAATTGTTACTGAGAATGGAAGACAGGTTATAGCTTTTAGTGACTCTGGGGCTGGGCCTAAATTTGGAGGTGGAGCAAAATTTCTTGTTACTGACAAAAATGGTTTTAGACTTCGAGGTCTTCCAGGAAAGAATTCAAAAATAGTTGTCGATAGCCCTTCAACTGTCATTTATAAGAGAGCAAAAGGACCTACAACCCAAGAAGAACTAAGAACAGTTTTTTTAAATGATACATCGATACCCCCAGATGTTTTTCTTAGAACTGTTTTAGAAAACATTAACGAAAACGCAGCAATGACAACAAAAGAAATTCATGTGTCGGGTGTTGATGTTTATTCTCTGGAAGTCCCTCAAACAGAGAAGCACTATAGTGAGGTGCTTTTTCCTGATGGTAAAAAATGGACTTTAAAAGGGACTATGGCTCGTGGGGATAGTGTCCGCGTGGAAGAGCCAGAGGGGAACTTTAAGACGACTTTATTTCCAGGCAGTGAACCTTTAGTTATAAAAGATTCTCTAGACGTTCCTCTTGTTAAAGTATTCTGGTTTAATGGGCTTTCTTTTAATAGTCTTACAGGGCACTCATTAGATTTTAGGGTAAGGTCATTTTATGATGCTGCAATGAATGTATCAAATAGAAGCGATGAGATAGATCAAGTTCGGACGGCTTTAGTAAATCTCTTTTTTGCCAGAAATGCTTCGGTACTTACATCTTCTGTAGAGACAGCCGAAGAATTAAAGAAGAATATTCGGTTAGCTAGAGAAAAACTATCTCAGAATGAATTGTGGGCTAAAACTAAGGCTGTACGATTATTACAAGAAAGAATAGCAAGTTTGGAATCTAATCCTAATGGAATGTTGGGCTTTACTCCTGAATTTATAGATCAACAAATTCAAGCAATTCAAAAACCATCAATTACTGTATCACCGATCAGCGCCGCAATGACGGCTGAAGACGTGAAACAGTTTGTAGACCGGTTTAACGAGTTAGTTGAAAGCCATAGTTATGGACATAAAATTAAAGCTGAGTTTAATCTCAATTTAAAAGGAGCTCCTCAGGAAGGTTTTATTGATAGAGGAAGAGGATCGATATTTACTATTTGGCCCAATGTAGATACCCTTGTACTAGCGGAATATATACGTAAAAGTATGAATATGCAGGGATTCCGTGAGGAAGATATTGAAGCAATCACAGCTCGTCTTAAATTTCCGACTTTAGCCTTAACAGACAATAACATGGAAATTCCATTTGGCCACTACAGAGACATTAAAGCGGATGACGGCACTCCTTTGAGAGTAGAACATAATGTCAATGAAAAGCAGGCATTCGTAAGCATTAAGACGGTGAAAGGCGGTTGGTATTGGCACCATGAATTTAAAGAAAATCATCCAGATAATCAGGTGGGTGTTTTTGGAAGCATTTTTTGGATGTTTGATGGGAAAGAAAAAACTTTTAGTTTATTTTGGTGTAAGGAACATCCTAAAAACGTTGTTGTGCCTGAACATGTGACTAATGAGTTACGGAAAACAAATCCTAGTATATACACTGTTCTTGGCATTACGGAGGCTCCTGCTCGTTCTATTATTGTGGAGAATTTTCGTATAGTGAGTGCTGCAGATACAGTAGAAATAAAGAATAAATTTTTTCATCCCATGACTATTAACATAAAAGACTTTTTTGAATTTCTAACGCGTAATAACGCCTCGAAAACAACTAAGAAGATAACGTTTACAGAGGGTTCAAGTCTTGGTGATTTAAACCTACCAGTAAGAGCACAAACTTATATCTTTCTTCATGAGATTAAAACAATAAAACAATTTTTGGAAATATTTCCTACAGAACAAAGCTTGTATCAATTCGTTAATCATAATTTTGGCAAAGTAACCAAAAAACAGATTATAGAGGAGTTTAAGAGGGTAGGTTTTCCTTTAAAGCCCGACGCCGCAATGACGGCAGAAATAAAGAGTCAAACAACTATCAACTTTGTAAATGGTCAGATTACTCATACCTATCCAAGAGAGATAGGGGTATCCATAGGGGGAAAAACAGCAATTCTTGTGTTGGAATCAACAACGGATATTGAAAATAGATTAATGCAGGTGTTTCAAACACATATTCCATCATCTTTGTCGGTGAACTATATTGTCAAAGGAGGTGCAGGTGAAAAGATTCCAGTTGTTTTGAAGCTCAATCTTCGCAGTTCTTTGATGGAAGAAAAAGTGGATTATGGTTGGGGGGCAGAGCTGGATAGTCAATCTCAGAATGCTTTGGCTCAAGTTTCTGCAAGCGCGGCAATGACTACACAATTTATTCCGGGTCAGCTTCTTACTCAAGCAAATATTGCTGAAGTAGGAGAGGAAATTTATCACACATCTTTTCCAGTAGTGTATAAGTCTACACAACGCTTGGATCTTCAACTAGTCACCAGAACAGGGAGCAGAACTCTGAAAATAGATATTTACAATGGTCCTGATGGAAAGAATTTTATAGGAAGTAGAGAGTTTTATTTGACTGGTCGAAATGAAGGAGAAATAAGAGAAAAGGCAATAGAAAAAGCTAATCTTTCTAAGACAATGACACAAAAAACATGGACATGGCTTGGGCAGCGCCATCGTTATAATCAAGGGATTGAAGATATTGTTCAGGAAGCAATAAAAGATAGCGCCATGAATGTCAATGAAGTTGGCGGTATCGATTTAAACTCAGCTAATATGGGAATGATTATTCAAAAAGATGCTAATGGCGGGGTACAGGTAACTTTTGATCCAGCATTAATTGAACGCATTAAGATTCAGGGGATTCAATCTGTTGAACCAATTATTATTAATATTACTCCTATAGCAGATGTTCGTCCTTTATTGGGACTTGGATCCGAACTCGCAGGAGTAGCTTAATAGGTTCCTATTTTAATTTTTAATTTCCATTTTTAGAGGATTCTGGTATTATCTTCCATTAACAACCCCGCAGCATTACGGCGGGGTTAAAATTTATAAGATTCTAAAAGAACTAAGAAAAGGAATAAGAAATGTCAGCGATCAAGCCATTTAATGCTGTTTTTTATAATAAAGAGAAGGTTGATAATCTTTCAGATGTGATATGCCCACCGTATGACGTTATTTCCAAGGAGCAGCAGGAAGGTTATTATAAACAGAATCCCTACAATTTTATCCGTTTGGAGTTGGCTAAGGACGCGCCTAAAGATACAGCTAAGGACAATAAATATACCCGCGCTCATAAAACCTACGAAGAATGGCTCAAAAAAGGTGTTTTAAAGCAGGATGAAGCGTATTGCATTTATTTTTATAAGCAAGATTACACCTATTTTGGTCAAAGGTATACTCGTACAGGATTTTTAGCTCTTTTAAATCTCAATGAAGATTCCGGTGTCAAAATTTTGCCTCATGAACACACCCATTCCGCTGCTAAAACGGATCGTTTAACCCTTTGGTCTACACTAAAAAGTGACTTGAGTTCTATTTTTGTGGGCTATAGCGATAAAATGAATATTATTGAGAAAATGTTTCTTAAAGAATTGGCTAGCCAAAAACCTTATTTAGAAGCGGTTGATGGCGATAAGGTTAAACATATGATTTGGCGCTTAGCTGATCCCGATAAGATTCAGCAAATTGTGGATGTTATAGGCGGACAGAATTTATTTATTTGTGATGGGCATCATCGTTTTGAAGTGGCCAATCAAATGCGTCGTGATGCATTAAAGAAGCAGAAGAATGCAACCGGCAAAGAGCCGTTCAATTACGTGATGACGTATTTTACAAATCTTGATTCTAAAGATCTTCAGATTTTTCCTATCCATCGTATTGTTAAAAAGTTTTCAATTAGTGTTAATCTCTTAGAGCAGTATTTTCGCATCGATAAGATTAAAAATAAGACTGATTTATTGGTTCTTTTAGCTCGTGCTGGACAGAATGAACATGCTTTAGGTTTATGTAAAAAAGAAGGTTTGTATTTGCTGCGTTTAAAGAGCAAAACCTTGATTGATAAGGTTGTGCAGGAAGGTTCTCGCGATTATAAGAGTTTGGATTCAGCAATTCTAAAATCGTTTATTTTTGATCAGGTAGGTGTTTCTTCAGAAGATATTATTTATTCTAAGGATCCAGTGGAAGTGATTACAGCTGTTCAAGAGGGACAGGCGGATGCTGGTTTTATTTTGAATCCTGTTCTCATTAAACAGCTTAAAACAATTGCTTTAAATGATGAACGGATGCCACCTAAGACAACCTATTTTTATCCTAAGGTTCTTTCAGGTTTAACCATTTATAAAATGGATTAAAATGTCTTTATTCGGTAAAGATAATTATACCTTCATTAAAGTTAAGCGTAAAGAAATCCCAACCGGTATTTGGACTAAATGTCCTGGCTGTGAATCGCCTGCCTATTCCAAAGAATTAAAGAATAATCTCAATGTTTGTCCTAAATGTGGTTTTCACTTAGGATTAACAGCTCCCGAACGTGTGGAACATCTAATAGATGTAGCTACCTTTGTAGAGTTTGATGCACAAATGATGTCTACTGATCCTTTGGATTTCCAAGGTCCTAAGACGTATAAAGAGAAATTGAAAGCAGATCAGGAAATAACAGATTTGGTTGATGCTGTTATTACCGGTTATGGTCAGATTGAAGGACATAAAGCTGTCCTGGTTGTGACCGATTCTCGTTTTATTATGGGATCGATGGGGTCTGTTGTTGGAGAAAAGATTACCCGCGCTATTGAATATGGCACTAAGAATAAATTACCTGTCGTTATTGTTTCTGCTTCCGGTGGCGGTGCGCGCATGTATGAAGGGGCTATTTCTTTAATGCAGATGGCTAAAACTTGTGCCGCTTTAGCTCGTCATTCTCAAGCAGGCCTTTTATATATTTCGGTATTAACTAATCCTACAATGGGTGGGATTATGGCTTCTTTTGCAGGGGTGGGGGACGTGATTATTGCTGAGCCTAAGGCTTTGATTGGTTTTGCTGGCCCTCGCGTCATTGAACAAACGATTCGTCAGAAATTACCTTCAGGATTTCAGAGGGCAGAGTTTCTTTTAGCTCATGGTATGATTGATATGATTGTTGAAAGACAAAATTTAAAGGGTATCATTGCTCATACGATTGAATATGTAGAAAATTAATTGCTTAAAGAGTAGGTTTTTAATAAACTAACGCTTTCTAGTTATTCAAGAAATAAATTATGGCACGAATTAGTATTAGAAATCTTCATAAAACCTATAAAGGCGGCCTTGCAGACGCCGTTAAGAATGTTAGTCTAGAAATTGCTGATAAAGAATTTCTAGTTTTAGTAGGCCCCTCTGGTTGTGGAAAATCCAGCATTCTTCGTATGGTAGCGGGTTTGGAAGAGATCACTTCCGGAGAAATCTCGATTGATGATCGAGTGGTCAATGATGTTCCTGCCAAGGATCGTAATATTGCGATGGTTTTCCAGAATTATGCCTTATATCCTCACATGACTGTTTTTGAAAATATGGCTTTTGGTTTGAAATTGCGCGGTTATCCTAAGCTTGAGATTGAAAAGCGTGTTTTTGAAGCAGCGGAGATTTTAGGGATAAAGAAATATTTAGACAGACGTCCTCGTCAACTTTCTGGTGGTGAACGTCAGCGCGTCGCCTTAGGTCGCGCGATTGTTCGTAAACCTGCTGTGTTTCTTTTTGATGAACCTTTAAGTAATTTGGATGCTAAAATGCGTGTACAGATGCGTACGGAAATTCATAAATTACGTATGCGCCTACAGACAACTTTTATTTATGTTACTCATGACCAGACAGAAGCTATGACTATGGGGGATCGTATTGTGGTTATGAAGGATGGAATTATTCAGCAATGCGAAGATCCGGTGACGATTTATGATAATCCTAAGAATAAGTTTGTTGCTTCATTTATTGGTTCCCCTCCGATTAATCTAATGAAGGGTCGTATCGTTAAGCGTGAAAAAAGATTATTCTTTGACGAAGGTAAGTTTCAAGTGAAGCTTGTTGAAGATATGATACCTAAAATGTCTTTTTATGAAGGAAAAGAAGTAACGATGGCTATTCGTTCAGAAGATGTTTATGATAAATTATTTGCATCAGAAGCTTCTGATGATAATACAGTGCGTGCAATCTGTGATGTAGTAGAACCATTAGGTTCTGAGGTCTATCTGTATTTAAGTGCGGGGAAACATAATTTTATTGCTCGCGTTGGGGCACATGATAGGCCTGAAGTAAATCGTGAAATGGATTTGGTTTTCGACATGAGCAAGGTGCATTTCTTTGATATCCAAACCGAAGAAACCATTGTTTAAGTTGTATTTTCTGCTTGTTTTTAGTTTCCTACTACCACTAGTGGGATTCTTCTTCTACGCCACAAAATATCATGTAGTATTCTTTTATTTAGCTGGATTATTAGCGGTTGTTATTGTTTTATTAATTATCTTCCATCGTCGTCTTTCCCAAAAACAATCATTGATTGTTCTTCAAAAAGAAGAATATTTTGAAAAAACAAATATGCTGAAGGCTGAACTCAACGGGGAGTGGCAGAGTATTGAAGCTTTTCGGAGAAAGATTATTAATTATTCTCAGTTAAAAAATTTGACTGAGAAATTAAGCTTATGTTTAAGTTTGGATGAAACATCTAATGTTTTATCTGCAGAAATTGGGAGGCTTTTTGGACAAAAAGATATTACGGTGATTCTTTATCTTTTTCATTCAAAGTTGGGAGAATTAGGAATTTATTCGTCACAAAAAGGACAGATGCAGATTAATCTAAAAGCTAAAAAAGGAGATCTATTCGATCAATGGGTTGTTAAAACACTACATCCTTTACTTGTCGAAGATGCTAATAATGATTTTCGTTTTGATGTCGATAAGGTTTCTTTAGAAGATGCTCGTGAAATTCGCTCAGTGATTAGCGCTCCTTTGATGGAGGGTAAGAAGATTTTAGGAATATTGAGAGTGGATAGTTCTCTACCTTGTCATTTTACGACAGAAGATCTTCGCTTTTTAAGAACTATTGCAGATTTGACTTCAATTGCTGTTGAAAATGCTCAATTGTATCAAAGCTTGGAAGAGTTAGCTATTAAAGATGGTTTAACGGGGCTTTATTTGCGTCGGCATTTGATGGCTCGTTTTGACGAAGAAATTGCCAGAAGTTTGCGCAGTAAACATGATCTTTCTTTTTTGCTCATAGATATAGATTTTTTCAAGAAATATAACGATACATTCGGACATATTGCAGGGGATATTGTTTTATGTAATGTAGCTGATCTTTTAAAGAAAATCTTTATAGAGCCAGGAGATTTAGTGTGTCGTTATGGGGGAGAAGAGTTTTGTATTCTTTTGCCAGATTGTACTAACGCAAAAGCAGCTGGATTAGCTGAAGAAGTTCGTAAAAGCATTCAAAATCAGCAGATTGTCTTGCGTCGACAAAAAACGAGCATAAGTGTCTCTATTGGAGTGGCTACCTTACCTAAGGATGCTAGACTTAAAGAAGAGCTTATTCTAAAAGCGGATGAATCTCTTTACAAAGCTAAGAGAGGAGGCCGTAATCAAGTATGTTTATCCTCTTAATTATTCTTATGGTTGTTTTTGTTGGAGTGATGTTTTATATCATTAAGCTTGTTGCATTTCAATTAGAACAAAAAGCTGATGAAGATATTTTGAAATCAAAACAAGCGTATCAAAATATTATTGAGCAAAAAGAAAAAGCGTATATTGAGAAAGGTCAATTGGAAAAAGAAGCAGCGCAGACATTTACTTTGTATGAAATGACTAAGAGTATTAGCAGCCATTTAAGTGAAAAAGAAGCTTTTGATATCTTTATTCAGAAACTCAAAGAAAATATTTCAATAGAAGATTGTCAATTAGTAGCTGATTTAGGTGGAAAGAATATTCTTAAGGAAAAGATAATTCCTGAGGGGTATGGCATGTTTACTCTTAAAAGTAAGGAAGAAGATTTGGGATTTCTTGTTTACAAAGGAGTTTCAGAGAGAGATAAAGATAAATTTAATATTCTGGCACATCAATTTTCTTTAGCGTTAAAACGTATTAAACTTTATCAAGATCTGGAGCGTTTGGCAGTAACCGATGGGTTAACTAATGTCTATACTCGTCGACATTTCTTAGAGCGTTTTGATGAAGAAGTTAAGCGTGCAGCTGCCAAGAAGATTAAGCTATCTTTGTTAATGCTAGATGTGGATCATTTTAAAATGGTTAATGATCAATTTGGTCATTTGGCAGGGGATTATGTCTTGAAAGAAGTCGGATTGGTTATTAAAGAAAGCATTCGTGAGATTGATATTGCTGGTCGTTATGGAGGTGAAGAGTTTTGTATTGTGTTACCTGAAACGGATTTAGAGGGGGCTTTTTTGGTGGCAGAACGTATTCGTAAAGTTACTGAAGAGAGAATGATTAAAGCTTATGATGCATCCATCCGCATTACATTAAGTATTGGTGTTTCCACCTATCCTTCAAATGGTAAACAAGTCGAAGAGCTTATTGATAAAGCTGATTGGTCTCTTTACCGTGCCAAGAGTCAAGGGCGTAATTGTGTCGTAGCTTTTGGAAAATATAATCAATAAATAATTTTTATGAGAATATCTTCAAAAATATTTTTACTTGTAGCTGCGCTTCTAGGATTTTTAGGGGGAAACGCTTTTATGTCTTGGCAGGAGATTAATAAGATTAAGGGAGAATTTAATGAGGTCGTCAAAGATGATTTGACCTTGATGGAATCCGCAACAACACTTAATGAGTTGCAGTTTAAGAAAGAGATTATTTTTGAGAAATTGATAAGTTCTGCAGAAGAATTGTCCTTTGGAAATGCTAATCAGAGCAGGCGGCAATATTTGTTGGATTATACAAAAGATTTAAACAAACAATTTCAAGAACATGCTTTTCTAACGAATGAAGAGATTGAAAAAGTCTTAAGATTGTCGGGTTCTTTCAAGGCTTTAAGTCTAATGTTTGAAGATGTTAAAGAAACAATGATTCTTTATGATCGAAAGATAAAAGGTATTTTTATGGCGGTTTCTGGAAGTGGGTATCAGCTTTCTATGGAAGATCTAGATCAAGTTGAGTCTGGGCAGGCAGTTCTTTCTAAGAGTCTTAAGAAAGCATTAGCAGAAGTTTGGTTAAAAGTAGATGGATCAGTAGAAAAAATTAATTTATTACAGAAGAAAAGTCAGAATATTTTATGGATCAGTTTAATTATTAGTTTGATTTTTTCTTTAATCTTAGCTTCTGCTATTATTCGACGTATTCATATTTCTTTAAAAACTTTAGTTGAAGGGGTGAGGGCATTGTATCAAGGGCAATTAGGTTCTCATGTAGAGATTTATTCCTCGGATGAGATAGGGGAATTAGCTAGAGCATTTAACCATATGAGTGATCAACTTAAAAGTTACCAAGAAAATATGCAAAGAAAAAATGTTGAATTAGCGGGTAGTCTTGAGATGACCAAAAAACAAAAATTAGAACTTGAGAGAATTAATAGGGATTTAGATCGTTTTGTGCATTTAATCAGCCATGATATTTATGGTCCTATTACAGCGATCATTGGTTATGGCGATTATCTAGAAAAGTATAAAGAGAAACTTGATCCTAAAACCCAACTGGTTGTTAATCATTTAAGACAGGTTAGTGATCGTTTGAGCGCAATGGTTTTAGATCTTGTAGAGATGACAAAAATTACGCGTATGCGAAAGCCGTTTGAAGAAATAGAAGTGTTTTCTTTATTAGAAGAAGTTCTAAAGAGGCAGAAATTTAATATTCAAAAGACTTCTGCAGTTATACGATTGGCAGATAGTTTTCCAACTATTATGGGGGATCGGCTAAAATTAACGGTCGTATGGTTTAATCTTATTGGTAATGCTATTAAGTATTCTTCCAACCATAGCCACAAGCCTCAGGTTGAGATTTCTTGGGTTAAGCGTCCGCAGGACTTCCTATTTTGTATTAAAGATAATGGAATTGGAATAGCTCCTGAATATTATCAGGATATTTTTGATATGTTCAAACGTTTGCCTGAAGCAGAGGGTTTTCAAGGTTCAGGAGTTGGTTTGGCTATTGTTAAAGAGATTCTTCAGGAGCATGGAGGACAAATTTGGGTTGAATCAGTTGTTGGTAGTGGTTCACAGTTCTTTTTTACCATCCCCCTTGAATCCTCATCCTGTTTAGGTTAGAATATCCCCTAGTTAATAAGCAAATATTCTCCTCGGTAACTGCCTGCTCGGTAGATAGGCAAAATTTGTAAGGATTTTATGAAGAAGTATGTGGTTGGCGTAGATGTTGGCGGTACCAATATTAAATTAGGTTTGGTTCATCCACGAGGTTATGTTATTGCTCGAAGTCATTTTCCTACAAAGCCTTTTAGCTCTTCAAAAAAGAAATTAATTGGTATTTTAGCTCATGAGATTGAGAAAATAATTTCTTCTGGAGGGTTAAAAGTTAAAGAGGTCGCTGGTGTTGGAATTGGTCTACCAGGGCTTGTTGATTATGATAGGGGGATCGTTCGTTTTCTACCTAATATTCAGGGCTGGAAAAATGTTCCTTTAAGATCAATTTTAGAAAGAAAACTAAAATTTCCAGTTTTTGTGGATAATGATGTGAAATTGATTACTTTGGCAGAATGGAAATTTGGTGCGGGGCGTGGTGTTAAAAATTTAATTTGCTTAACGCTTGGTACGGGAGTTGGAAGCGGATTAATCTTAGATAATCATCTTTATCGAGGGAGCGCAAATGGAGCGGGAGAGTTAGGGCATATGCCTCTTAATGAAGAGGGGCCTGCTTGTAATTGTGGTGGGTTTGGTTGTTTTGAGAAATATGTGGGAAACAGAGCATTATTCGCTTTGGCAAGCCGAATGATGGGGAAGCCTGAAATGACTACTCAGAAAATGTTTGCTTTAGCGAGCGATGGAAATTTAAAAGCATTAAAGTTTTGGAAGGTAGCAGCAACACATATTGGCAATGGGATGGTTGGAATTATTAATTTATTTAATCCAGAGTTGATTGTCATAGGTGGCGGAGTGGCTAATAATGAAAAATATCTTTTTCCTGTTATCAGGGAAGTAATTAAAAAGAGATCTATGGTTTTACAAGGTTCAATGGTTAAAATCAAACGGGCTAAATTTGGCGATGATGCGGGTATTATTGGAGCGCAGGTCTTAGTTTATAATGCAAAAAGAACGTAAAATTAATACAGGTCATTCATTTTATTTGCTAGCTTTAGCTGGTTTATTTTTATTTCCTTCCCAGGTTTTTTCTTCATCTAATCCTTACAATGAAACAGGTTTTGATTTAAAAGATAAGAAATCTTTTGATATCAAGCCTGAGAAAGTTAAAGCTGTTCAATTAGAAGCGGATCAAGTTCAGTTTTCTCAAGATAATAATAAGGCTATTGCTAGCGGCAATGTAGTTGTTAAAGCGGAGACAACAACTCTTTATGCTGAACAAATGGAACTTGAGAAGACTATTGGAGAAGCTGTTGCTAGTGGGCATGTTTATATTGATTCTGCTCAAATGCAGGTTGATGCGGATAAGGTGAAGTTTAATTTTAACAATGGGACGGGCAAGTTTCAAAATGCTAGGATTTTTAACGGACCTTTTCAGATTAAAGGAGAAACGGTCAGTAAGGTTACAGAGAATCACATGGTTATGGAACATGGTTTTTTAACGACCTGTGATTTTGATGAACCACATTTTCGTTTAGCTACTCGTAAGATGGACATTTATCAGGGGGATAAGGCGATTGCTAATGGAATCACTATGTTTTTGGGCAAGGTTCCTGTGATGCATCTTTCACGCTATGTTCAAGATTTAAAAAACAAGCCTATTTTTGTCGTAACGCCTGGTTATAAGAAAGATTTTGGGGCGTTTTTATTGACAGAGTTGCGTTTAAAATTATCAGATCGTGTGAGTGTTGTTGTTCATGGGGATGTTCGCGAGAGAACAGGTTTTGGCGAGGGAGTTGATGTTAAGTATGATACCCCTAATTTTGGAGCAGGTGTTGTAAGAACTTATTACACTCATGAAAATGCTATTGCATCTAAACATTTATGGGATGTTCGGGATAGTACGGGAGTTAAAAAAGGTCCAACCATTAGACATGAATTATATAGAATAGAATGGCGTCATAAATGGCAAATTGATAGAGATACTAATGCTATTTGGCAATACTATAAGGTTCATGATTGGGATTTGGCTAATATGGGCTTTATAAAGAAATATTTTGAACGGGAATTCCGTCGTGGGCCAGATGTTAACACATATTTTATATTAACTAGAAATTTGCCTCGAGGTATTTTGACGTATCGCATTAATGCCAGTCGTGTTAATCCTGCTTTGCAGTCTGTCGACTATTTACCTGAAGTTAGGTACGATTTAAGTGGTCAGGAAATAGGAGACACCAATTTCTATTTAGAAACAACAGATACTTTTTCTAACATTCAGAATTCACAGCCTGACAATCACATGAAGACGATGCGTTTTGATACGAACAATGAGGTTTCTTATCCTAAAAAAATTGGTTTTATTGAAACTCGTCCTTTTGTTGGTGGACAACATACGTATTACAGCCGGACGAATAATATTAATGAGCGTTCAGTAATTAGAGGGCAGTTTAAAACAGGGATTGATTTAACAACTCATTTTTATCGTGTATGGAATTATCGTAATAAGATTTGGGGTGTCGAGATGAATGGCCTTAGACATGTGGTGACTCCTTCAGTGACGTATACCTATGCACATTGGCCTTCGATTAGTGCGAGTCATTTTAATCAATTTGACTCAATCGATGCTTTGGCTCGAGCGCATAATTTACATTTGTCTTTAGAAAATAAATTTCAAACGAAACGGAATAATCGCTCTATCGATTTGGTGCGGTTCATTCTTGAAACAGATTATAGTTTGATTCAAGCGGAGCCTGGTCGAAACTTTGGCCCCTATCTTTCAAGGCTTGAATATAATCCCATTGATTGGTTAAGTTTTAGAGCGGATGGAAGTTATAATGGCCGTGAAGATTATTGGAATTATGCTAATTTTGACATGTATATTAATGGTGGAGACAAATGGTCTTTAGGTTTAGGTAAGCGTTTTGAACATCACTCGGAAGATCAGTTTACAACGGAATTAAAATATAAGATTAATCCTAAGTGGAAATTTAAGATATACGATCGATTCTTGATTAATAAAGGAATTCTAAAAGAAGAAGATTATATTTTGACTCGAGATTTGCATGAGTGGGAAATGGATTTAGATTTTCACCAGGAAAGAGGTGGCGGCATGGGATTCTTTGTTGCCTTTAGGCTTAAAGCTTTTCCAGACATGGGGACTAGTCTTTATTCAAGTAGTTTTCATCAGCCTAAAGCAGGTTCGCAAAGCAGTTTATAAATCAACTAATATGGAGTTTGTATGAATATCGCAATAATAGGTTCAGGGTATGTAGGGTTAGTGACGGGGGTATGTCTTTCCCATATTGGTCATCACGTTATTTGTGTGGATAATAATCCTGATAAAATAAAGAAATTAAAAAAAGGGGAAGTTCCTATTTATGAACCAGGCTTACAAGAAATGATGCATGCCTGCATAAAGAAGAATAGATTAACTTTTTCTAGTTCAATTAAAGAAGCTTGTGGGAAGTCGTTGGTTATCTTTTTAGCTTTACCTACTCCTCCTAAGCCCAACGGGGATGCCGATTTAACCTATATTGAAGATGTTTCTAGGGAAATTGCTTTGAACATGGATTCGTATAAATTGATTGTAGAAAAATCGACTGTTCCTGCCGAAACGGGGAAGAAGGTTCGTCGTGTTATTCAACTTAATTTGCCCAAGAAATTTAAAAAGGGAAACAAAATTCTTTTAGATTTTGATGTTGCTTCGAATCCTGAGTTTTTAAAAGAAGGTTCCGCGGTGTATGATTTCATGAATCCAGATAGGGTTGTTTTGGGTGTTGAAAGCAAAAAGGCTGAAAAGATTTTAAGAGAGGTTTATCAGCCGCTTAAAACTAAAATTTTGGTCACCAATATTGCTTCTTCAGAAATGATTAAACATGCATCCAATTCATTTCTTGCAACCAAGATATCTTTTATTAATGCGGTTGCTCAAATGTGTGATCGTGTAGGAGCAGATGTACTTAAGGTAGCTGAGGGAATGGGTTTGGATAAGCGGATTGGTCGTCAATTTCTTGATGCGGGGATAGGTTATGGGGGTAGTTGTTTTCCAAAAGATGTAGATTCCTTTATTCGTTTAGGAGAAAAAAGTGGTTATGATTTTGGATTGTTGAAAGAAGTTCGTCGTATTAATGAAAATCAAAGACAAAGATTTTTGCAATTAATTGAAGAGAAACTTTGGAATATTAAAGATAAAACGATTGGTGTTTGGGGGTTGGCATTTAAACCTAATACAGATGATATGCGCAGTGCGGCTTCTTTAGAGATTATTGCTAAACTTAAAAGTGAAGGCGCCAAGGTTAAGGCGTATGATCCTAAATCAATGCACAATGCGGCTTCTATGCTTAAAGGGGTTGTTTTATGTGACAATCCTTATAGCGTGGCTGAAGATGCAGATGCTCTTTTGCTTTTAACGGAATGGCCAGAATTTAAGGAAGTTGATTTTACCTTAGTTAGAGATTCTATGCGTCAGGCAGTTATTTTTGATGGTAGAAATATGTTTGATGCGGATGAACTTAAAGGTATGGGATTTGATTATTTTGGGATAGGGAGAGGTCGATTGTAATGAAAATTTCAGATATTCTTAAAGCAAAGATTCTTTCTAAGAAAGCTAAGGTAGCTGTTATTGGTTTAGGTTATGTAGGTTTACCGTTGGCGATTAGTTTTGCTCAAAAAGGGTTTAAGGTTTTTGGTATAGATACTAATGCCAAACGTATTGAGCGTTTGCAAAAAGGGGAAAGCTATATTACTGATGTGAAAGCAAGTGAGTTTATTCACTTGGTTCGTTCCAATTATTTTATAGCTTCAACTGGTTTTGATGCTTTAAGCGAGGTGGATGCAGTTATTATTTGTGTGCCCACACCTATTAAACGTAAGTACACGCCGGATATTTCTTATATGGTGTCGGCGGTACGAAGTGTAGCGCAACATTTACACAAGGGTATGTTGATTGTTTTAGAAAGCACAACCTATCCAGGAACGACTGAGGAGCTTATCCAGCCTGAATTAGAGAAAAACGGACTTAAAGTTGGTCGTGATTTTTATTTAGCTTTTTCTCCTGAGCGCATTGATCCGGGTAATAAACATTTTGATGTAACGCAAATTCCTAAAGTTGTAGGCGGTGTGACAGAAGTTTGTACTCAGATGACAACCTTGCTTTATAGCAATGCGATTAAGAATATTCATCCGGTTTCTTCAGCTAAAGCAGCAGAGATGACTAAATTATTAGAGAATTCTTTTCGTATTGTTAATATCGGTTGGATTAATGAGATTGCTCAAGCTTGTCATAAGATGGAGATTAATGTTTGGGAAGTGATTGATGCAGCCAAAACAAAACCTTTTGGTTTTATGCCATTTTATCCAGGTTTAGGCGTTGGCGGTCACTGTATTCCTGAAGACCCTCTTTATTTATATTGGAAAGCCAAAAAATATGGTTTTAATTCCAAATTTATTAAATTGGCAGCAGATACTAACGCTCATATGCCTAGCTACGTAGTTCATCGTCTGGGGGAATCATTATCTAAAGCGCTTTCAAAATCAAAGATATTGGTTGTTGGGGCAACTTATAAGAAGGATGTAAAAGATTTACGTAAATCTCCATCTATTAGATTGATTGAGCTACTCAAGCATCAAGGGAAAGTTGATTATCACGACCCATTAGCTCCTTATTTAAAAGTAGGAGGTATTGATTTGCAATCGGTAGCCCTAACATCTAAAAATATTAAGTGTTATGACTGCGTGATCATTGCAGTTGATCACAGCTCTGTTAATTATGATTTGATTAGAAAGAATGCTCGTCGTATTTTTGATGTTAGAAATATATATAAGGGAATTAAAGACTCAAAAATAGAAAGGTTATAGAATGTCATCGCAAAAAGTTGTTCTTATTACTGGTGGGGCTGGATTCTTAGGAAGTCATTTATGTGATTGGTTTATTACTCGTGGGTATAAAGTCATTGCTTTAGATAATCTTATTACAGGGTCAAAGAAAAATATTGCTCATTTGTCTAAGAATAAAAATTTTAGATTTATTAAACATGATATTTCCAAACCTATTCGTATTCCTGGGAATATTCATTATGTTTTGAATTTTGCGTCTCCAGCATCTCCTATTGATTATTTAAATCTTTCTATTCAAACCATGAAGGTGGGAGCTTTGGGGACACATAATGCTTTAGGGATAGCAAGGCTCAAGAAAGCTGTTTTTCTTCAAGCTTCTACTTCTGAAGTTTATGGAGATCCTTTGGAACATCCTCAAAAAGAAACGTATTGGGGTAACGTTAATCCTATTGGTCCTCGTGGTGTTTACGACGAAGCTAAGCGTTTTGCAGAAGCATTAGTCTTAGCGTACAAAAAGGTGCATAAAATGGATGTAAAAATTATCAGAATTTTTAACACCTACGGGCCTCGTATGCGTCTTAAAGATGGACGAGTTGTTCCTAACTTTATTGATCAAATTCTGAATGATAAGCCTTTGACCATTTATGGGGATGGAAAGCAAACAAGATCTTTCTGCTACGTGGATGATTTAGTGGATGGGATTACAAGACTTTTACTTTCTAAAATCACAGGGCCTGTGAATATTGGGAATCCTAGGGAATTTACGATTCGTGAGTTTGCTGAGGTCGTTATGAATACCAAGGGTAATAAGGCAAAATTGATTACAGAACCGTTACCTAAAGATGATCCTCAACAACGTAAACCGGATATTACCTTAGCTCGTAAAGAGCTAGGATGGGAACCAAAAATTCCATTAGAAAAGGGAATCAAGTTAACTATGGATTGGTTCGTTAAGAATAGGTAATGAATAGGTAATGAATAGGTAATGAATAGGGTATGTTGATATAACGAAAATTGTAATTACAAGTGCGACAAAATAGATAAGAAGGCTCCATAGATCTTTGGAGAAAACTGTTACTTTGTAAGTTGCGAACAAAGCAAAGAAC
>JAYTXU010000007.1:0-15290 GCA_043742785.1 Candidatus Omnitrophota bacterium
GGGACTTTTAGCATTGCGTATTAGAGCTAGTGAATCGGGAATGTTTCAAGGGATGAAGGATCAGGTTCTTAAGAAGGGTTCGTTTCTTTTAATTTTCAAATCTTTACGTAATAGTTTGCGCTATTTATGCTGTATTCTCATTGGTATACCGTTATGGTTTGTCATTGGTATTTTAGTGACATTCTCTCCGGAGTTTGGTAAAGCATTAAAGATGATAGAAATACCTAAGGCATCGATCGCTATTATGTGCGCCTATATTGGGTTATCATTCGGCGGTTTGGCTAGCGGGTGTTTGTCCCAGATTTTCAAGAATAGAAAAGGGATCACAGCTATTTTTATGGGGCTTAATCTTATTTGTATTCTTTTTTATCTTTTCCATTCTATCCCAAGTACAGGTATTTTTTATATGACTTGTTTGTGTCTTGGTTTTGCCAGCGGTTATTGGGCACTTTTTGTGACGATTGCAGCTGAACAATTTGGTACTAATATTCGTTCAACAGTAGCTACGACTGTTCCTAATTTTGTACGAGGAGCAGTTGTGCCTTTAACATTAAGTTTTCAATGTTTAAAGAATCAATATGGCATTATCGAGGGGGCTTTTATAGTAGCGATTGTTTGTGTGTTTTTGGCATTTGTTGCTTTGTTGGGTGTAGAAGAAACATATGGCAAGTCTCTTAATTATATAGAATAAGACGTTATTTTTTTATATAAAGAGAATTGACATTGTACAAATCAAAGGTAAGATAAAAAAAGATAAAGTTTTTATTAACATTTAAGAATTTATAAGGGGATGGTATGAAAAAATTTGTTTTACTATTGGTTGGAGTTTTTATGGTGACAAGTTTAATTGGCTGTAGTAAAAAGAAGAATGCTGAAGAGGTTGCGTTAGATAGCATGACAAATGGAGTTTCGTCAGAAAATGTAGTTTCAGTGATGGATGCGACAGCAGCAGTGCCTGTTGTAGTTGATAATGCAGAAGCTCTGCCTCAAGCAGCTGGAGATATGGCGGTTGGTGTATCTGCTGTTACGGATGTTTCTTCTAAACCTACTCCTAAACAAGTACAACAAGCTCTTAAAGCAGCTGGTTTTTATTCAGGAAAGATTGACGGAACCGTTGGTCCTAAAACAAAGAAAGCTATTGAAGCTTTTCAATCTCAAAATGGACTTAAAGCAGATGGTAAGGTTGGAGCTAAAACTTGGAAAGCTTTGGCTACTCATTTAGGTCAAGTTTCAGAAGTTGCTAATCCTACTGCTCAAGAACAAACTGTTGGTCAATAATTAAGACGAAAACTTTTCTAAAATATTTGACAAATTATGGAAAGTAAGGCATACTTTCCCGCGAGTAGGGTAGATGGCTTTGATCGCAATAAGTTTTGCGAGCTGTTTACTGAAAAGCAATAAATAAGGAGGAAGTTGTAATGGCAAAAGGTAAAGTAAAGTGGTTCAATAATCAAAAAGGTTTTGGTTTTATTACTCCAGAGAATGGAAAAGATGTTTTTGTTCATCATACTGCGATTAAAGGTGACGGCTATAGAACCTTAGAAGAAGGCCAAGATGTTGAATTTGAAATTCAGCAAGGTCCTAAGGGTGAACAAGCTATAAATGTAACCAAAGCTTAAATATATCTTTTAAAAGCCCGGTTTAAAAACCGGGCTTTTAAAATAATTAAGAAATCAAAGACCCTTGGCAATTCCAAGGTTTTTTTATTTATTCCTTATGAGAGTTTCATGCAAAGACTAGTTTTAAAAGCACCTGATGGCGCAAAGAAAGTGCTGATGCATTCTTGTTGCGCACCTTGTTCTGGAGAGGTGATGGAAGCTATTGTTGCCTCTGGCATTGATCTTACCATTTTCTTCTATAATCCTAATATACATCCACGTCGTGAATATGAAATTCGTAAGAATGAGAATATTGAATTTGCTCAAAAAATGAATATTCCTTTCATTGATGCTGATTACGACACAGCTAATTGGTTTAGCCGTATTAAAGGATTAGAAATGGAACCGGAGAGAGGTAAGCGTTGTAGTGCATGTTTTGATATGCGTTTTGAGAGAACAGCTCTTTACGCCTATGAACAGGGATTTAATGTGATTACCTCTTCGTTAGGAATTTCACGTTGGAAAGATATGAATCAGATTAATGATTGTGGATTTAGAGTTACTTGTCGATATCCAGGTATGATTTATTGGACTTATAATTGGAGAAAAGAGGGCGGATCTACTCGTATGTATGAGATTTCCAAACGTGAGAATTTTTATCAACAAGAATATTGTGGGTGCGTGTATTCTTTGAGAGATACAAATTTGCATCGTATTTCAAAAGGAAAAGAACGTATTGAGATTGGACAGAGATTTTATGGTTCGACAGACTCACCACTGAGCGATAAGGAGAATCAATAAGTGGTACAGAGTAAGACTGAAACGGCAGGTGGTGTGGTCATAAGTAAAAAAGGAAAGGTCTTGGTGGTAAATCAAAGAGGCAAATCATGGTCTTTACCTAAAGGTCATATTGAATTAGGTGAAGATGCAAAGACTGCAGCCATTCGTGAGATTGAAGAAGAAACAGGGGTTACTCGTCTTATTTTTGTTAAAAATCTTGGTTCCTATATGCGTTATAAGATTGGTATAGATGGTCGAGATGATATTAGTGAACTGAAGCGTATTCATATGTTTTTCTTTACAACAGATGAACTTAAATTATGTCCTCAAGATTCCAATCATCCTGAAGCCCGATGGATTCATCCAGATGATGTGGAAGGTCTATTAACTCACCCTAAAGATAAAGCGTTCTTTAAGAATATCCGACCGCAAATTCCTTAAATTCTTATGAAAACTAATTTGTATATTTTAAAAAAGAAATCTTCCGTGCACGGGTTTGGAATTTTTGCTAAGACGTTCATCCCTAAAGGAGTAAAGGTTGTTGAATATATAGGGGAGAAAATTACAAAAGCAGAATCAAATAGGCGGGGTCCTTTGCTTGTCGAATATGCTAGGAAACATAAAGAGCTGGGGGCTGTTTATCTTTTTGAGTTAAATAGCCGTTATGATATTGATGGTCATGTGTCTTATAATACTGCTAAATATATCAATCATTCTTGTGAACCTAGTTGTGAAGTGGAAATTATTCGAGGACATATTTGGGTTATGGCGTTAAGGGATATTGAAAAGGGGGAAGAGTTGTTTTATAACTATGGTTATGACGATATTGATGAATATAATGATCATCCTTGTTATTGTGGCTCTAATCGTTGTGTTGGTTATATTTTATCTGAAGATACTTGGCCAAAGTTAAAGAAAGTATTGTCTAAAAAGGTTTAGTCAAAAGGTTAGTTTTATAATAAACTTAAAATAATGTTGAAGCATATGCTGTTAGTTAGTTTTGGAGGGGCGTTAGGATCAGCGGCCCGTTATCTGTGTTTATCAGGGGTTACTCGAATAGGATTATTAGCGAGTTTTCCATGGGGGACATTAACGGTCAATATTTTAGGATGTTTGGTTATTGGTTTCTTAGGAGGATTGGCAGCTAACAAGCAGATATTGACAGAGGTTGGACGGCTTTTTTTATTTACGGGTATTTTAGGGGGTTTTACCACTTTTTCCGCGTTTGGTTTGGAGACTTTCTATTTGTTGCGTACTTCTCAATGGCTTTTAGCTTTTGGTAATATTTTCTTACAGCTCTTTTTTGGAATTGGTTCGGTTGCTCTTGGTTATTATTTATCTAAGATATTTTAATAGGATCTTAATAAAGACTTAACATTATTTTAATTTCGATAGGTTAAGCTTTAATGGAAAGTTCCTTTTAGGAAACCAATATGGCTAAAAAGAGAATATTAGTTGTTGAAGATGATCGTGATATCAATGAGTTAATTCGTTATAATCTCGAACGTGAAGGTTTTGAAATTCTCTCCCTTTATGATGGTAGTCAGGTTCTTGATATGGCGATCACTCGAAAGCCTAACTTAATTTTATTAGATTTGATGCTTCCCGAATGTGATGGTTTAGAGCTTTGTCGTCAAATTAAGAATGATTCAAATACTCAAAATATTCCTATTATCATGATCACCGCCAAAGGAACAGAATCAGATGTGGTAGTAGGGTTGTCTATGGGGGCGGATGATTATTTAGCTAAACCGTTTAGTCCACAAGTGCTTGTAGCTCGCATTAAAGCTATTTTAAGGCGTACGGGTATTTCTGTAGAATTAACCAACCAAGAAATCCGTTCTTGGGATCGGTTAGTTTTAGATTTGATTAAGCATAAAGTTTCGTTTGAAGGGGAATCGATCGTTTTAACAAGTATTGAGTTTAATATTTTAGAGTTTCTTTCCAGATCTCCTGGTCGAGTCTTTAGCCGTGAACAAATTCTAGATGGTGCATGGAAGGATGGAAAATATATTGTGGATAGAGCGGTGGATGTTCATGTTCGTGGCTTACGTAAGAAATTAGGTCCTGCCAAAGATTATATTGAAACAGTCCGTGGAGCAGGATATCGCTTTAAGGAAGCTGAGTAATGTTTCTTATCTTTCTAAGTGTCTGTTTATTCTTAATCATTATACTTTTAAGTGTTAAATGCTACCGTCATTCTAGTCGACTTAAAGAAATTCGACGAGTCATTCGTGCTATTTCTCAAGGAGATTTTTCTTCTCGTATGGTGTTGGTTCCATCCGATAGGATAGGAGATGTGGCTTTAAATATTAATGAGCTGGCAGAAGGTATTCAAAAACGTCTCCAAGAAATAACTAATGAGAATGAAAAATTAGAAGCAATTCTTTCGAATATGGCGGAAGGGGTTCTAGTTATTTCACCTCAGGAGAGATTGTTGCATTTAACTTCTCGATTTATGGATATGTTTGAAGTTCGTTCCCGGGATTGGCGTAAGAAGTATTATTGGGAAATTATTGCCAATCAAACGATCAATGAATCTATTAGGGAAGTTATTACTCAAAGAAAGACTCTACGTAAAAGTATTGCGATTGTACATCCTCAAGAAATGTTTTTTAATATGCTTATTTCTCCTGTGTTGGATTTGTCGGGTGATTTGATTAGTCTTGTAGCAGTCTTTCATGATGTTACAGAGCTTAAGAAATATGAGCGCTTGCGAACGGAATTTGTTGCTAATGTTTCCCATGAATTAAAAACACCGCTAACCTCTATCAAAGGGTTTGTAGAAACTTTACAGAGTGGTGCTATAGAGGATAAAGAGAATGCTTCGCGTTTTCTGGAAATCATTGCAAAACAAACACAACGACTTGAAAACTTGGTGAATGATCTATTGATACTTTCTTCATTGGAATCTAAAGATATAGAAATGAATTTGACTCAAGCGCATATCACTTCTGTTATATTCTCAGTTGTTTTGATGAAGAAGAAGCAAATTGAGCAGTTGAAACATAATTTGATGATAGATATTCCTTCTGATCTTCCTTTATTAATGATAGATACGCAGCGGATGGAGCAGGTTTTTTTAAATTTATTAGATAATGCAGTAAAATTCACTCCAGCTGGTGGAGAAATTCAAATCAAAGGAGTATTGGAAGGTCAATATGTGAGAGTTGATGTTGTTGATAATGGACCTGGGATATTTTCAGAAGATTTAAGCCGAATCTTTGAACGATTTTTTAGGGTTGATAAGTCGCGCAGTCAAGAAACAGGAGGAACAGGTTTGGGGTTGTCCATTGTTAAGCATATTGTTGAGGCTCATCAGGGTAAGGTAACAGCAGAAAGTATTCTTGGAGGGGGAGCTAGGTTTTGTGTTCTTTTACCTGTAAATATGGTATAATTTAAGTATGAATAAGCTTAAATTCTTTTTTATAGTTTGTTTTTTAGTGTCTACAGTTGCCTTGGCCAAAGAAAATCTTGATTTGTCAGGACATGGGGCTGATTTAATGAAGGCTTCTTATCCTATGAGGTATAAATTTGAAAACAGTTCTCATAAGTCTTGGATGAAATCAACCTATGAAGAGCGTCAAGAATTTTTGACAAATTGGTATATTGAAGAAAAAGGAAATCAGAAGAGATCCCAAATTCAAGCACGTAAAGAGAATCGAGATATTTTGCAGTTGGAAAAAGAAAGAGAAACAGAGAAAAAGGTGTTAGCAAAAAAGATTAAGGATAGGGAAAAAGAAAAGAAACAAGAATTAAAGGTAGCTCGAAATGAGAAAGAGTCTCTTGATAAGATGGCCAAAGCCCAACAACGTCAGCTGCACAAATTACAATTCAAGAAGTTAAAGCATTAAATCTCCATGATAAGAAATTTAAAGGCAGTTATTCTTGATATGGATGGTGTCATTACGGACACTATGCCGTATCATTTTCGTGCGTGGAAGACCGTTTTTGCTAATAGGGGCGTTCAAGTTTCACATGAAGATATTTATAAGCGTGAGGGGCAAAAGGGTATTGATAGTGTAAGAGAAATATTCAGTGAGAAAGACGTAGATTTTTCTATGGATTTAGCTAAGAATTTGTTAAAAGATAAAGAAAGTTTATTTAAAAAAATTTTTAGACGAAAATTTATTCAAGGAAGCCGAACCTTTATTAAAGATCTATCTCGTAAAGGTTATCGTTTAGCATTGGTTACAGGAACATCTCGTCATGAGGCTCAAGAATTGATGCCAAAGAATTTATGGGATGCTTTTGAGGTTACGGTTTGCGGTTCTGATGTGCAAAATGGCAAGCCACATCCAGAGCCCTATTTAACAGCTTTAAAAAAACTTAAGATAGAATCTTTTCAAGCGCTAGTGATTGAGAATGCTCCATTTGGTATTGCCTCGGCTAAAGCTGCAGGGTTAAAATGTATTGCATTAGAAACTTCCTTACCTAGAAAGTATCTAAAGCAAGCCGATAAAGTTTTTAGTTCTTACCAAGGATTAAATAATGAAATCCAATCCTAAGATTTTATTGTTGTATAAAAACAGTACTTATGCTGGTTATTTTTTAAGTAATCAGAGACGATTTCCTAAATTAAAAGGTCTTTTTAACTCTGAAGAGATTAAAAGATTTCGCATGACCCATGAAGCGCATTTTTTTGCTCTCTCTCATGTTGAAGCAGTTTTAAAAGATAAGGGTTTAAAATATATCAAGATTTGCCGCGGCACATCGATTGATTATGGTCGATTTGATTTTATTATTACTTTTGGCGGAGATGGCACTTTTTTAGAAGCAGTTCGGAATATAAAGAAACAATTGATCTGGGGTGTAAATTCAGATCCTAGTTGGAGTGTTGGTCGTTTTTGTTCTGGTAATCCTAGAAGTTTCGAAGCAATGCTTAATGATGTTTTAAAAAATAAATTTAATTCTAAGATATTCAATCGACTTCAATTGGTTTTTAATAATGACCTACAATCGATGGATGTTTTAAATGATATTCTTATTTGTCATCAGAATCCTGGAGCTATGAGTCGTTATATTTTGAAGATTGGAAGTACTAAAGAGGAACAAAAATCATCAGGAGTTTGGGTTTCAACTGCTGCAGGATCGACCGGAGGGATCTTTTCTTCTGGTGGAAAGAGACTAGATGATCGAAGTCCTTTGATTCAATATCGTTCTAGAGAGCTTTATATTGGCAGTGGAACTAAGTATCATTTAAAGGGAAACGTATTAAAACCTCAGCAGCATCTATCAATTACTTCTTTAATGCGTGAAGGCGTTGTCTTTGTTGATGGTCCGCATGTTTGTTTACCATTTTCATTTGGTACAAATCTAAAAATTTGTAAATCTACTCATCCTTTAAGGGTTATTTGGTCATGAGAGCTGTTTTATTAGTCAGTCATGGAAGCCATTCACCTAAAACAAAGGAAGAAGTTGTTGAATTGGTAGATTCTTTAAGAAGAAAAACGGGTATTAATATTTTTGAACTTGCTTTTTTAGAGATAGAAATGCCTAATATTCCATCAGGATTAGATAGGTGTGTTGAAGGGGGGGCAAGCGAAGTCATTGTCTTGCTTAATTTTTTAAATTCTGGTCGTCATGTTAATAAGGATATTCCTGCCATTGTTGAGGAAGTCAGAAAAAAATATCCACAAATTAAATTCTTTATTAGCCAGCCCATTGGTCAGCATAAAGACATTGCTGATCTTTTTGTTGATTTGATTCACCATGCTTAAATCTTTTTCTCAAGAACTTCTAAGTTGGTACGATAAGAATAAACGTGATCTTCCTTGGCGATCTACAAAGAATCCTTATTTTATTTGGGTTTCTGAAGTCATGCTCCAGCAGACCACAGTTAATGCGGTCATTCCCTATTATGAACGCTGGGTTAAAACGTATCCCACCATTTATGATCTAGCTAAAGCTCCTTTACAGGACGTATTAAAATCTTGGCAGGGATTAGGTTATTACAATCGGGCTAAAAATTTACATAAAGCTGTTCATAAGGTTATTTCTGATTATCAAGGACAATTACCTAATGATACAGACGTAGTTCGTTCTTTACCTGGTTTTGGACCTTATACAACAGCTTCTGTTTTAAGTATTGCTTATGATAGGCCTTTGGTGATTATTGATGCTAATGTACGTAGGCTTGTTATGCGACTTTTGGCGATTAAAGCTCATGCAGATATTAAACAAGATAAGGTAATAGGGAATTTTTTAAATAAAGTTCTTCCAAAGAGGAGAGCGGGAGATTTTAATCAGGCATTAATGGAAATGGGAGCTTTAGTTTGTCGAAGCAAGGAACCTTTATGTAATGTTTGTCCGTTAAAGAGATCTTGCAAAGCGTATGCTCTTGGAGTGCAGGAAGTTATTCCTACTCCTAAGAAGAAAATTATAAAAGATATTTATGCAGTGATTGCGATTATAAAAAAGAAAGACAAGTATTTTATTCAGAAGCGTCCTGCTAGCGGGTTATTGGCTGATTTGTGGGAATTTCCAGGAGGTAAGATTGAAGATGGGGAGACGAAGGTACAGGCTTTAGAGCGTGAATTAAAAGAAGAATTAAATGTTCAATTAAGTTCTTTTAAATATTTATTTGATTTAAAGCATTTTTATACTCAATTTCGTGTAAACTTATCAGTGTTTTCCTGTAACCTTGCTAGTAATCCTAAAACAGACAAGCAAAAGAAATGGGTGGGGGCAAAAGATTTCTGTCTTTATCCTATGCCTTCAGGAAGCACTAAAATTATCGAAAGGTTATTAAAGCATTAGTATGAATCCTTCCCATATTGTTAAAGTTTCTCAAGAATTAAATCTCCGTGAAAAGCAGGTGGTTTCAGTAGCAGTGCTTCTAGAAGAAGGAAGTACTGTTCCTTTTATTTCTCGTTATAGAAAAGAAGTAACAGGGGCTTTAGATGAAGTAGCCATTACTCAAATTCGTGATCGTTTAGAGCAGCTTAAAGTATTGGATGAGCGCAAAAGAGTTATTTTAGAATCAATTGCTAAGCAGGGTAAGTTGACCGATGAATTAAAGACCAAGATTGAAGTTGCGTTGACTATGACCATCTTGGAAGACCTATATTTGCCGTATAAACCAAAGAGACGTACTAGAGCAACGATTGCTAAAGAAAAAGGTCTTGAACCATTAGCACAAATAATCTTTGAACAAAAAGATGGTATTGAACCAAGAAAAGAAGCAGAGAAGTTTATTGATGAGAAGACCCAAGTTAAGACGTATGAAGAAGCTCTAGCGGGAGCTCGGGATATTATTGCTGAATGGATTAATGAAGATGCGCCGGCTAGAGCCAAGATACGACAGCTTTATTTAGAACAGGGGATCTTTGATTCCAAGGTTATTAAGGCCAAGGAGGCGGATGGTATTAAGTTCAAAGATTATTATGATTGGCAGGAAGCTGTTAAAACAGCCCCCTCTCATCGAATCTTAGCGATGCGCCGCGGAGAGAAGGAAGAGTTTTTAACTTTACGTGTTCGTGTGGAGGAAGAAACAGCTCTTGATATTTTAGAAGAAATCTTTCTTAAATCCAATAATGCTTGTAGTTCTCAGGTGGAGATGGCAATTGAAGATAGTTTTAAACGTCTTTTGGCGTTATCGATAGAAACAGAGATTCGATTAATCACTAAACAAAAGGCTGATGAGGAAGCTATCAAGGTTTTTGTAGAGAATATTCGTCAGCTTTTAATGGCAGCTCCTCTAGGACAAAAGAATGTTCTGGCGGTTGATCCAGGTTATCGTACAGGAGCTAAGGTTGTTTGTTTAAATGCTCAGGGCAAGTTAATTCACAATACGGTTATTTATGTGACTCACTCTGATGCAGAGAGAGAAAATGCAGCAGCTACTATAAGGAAGCTTTATCAGTTATTTAATATTGAGTGTATTGCTATAGGAAATGGTACAGCCAGTAGGGAGACAGAAGGATTTATTCGTAGTTTAAAACTACCTAATGTTCAAACGGTGATGGTTAATGAAAGTGGAGCGTCGATTTATTCAGCTTCGGATGTGGCCCGTGAAGAATTTCCTGACTATGATGTAACGGTGAGAGGATCTGTTTCCATTGGTAGGCGTTTACAGGACCCGTTGGCTGAGCTGGTTAAAATTGATCCTAAATCAATAGGGGTGGGACAGTATCAGCATGATGTGGATCAATCTCTTTTAAAGAAAAGTTTGGATGATGTGGTAATTAGTTGCGTCAACCAAGTGGGTGTGGAGGTTAATTCAGCCAGTAAAGAGTTATTAATGTTTGTTTCCGGTGTAGGACCTGCTTTAGCTAAAGCAATGGTTGAGTATCGTAATGAGCATGGTGCATTTGCTTCTAGAGAAGATCTTAAAAAGATACCAAGACTTTCAGGAAAAGCTTTTGAACAGGCAGCAGGGTTTTTACGTATTCGCGGCGGTTCTCATCTTTTGGATTCTAGTGCTGTTCACCCGGAAAGTTACTGGGTTGTCGATCAAATGGCCAAAGATTTAGGAATGCCGTTAAAAGACTTGATGAGTGATGAGAAATTACGAGTAAAGATACAGCCTTCCAAATATGTTAGTGACAAAATTGGTCTTCCCACCTTGATGGATATTATTAACGAATTAGCGAAACCGGGTCGCGATCCTCGCGCTTTATTTGATCCAGTGCAGTTTAAAGAAGACATACAGACTATGGATGATTTAAAACCAGGATTGAAGTTGACGGGGATTGTGACCAATGTAACTAAGTTTGGAGCTTTTGTGGATATTGGTGTTCATCAAGATGGATTGGTGCATATTAGTGAGATTTCTGATAAATTTGTTAGTGATCCTGCAGATTTGTTGAAGGTGGGACAAAAGGTTGAGGTTGTTGTTGTTGAGGTGGATTTAATTAGAAAACGGATTTCTTTATCTATGCGTCAAAAACCTCGGGAAGCTCAAGTTCCTCTCAAGCCAACAGTTCCACTTAAGGTGGCATTGTCTGGGAAAGTTGCTATTAATCGTGATTTCAACGTTCCAGCTAAAAGAAAACCACTTTACGATTTTTAGTTTCTAGGTCATAATAACTTCCTTATGAAAATTGCAATTTCAGGTATACATGGATTAATTGGCAGTTCTTTGAAAGATTTTTTTTTGAAGAATGGTCATCAGGTTAATGAAATTTCTCGTCATAGAGGTGGAAAAAAATCTTCAAATATATTTATTGATCTTAAAAGAGACTATGTTGATAGTGAGGCATTAGAAGGCCATGATATTATTATTCATTTGGCAGGAGCTAATATCAGTAGAAGTTGGTCTGCTTCTTATAAAAAAGAAATTCTAGAAAGTAGAGTTCGCTCTACTAATATATTAGTTAATGCTATCAAAGGTATAAATAGTCGTCCTAAGATTTTTCTTTGCGCATCAGCGGTGGGTTATTATGGTACACATGATCCTGAGATTATTGTTAATGAAAGAAATTTATCGGGTCTTGGATTCTTGGCAGATGTGTGTCAGGAATGGGAAAATGCATCTGCTGATTTAATTCTTCTTGGAGTTCGTTTGGTGCATATGCGTTTTGGTGTTGTGTTAAGTAAAAAGGGAGGAGCTTTAGCAAAAATGAAGATTCCTTTTTATTGTGGTTTGGGTGGACGCCTAGGTTCTGGATCTCAGAAAATGAGTTGGATTGCCATCGATGAAATCCCTCGTATTATTGAATTTATTGTAGGTAATGATAAGATTAGCGGAGCTGTTAATTTCGTTAGTCCTCATACGGTTACTAATCATCAATTTACAAAAATTTTAGGATCTGTTATTCATAGGCCAACCTTTTTGCCCTTTCCAGGGTTTGTGCTTAAGGTGCTATTGGGCGAGATGGGGCAGAAATTATTGCTTGAAGGTGTTCATGTGACTCCACAAGTGCTTTTAGATGCGGGGTATCGTTTCGAATATCCTGATTTAAAAGAAGCTTTACAAAAGGTGTTATAAAGTTATGTCTTATTTAGTTTTAGCTCGTAAATATCGTCCACAAAACTTTGATGAACTTCAAGGCCAGGAACATATTACTAGAATTTTTAAACAGGCTATTGAAGGAAATCGTATTGCCCATGCTTTCTTGTTTTGTGGTCCTCGCGGGATCGGTAAGACGTCTTGTGCGCGTATATTAGCTAAGTCTCTCAATTGCCAGGATGGTCCCACACTTAAACCTTGTGGGATTTGTTTTGCTTGTCAGGAGATTACTAAGGGTAATAGTTTTGATGTAATTGAAATTGATGGAGCATCAAATCGTGGTATTGAGGAGATTCGTGCTGTTAGAGAGAACGTCAAATTTGCTCCAACCTATGGCCGTTATAAGATTTATATTGTGGATGAAGTCCACATGCTCACAACGGAAGCGTTTAATGCACTTTTAAAGACCTTAGAAGAACCTCCACCACACGTTATATTTATTTTTGCTACTACAGAAGTTAACAAAGTACCTGCAACTATTCTTTCTCGTTGCCAGCGTTTTGATTTTAAGCGTATATCTTTAGAGACGATCAGTAGTAATTTAAGAGATATTAGTCAAAAAGAAGGTGTACAGGTTGAGGATGAGGCTCTTTTTGCGATTGCTAAGGCCGCAGGTGGAAGTATGCGTGATGCTTTAGGGATTCTTGATCAGTTAAGTGCTTTAGGACAAAAGGGAGTAGAAGCAGCTGATGTGTTTTCCATGCTTGGCATTGTGGAAATGGAACTAATTTTTTCTCTCACCGATACCTTGATTGAAAAGAATTGTCCTCAATCAATGATTGTTTTAAATCAGATTATTGAAGCAGGTAAAGATTTAAAACAGCTGGGGAAGGATTTGACCGAGCATTTTAGACATATGATGATTGCTAAAATAGGTGGGGCAAAGCTTAATAATTTAATTGATTATCCTAAGAATATAAAAGAGCGTTTAAGTTTGCAAGCAGAGAAAACTTCTGTAGGAAATATTCTTAAATGCATTGAACTCTTGATTGAAGCGCAGGAAACCTCCAGAATTATGGAAACAATGCGCATGCCCTTAGAGCTGGCTTTTGCTAAAATCACTTTAAGTGGAGCGGCGCTTGCAGTGCCTCAGATGAGTTCAACGTTGGCTATGAGTGCTGCGCCCATTAAAGCAGTGCTAGAGCCTTCAGCGCTACCGGTTAAGTCGTCTGTTAAAGCTACGGTTCCTGTTCCAGCGGAAGCTTCGATCGAATCCATTATTCCTGCAGGTGTAGATATTTCTTTGAATGACATTCAAAAACAATGGAATGCGTTAACACATGAAGTATCGCGTAGAAAAATGTCTTTGGCTACGTATTTGCAGGAAGCTAGTCCTTATTTTTATAAGGATGGGACATTGGTGATTGGATTTTCAAAGGACCATAATTTCGCAAAAGATAGTTTAGCGATGAAGGATAATTCAAGTTTGGTTGAAAAGATTTTTTCTGAGAAATTAGGAAGAACTATTTATATTGCTCTCAGGATTATAGAAGAATCTCTTCCTAAAGAAGCTCAGCCTATAGTACAAGATGCCATAGAGATGTTTGGTGGTAAGGTTGTGAAGGAATGGCATAACGATGTATCCTAAATTAATAGAAAATCTCTTAGAGCATTTGAGCAAATTACCTGGTGTTGGTAGGCGCAGTGCAGAGCGTATTGTTTTTTGGATGCTTAGCCAAAGTGCTGAAGATATAAAAATCTTGGCGAATTCGATTGTGCAATTAAAAGAGGGTATGCGTTTTTGTAAATCGTGCAATCATTTAAGTGAACAGGATTTATGTTTGGTTTGTGCGGATACTGCTCGGGATCGCAAGATGATTTGTGTAGTGGAAAGTCCTAAAGATCTTTTGGCGATAGAACGTACAGGGAGCTATCGAGGGATTTATTATTGTTTGTTAGGAAATATTTCACCTTCGGAGGGTCGAGGACCGGATGACTTAAATCTTCCTAAGCTTATTAGTCGTATTAAAGAAGAGGGTATTACTGAGGTGGTTATTGCCACTGATCCTGATACAGAAGGAGAAATGACTGCTCTTTATATAGCCAGAGAATTTAAGTCATTAGGAATTAAGGTGAGTCGAATTGGTTTAGGGATTCCAATGGGTTCTGCGGTTGAGTATGTGGATATGTCCACCTTGACCATGTCCTTAAATTCCCGCAGACAATTTGACTTTTAAAAGTTCTTTAGTATAATATCCAAATAAATTTTGAAACATCGTTCTTAAAAGTATTTATTCTCCTGTCTCCGACCCTACGGGTCGTAGACCCGGAGGGTAGCTCAGTCAGCCTCCGATCCATAGTTAGGGAGGGCACAGTATAGTGGCTTACTACATTTATATTTTAAGAAGTCTGAAAGATGAAAAGTTATATACAGGGCAGACGGATAATATTGAACGAAGATTGCTAGAGCATAATAGTGGTAAAGTAAAATCCACTGCCCAAAGAAGACCTTTTGAATTAGTATATAGTGAAGTGTTTGAAACAAGATCCCAAGCTCGTTGGAGAGAAAGACATTTAAAAACAGCTTGGGGTAAACAACAGTTAAGACAGAAGTTAAATAATTCTATTCTCCTGTAGCTCAGTTGGTAGAGCGGCACGCTGTTAACGTGCATGTCCGAGGTTCGAGCCCTCGCGGGGGAGCCATTTAGATCAAGCCCATCAGAGATTCTGGTGGGCTTTTTCTTTGATGTTGAATTCCACGTCGACAAAACCACACATCTTCGTTTTGCGCCTATCTCTATAAAGCATAATCTCCCTAAAATAGCCTGATAGCTGGGCAATTTGTACCTCTTTATCTCTAAAATCGTGTATTTCAGGCCGGTTTTAGTAATGGCCATTTTGGGCTTTAATTGGGCTATATATTCGAAAATTGTAATTACAAGTGCGACAAAATAGATAAGAAGGCTCCATAGATCTTTGGAGAAAACTGTTACTTTGTAAGTTGCGAACAAAGCAAAGAA
>JAYTXU010000008.1:0-7717 GCA_043742785.1 Candidatus Omnitrophota bacterium
GAGGTAGCAGCTGATCCTCAAGGGGTTGCTAAACCTATGTTTGGCGCATCTGTTAATATTGTTGGTAACAGTGAACATGGGGCAGTTTTATTCCATCAATCCTGCACCATGTGTCATGGGCCTCATGGAAATACTAAGACTCCTGGTTTTAATGCGCTAAAAGGAGTGCCAACATTAAATCCAATTAGGCAGGAGTTATTTAACTCTGACTCAACAACATTTATTCAGAAAATTGATATCTTTATTCAGCACGGTGCGCCCGCTCTTGTCGAAGGTGGACCAGCTATGCCTAATTTTGGTGATACGAATACCTTAACTCAGGCACAGATTGCAGATATTGAATCTTACATACTTACCTTAAATGGAGTAGATCGTACAAAAATTATTAATCCTGGGGTAGATCCAAAAGAATTCTTTTTTATTCTTATTAATACAACCTTGGTTATTGTTCTTTTATCAGCTTTGTATTGGTTTGTTTTAAAGTTTCTTAAAATATAATTTTGCAGAATAAATTATCTCTCCTTAGAGTCTTTTCTAAAATTCTTTGCATCTTAACTTTATTCCTTATTTTTCTAGGGGGTTTGGTTAAAAGTACAGAGTCTGGTTTATCTGTTCCCGATTGGCCAACGACTTACGGCAAGTTCATGTTTGCCTTTCCTTTAGACCAAATGGTGGGAGGGATCAAATACGAACATACCCATCGTATGCTAGCTTCTATTGTTGGATTATTAACACTTGTTTTAGCTGTTTGGTTATGGAAATCTCCCGTCAGTCTTTGGATAAAACGATTAGGTCTTATTGCCTTTTTAACTGTAATGGCTCAAGGAATATTAGGTGGATTAACTGTTAAATATTTCTTACCTGTCTGGCTATCCATGATGCATGGAGTCTTAGCACAGACATTTCTGCTTATTCTCATTATGATTGCTTATGGATTATCCAAAGAACATCAATATCGGCGCCAATTAGATGATGCCGTTGATGGTAAATGGATTCGATTTATTTTGATATTTACAGGAATGCTTTATATTCAGCTAATTCTAGGAAATTGGATGCGACACACTCAGTCAGGATTGGCTATTCCAGATTTTCCAACTATGGGAGGGGCGATTATCCCCACCATGAATCAGGCCATGCTTGATCATATCAATGCCTGGCGGTTTGAGAACAATTTAGAACCTGTCACTAAGCTTCAGATATATATCCATTTACTACATCGTATTTGGGCATTTCTTATTTTACTTAAATTGATGTATATTAATTACATGGCCTATCAAAAGTATTTAGGTAGACCGTTGGTTATGAAAACCTTATTTCTATTAAATTTAACCGTAGCTGTGCAGATTATGCTTGGAATTTCAACGGTATTATTTAAAAAAGAAGTAATTGTCACTACTTTTCATGTTACAGGGGGAGCGATTGTCTTGGCACTTAGTTTTATTTTATTGCTTCGCTCAAGCCCTAGTTCTTGGAAAGACTTTATTCAACAACTTAAAACTAAATGAACAAGAAATTATTCAATGCCTATATCGAATTAACCAAGCCTAGCATTATGATGCTTATTTTGGTGACTACTACTTTAGGTTTTTATTTTGCTGAAGGAGGTATACATCATCTTTGGATCTTATTTTATACGTTGCTAGGAGCTGGTTTGACCTGTGCTGGTTCAGGAACACTGAATCATTATCTCGAACGTGATAGTGATGCTTTGATGAATAGAACTAAGAACAGACCTATTCCATCAGGTCTTATTAACCCCGCTGATGCCTTAGGATTCGGTATCTTATTAATTCTTTTTGGACTTATTATTTTGTGTCTTAAAATTAACTTATTAACAGCTTTTTTAAGTTTATTGACGGCATTTTTATATACTTTAGTTTATACACCTATGAAAAAACTGACATGGCTTAATACCACCATTGGAGCCATTCCTGGAGCTATTCCAGCCATGGGAGGATGGGCTGCCGCCCGAGGAGAATTGGGAATTGAAGCCTGGGTTTTATTTTTGATTCTATTTGCTTGGCAGCATCCACATTTTTATGCCATTGCCTGGATGTATAAAGAAGATTATAAAAAAGCGGGTTTTCAAATGCTTCCTTGTGTTTATCCAGATAGTCGTTTTACCTTAGCGCAAATTATGGCATTTAGTCTTTTAATGGTGAGTTTTTCAATTCTTCCTAGCATGATTGGAATGTCAGGTAAGATTTATTTTTGGGGAGCGCTGTTCTTAGGTATTGGATTTTTATGGTATGCTTGGAAATTTCAAGGATCACCGACAGTTTTAACCGCACGTAAAATCTTACTTGCTTCCGTCTTTTATTTACCTCTTTTACTCTTATTTATCATCATCGACAATGTTCTCTAAGAAATTCATCTTCAGCCAAGTTATCTTTCTTATCGTAGCGGCTTCTTTAGTTATGCTCTATCGTCGCCCTGTCGCTGTGCCTCTGAATGTCTTGGCTCAAGTTAATGATTTTAAACTGATTAATAGCGATAGCCAAGAAATCAGTTTAAAGGATTTTAAAGGTAAGATATGGGTAGCAGATTTTTTCTTTACAAGCTGTGGGACAATTTGTCCTATGATGGGTTCTCATATGGGGCGCTTACAAAGAACCTTCCAATCCTATCCAGATGTAAAATTAGTATCTTTCTCAGTTAATCCTGAACAAGACAACCCAGAAGTCTTAAAAAAATATGCTAAGAAATACCATGCGGATACTCGTCAATGGTTTTTCTTAACAGGAAGTCGTGAAGAAATTACTAAACTCATGGTTACTTCTTTCAAAATGGGAGATATTAAGGAGCCTATTTTTCACAGCTCTTATTTTACCTTAGTTGATAGGCAAGGAAAAATAAGGGGGTATTATGACAGCGCAAATGTTAAAAATATTGACAAAGTTATCCTAGACCTTAAACAGCTTCTTAAATCAGAATAATTTTATGAATTTACCGCTTCTTCCCACCATTAATGCTTCTTTAAATGCCTTGGCTGGAATATTTCTCGTTCTAGGTTTTCTAGCTATTAAGCGTAAGGATCGAGTGCAACATAAGAAATTAATGTTTTGCGCTTTCTTTTCATCAGCATTGTTCTTATGCTGTTATCTTTATTATCATTTAACGTCAAGAGGGATCACTCATTATCAGGGGAAGGGGATATTGAAGTTTCTTTATTTACTTATACTAATTCCTCACTCAATTCTGGCTGTATTGATCGTACCCTTTATTATTATGGCAATTTGCTATGCCCTCAAAGGTCAATTCGATAAACACACCAAGATTACCCGCTGGCTGTATCCTACCTGGGTTTATGTTTCTGTTACTGGAGTTTTGATTTATTTAATGCTTTATATCTTTCCTGCGGGTTAAGATCTTCGAAAAGGTTTCATTAAAAACTGTCCACGTTTCTTTGCTTGTCCCCAAACAAAATCAAATTGACCAAGAATAGTTCCAAAGAATATTAATCCAAGTTGGTAGGTTGGAGGTATTAAAGGAATGTAAACTAAAACAACGATCCAAAAAGGTGTATGATCAGTAATTCCCACTAAATGAAAAATAATTTTCTTCACAGGAAGAATAAGCATACCTGCTAATGAATAGGCTATCATAATGAGCCAGTAATCTTTATCGCTATCAATATTCCATTTAATCTTAATTCTTTTTTTATTAGCAAGTAGAATAATACCAACCACAAGCACAATAACAATTTCTGTAATCCAATGTTTTAAATCCATAACATTCCCTTATTTAATAAACAATCCCTAGCATTACTAATAACGCTAGGGATTGAGATTCTAACAGTTTCCCAATCTTTATTTTGGTGGAACCAAAGGAGTTTTCTTTTGATTAATCATTGGTAATTCTTTAGATTTTTGTGTATTCAAATCTATATAACTTTTGAATTTCTCTGGGATATCGCTATCTGTATAAATAGCTTGAACAGGGCATTCAGGAATACAAGCACCGCAATCAATACAGACTTCGGGATCGATAACAAGCATTTCAGCATCTTCATGAAAACAATCAACAGGACAGACGGTAACACAATCCGTATATTTACATTTAATACAGGGTTCAGTAACAATATGAGCCATGAAATTCTCCTAAAATAAACTGTTAATAATTAATTTAAAATTATCATACCAAACTAACGATGTCAATGAGTAGGTACAGGAAAAAGAACTGTAGCAGGTCTCACTTTGCGATGTAAAAATTTTGTTTTAGGTTTATCTTGCAAACCTTGCCCTCTTAATACGCGTACAAACTTCTCAGCAAAATATTGAATAAAAGCTTTAAATCCATGTAATTTTCTCAAAAAATCACCAACGGTATTAATGGAAATAAACATACGCCAAATTTGTTTAGGACGTAAATAAAATTCTTTTAAACCGATATCAATATGTTCATCAATATCTTTATGAGAAAACTGAGGATAGGAAAGTAAAGTACGTTGTTCACCAGATGGTGTTAACCAATCACGCCAATCTTTAGCCAAAATATAATTATTCTCTTTAGCCCATTTATAAAGTGATGTGCCAGGATAGGAGGCTACACCGGTAATTTGAATAGTATCCAAAGGCATCGATTTGGCTAATTCAATCGTTTTACGGGCGCTTTCCTTAGTTTCACCAGGAGCCCCAATCATAAAACACCCATGAATAGTAAACCCATTTTTATGAGCAGCTTCAGAATACTTACGTGCCATATCTACCGACACTCCACCTTTACGAATAACACGCAAATGTTCATCCGTACCAAATTCAAAACCTGTCATCAACATACGGCAACCAGCTTCACGCATTAAAGGAAGAAGATCTAAATCTGTATTAACTCGCATATTGCAAGACCAGCTGATACGTTTGTTGATCCCTTTTTCAATAATTAGATTACAAACATCAATGACATGCTGACGTTCAGCGGCGAAAGTATCCGTTTCAAACATAATCTCACGAATTTGAGGGTGAAGCTTTAAATCATGTTCCATTTCAGCAACAACTAAATCTGCACGTCTATTACGTAATTTATAACCGTACATCAATTGAGGGTCACGACAAAAAGTGCAGGCATTATTACACCCACGACCCGTCATCAAGGTTAGGAATGGAAATTTCTTTCCTCCATCAGGATACCATTCTGGTTTAATCAATTGCCAAGCAGGAAAGGGAAGTTCATTCACATTAATATCAGGTCTTGGTAGGTTTTTTCTAACCTTGCTCTCACGAATATAACAAAGACCTAAATTCTTCTCATCAGCAATTCCGTTAGCTAGATCACGCAAGGAGTAGTCATATTCACGAGGCATAACGTAATCGACAACGCCAGAAGCAATTTCAAAAGTATTATCGATCTCAGCAGTAGCGTGTTGACCAATAAAAACAATTTTACAATTAATTCTATCTTTAATAATCTTAGCTTGTTCAATATCAGAATAAATAGAGGGAGTTGTTACATGCATGACCAAAAGTTCAGGTTTAAGGTCAACGGTCGTTTCTATGGATTCTTCTGCTGTAAAATTACGAGCAGCTGCTTCGACATAATGAACATTATGACCAGCATCAATGAGAACTTGAGCAGCTGTTAAAAGATATTCAGGATGACGTTGAACGCGACCGCGAGACTTGGCAGCCCAACGAGCAACTCTGACGAAATCATCCCCAAAGGAGGGATTAAGAATAACTATGTTCATAATCAAAAAATTGGATAAATAATGGTTTAAAATCGTTTCTATCTTATATCTGACCTTAAGAGGGTGCAACAGAAATTTATAAATCTTCTTATAGATTTCTCATTTGCGTTTACAGAGGCTTATGTTATAATTTCGCCTTCGAAAATAATTAAAGGATTAATTTATGTTAGTTGTTAATAATGTTTCTTTACAATTTGGTAAGCGCGTACTTTTTGATCAAGCTAATGTGACCTTTAGTCCAGGTAATTGCTACGGTATTATTGGAGCGAATGGTTCTGGTAAGTCTACTTTTCTAAAGATTCTCTCTGGTACTATTGAATCAACAGGTGGATCAATTAGCATTCCTTCAGGCAAACGACTATCGATGCTGAGTCAAGATCAATTTGCTTTTGATGATTCTACTGTTCTTTCAACAGTAATCATGGGACATAAAGAACTGTATAAGGTGATTAAAGAAAAAGATGAACTTTATGCTAAACCAGATTTTAGTGATGCGGATGGTATTCGTGCTTCTGAATTAGAGGGTAGATTTTCTGAAATGAATGGTTGGGATTCGGATTCTGAAGCTGCTAAATTGTTGAGTGATTTAGGAATACCTGAGCATCTACATCAAATGGAGATGAAACAGTTAGAAGGTTCTCAGAAAGTACGTGTTTTATTGGCGCAAGCTTTGTTTGGAAACCCTGATATTCTTATCCTTGATGAGCCAACCAACGGTCTTGATGTAGAAACCTGCCTTTGGTTAGAAGAATTCTTAGCAAACTTCGAAAATATTTCCATCGTTGTTTCTCACGATCGTCACTTTTTAGATAAGATTTGTACCAATATCTGCGATATCGATTATGGAAAGGTACAATCTTATACAGGTAACTATAGTTTTTGGTATGAGGCCAGCCAATTATCCTTACGTCAGCGTTCTGAACAAAATAAGAAAACAGAAGAAAAACGTAAAGAATTACAGGATTTTATTGCTAGATTTTCTGCTAATGCATCCAAAGCTCGTCAAGCTACTTCACGTAAGAAAATTTTAGAAAAGTTAACTATTGAAGAAATCAAACCTTCTTCGCGTAAATATCCATTTGTTGGATTTAAAGCCGAAAGAGAAGCCGGTAATGATGTAATGTTTGTTCAGAACCTAACTAAAACTATTAATGGTCAACCCATGTTTAAAGACTTTACCATACATGTTAACAAAGGGGATAAGATCGCCTTTATAGGACCTAATGACTTGGCTAAAACAACTTTATTTCAGATTTTAATGGGAGAATCAACACCTGATAGTGGTTCATATAAATGGGGGGTTTCAACTACTCAGACTTATTTTCCAAAAGATAATAACAAATACTTTGATAGTGACTTAAGTATTGTTGATTGGCTTCGTCAATACACCACTAATTCAGATGAGAATTTCGTTCGTGGATTTTTAGGACGTATGTTATTTACAGGTGAAGAAAGTTTAAAACCTGTTCGTGTTCTATCTGGCGGAGAAAAAGTTCGTTGTATGCTTTCACGCATGATGCTAACAGGTGCAAATGCTCTTATTCTTGATGAACCAACCAATCATCTAGATCTTGAATCAATTACAGCTTTAAATAAAGGGATGGAGACTTTTGCAGGAACGATACTTTTTTCTTCTCATGACCATACCTTGGTGTCAACGGTTGCCAATCGCATTATAGAATTAACACCCAAAGGATTTATAGATCAGCATTTGCCTTATGATGAATACTTAGAAGATCCACGCATTAAAGAACAACGTAAAGCACTTTACGCTTAAATAAAACAAAGCTTGAAGCTTATTCATTGGAATAGTAGTACTGTGAAATTGTTTTTTGGAGAGGTGGCAGAGTGGTCGAATGCGCACGCTTGGAAAGCGTGTGGACGCGCAAGTGTCTCCAGGGTTCGAATCCCTGCCTCTCCGCCAGTTATAAGTGATCCGTACCGGACACATGGGTAACAGTTTGTACCGGAGAGATGGGTTACACCACCTCTGGTACAAACGGGTACTCTAAGGGTTCAAGTTTACTCGTTTCT
>JAYTXU010000009.1:0-28367 GCA_043742785.1 Candidatus Omnitrophota bacterium
AAAAAGGAGGTAGTAAAGTAATGGCAAAAGGAACTGTAAAGTGGTTTAGCGACCAAAAAGGTTTTGGCTTCATTACTCCAGAGTCAGGTAAAGATGTATTTGTTCATCACAGCGCAATTCAAGGTGAAGGATACAAATCATTGAGCGAAGGTCAAGCTGTAGAGTTTGATATCACAACCGGACCCAAAGGGGAACAAGCTCAAAACGTAGTAAAAATATAAGTTGATTCACAAAAAAGGCCCAGGATTATATCTTGGGTCTTTTTTTGTTTAAAATTTTGTTGTGATCCACAAAAAATTGGTGGAATTAATTTGTTCAACAGGCTTATGTCACGTAATGTGTGTTTACAAAGTTTCCTTAAGTTTGTGGGCTTATTTAAAATAGTTCAATTCCTCGTTGACACTCACTCAGAAACTTAATACATTGATATCATTGAAGTTTAGCCTCTATTTAATAGAAGAAAGACGTACATGTATTTAAAACGCCTCGAAATTTTTGGATTTAAATCTTTCGCTGAAAAAACAATTCTAGATTTTCAACAAGGAATTTCTGTTATCGTCGGGCCCAATGGCTGCGGTAAAAGCAATGTGTTTGATTCGGTACGTTGGGTTTTAGGCGAGCAGAGCGTTAAAGAATTACGCGGCTCTTCTATGGAAGATGTTATCTTTAATGGTACCGACAAGAAGCCTGCGCTTGGTTTTGCAGAAGTATCCTTGGTTTTTTCTAATGAAAAAAAGATGCTTCCCTTGGAACAAGATGAAGTGATTGTCACTCGCCGTTTGTTTCGATCCGGCGAAAGCGAATATTTAATTAATAAAAATACTTGTCGTCTGCGTGATATTGTGGAAATGTTTTTAGGAACTGGGGTAGGAGCTGAGGCATACTCGCTTATTCAACAAGGTAAGGTGGATTTAGTTGTTTCTGCTAAACCTGATGATCGTCGTCAAATATTTGATGAAGCTGCTGGTATTACTAAATACAAGGCTAAAAAGAAAGAAGCTTTAAGTAAGCTTAAAGAAACAGAAGATAATTTAGTCCGTCTTAATGATATTGTTGTTGAAGTCAAACGTCAGATTGCTTCTATTGAACGTCAAGCGAAAAAAGCTCAACGTTACAAAGAAGATTTTGAACAGTTAAAAGGTTTTGAACTTGTGATGTCCTCTCATCAGATGACTATTTTCACTCAAGAATTTGATACCATTACAGAGGCATTGGGAAATTTTCAAAGCAGGGAAGAAGAGGATTTACGTCAAGTAGAAGAGTTTAATCGAATTATTGAACATGAAACAGGACTTATTGAAGAGCTTGATGAACAAATCAATGAATTTAAATCTCAGCAAATTCGTTTAGATAGCGATATTGAAGTTAATGTTCGTCAAATTGGTTTTAATGAAGAACGTTTGCAAAATATTGAAGAGACCGTAATTCGTCTAGAAACAGATAAGAAAGCAGCTCTCGAACGTTGTTCTATTCATCAGAGTAAGATTGAAGAAATTAATGTGCAATTGGTTTTTGTTAATGAATCCGTAAGAACATTGATTGTATTGGTTGAAGAAAAACGTCGCGGTTTAAGCGCCTTAATGTTATTTATTGAAGAGGCAAATGTTGCTATCAAATCTTTGCAGGAAGATATATTTTCTTTTAATGCTCAGCAGGTTCGTCTGAAGAATCAATTAACAGACAATATGAAGCGAGCAATGGAACAAAATGCACGTAAAACTCGTCTTGAACATGAGAATAGTAAGGTTTCTCAAGAAAAATCTCAAGTGATTCAGAAATTCGAAGCTGTTAATGGTGCGATTACTATTGTTCAGGGGGAATTAGAATCTCAGGGGTTTGTTTTAAATCAAAAGCGTCAAAATGAAGTGGAAATTAAAGCTCGGTTGACGGTTTGTGAAGAAAAAATCGACGAGTTAGGAAAGTCCAAAGTATTTTTATTATCTCAAAAAGATTTTATTGATAAGATGCAGCGTCAATATCAGGATAATCTTGACCCTATAGTTGAGGGGCGATTCATAGTTCCGGTTAAACCTTCAGAGAATCAGACGGGTATTATTGGTAAGATTAAAAGTATTCAAGAGGTTCTTGGTGGATTTGAAATCATTTATGAAACTAAATATGTTGAGCTTAATTTAGCAAATATGGATGATCGCATTAGTGCAGTTGAGGCTCAATTAGCGATTGAGATTTTACAAAGAGGGAGTCTTCAGCAGAGTATCGGTGGGCTGAGCGCGATCATTGATGTAGATTTAAAAGAAATTCAACAACAAGAAAAGAAACTTTCTGTTTTAGAAGCTCAAAAGAATGATATTGAGATGGAATCTGGAAAAATCGTTGGAGAATTGGATTTAATAAGTACTGAGTTTTCTCAGATTGAATCTGTATTAGCGGATTTAAAGGTGCAGGAATCAGATTTATCTGGACAATTGTATAATGTTGAAGGTCAGATTAATTTGACACAAGAGGAAATCAATATCAAACAGCAGGGTATTACTCGCAAACATCAAGAGCGTGAAGATTGGAATATGGCTATTGTTCAGGTGGAGGCTCAATTAAACACTTTACAAAGCCAACAGCAAAACTTTCAAGAAAATTTAAATCTTCATACACAAAATTTAGAACGCGATTTATCTGATATTAGTCGTTTTGATAATGAATCCCAAGAAACCGTTGCTAAAAAGGTAAGAATTCATGAGGATATGGTTAATTTACAGGACGCTATTGAACATCTAAAAACTAAAAAAGAAATTTTAAATGTTCAACTGAATCAATCTTTAGGGACAAAAGCTGAAATGACTCAGCGCTTATTAGGGATTCGTTCTAATGCGCAAGCGATTGAAGACCAAATTATTCAGTCTAAGACAGAACTACATAATCTACAGATGCGTCAACAGGAATTGCAGTTTAATCAGAGGACTTTGAAAGAACGTCTTTTGCAAACGTACAAGATTGAATGGGATAAATGGGTAGCAGAAGGATCCTCTTTACCACAAATAAATCCTGTGAGAGTTGAAACAACAGAACAAGCTCCGGACGTCGATCAGAACGAAACTATATTAACAGAAAATCATGTTTTACCTACCTATGCTCCGGAGGTTAATTATGAAGAGTTATCTGTTGAGATTGAGCGTTTAAAGAAACGTTGCGAGTCTTATGGAGTAGTTAATCTTGTAGCTATTGAAGAATTTGATGAGCTTAAAGTACGTTTTGAATTTTTAACTAAACAGCAAAGCGATCTTTTGACAGCTCGTGAGCAGTTGATGAGTACTATTCAGAAAATCAATCGCACTACTCGCCAGATGTTTACGGATACTTTTGCTAGAGTTAATGAAGAATTTAAAACACACTTTCGCATGCTTTTTGGTGGTGGCGAGGCGGAATTAATTCTCTTAGATCCTGAAAATGCTTTAGAAAGTGGCATTGATATTGTGGCTCGTCCTCCGGGTAAGAATCTGCAGAATATCAGTCTTCTTTCTGGCGGGGAAAAGACCATGACCGCTATTGCTCTTATTTTTGGTGTATTTAAAGTTAATCCGTCGCCATTTTGCGTTTTAGATGAAATTGATGCAGCTTTGGATGAAAGCAATGTAGGTCGTTTTGCTAATCTTCTGAAGGAATTTGCAAAAATTGCACAGTTTGTGGTCATTACACACAACAAAAAAACTATGGCGATTGCTGATATTATGTATGGTGTTACTATGCAAGAAAGAGGCGTTTCTCGTATTGTTTCTGTCAAATTTAATGAACAACAATCTCATACACTTCCTCCCGTTAGAATTTCTCAGCCTTTTGAAGCTGCGGTTACCGTTTAATTTTTTAAAGATGATTTAAAAAGAAAATGCTATCTTTTTTTAGGCCTTATGATATAACTCTATGACTATCAGTGAGATAAGGGCTTTTAAAAAATAAGAAACAGGGGGAGCGTCACCTTGACACTCCCATAATCACATGTTATACTTCGAGTCAAGTCACTAGAAATGAAGACATTTACGCATATTTTAGCAATTATTAATTGGGTTGATGTGGCTATTCTGGTTTTGCTCATCCGAATTGTTTTTATCGGAGTTAAAACTGGTTTTGTAACGGAGCTTTTTAAGCTTTTAGGAATTTTCTTTGCTGTTTTTGTAGGTTTTCATTATTACACCTCTTTAGCTGTGTTTTTGGCTAAGAAGACCAATTGGCCGCTAGATATATTAGAGTTTGTGTTCTTTGTTTTATTAGTTTTTTTAGTGGTGTTATTTATTAAGTTTCTGCGAGATGGTTTTCTAATGATTTTTAAGTTTGAAACAACTCACGCAGGAGTTAATCAGTGGGGTTCAGGTGTTTTTTCGATCATTAGAGCGTTGTTCTTAGCTAGTTTGATTATGTTTGGATTGTTGTTGTCTCGTTTAGAGTGGTTGCAAAAAGAAACAATGACCTCTATATCTCAAAAATTAGCTTTAAAAGTAGCTCCTAATACGTATAGTTATCTGTTTAATAATTTTGTAGGAAAAGTTTTCTCAAAAGAGAAATTGAATAAGGACGTAATTGAAGTAGTTTCATCTAATAGTGTTTTTCGCAAGCCGTAATTTAAAGCGTTTGAGGATACCTGCCGGTGGTCTAAGGGAGTTTTTGTGGGGTTGATTGCAGAAGATATCATTCGAAATGTCATTGACCGAGCAGATATTGTTGAAGTTATTGGTCGTTACGTAACTCTTAAGAAGTATGGAAGTAATTTTAAAGCTCTTTGTCCATTTCATAATGAAAAATCACCGTCCTTTGTGGTGAATCCTGATAAGCAGATCTTCCATTGTTTTGGATGTTCAGTGGGGGGAAATGTAGCCTCTTTTATCATGCGCCAGGAACGCTTAGAATTTCCCCAAGCAATTCGTTTTTTAGCAGAACAGATGGGTATTGTGATTCCTGAGGACCAAGAAACGTCTTCAAGTCCGTCTAAGAAGATTAAAGATGATATTTATCAGATTAACGAATGGGCCTTACAATTTTTTCATGAACAGCTTTTAACCAGCAAGGATGCCACTGCAAAAGTAGCCCGAGAGTACTTAAAAAATCGTGGGGTTGATTTAGAAACGGTTAAGAAATTCCGTATAGGATATGCCCCAGATGAGTGGGATAGGGTAATCGGTGTTCTAAAAAGTAAAGATGTAACACTTGAGGTGATGCATCAAGCGGGTTTAGTGATTACCCGTGAAAAAGGCGGCGGCTATTACGATAGGTTTCGTGGTCGCATTATTTTTCCGATTTTTGATATAAATAACCGTCCCATTGCTTTTGGCGCACGTGCGTTGAGCAACACGGATAGTGCGAAATATATAAATTCTCCTGAGACACCGATTTATATCAAGGGAAAGCATTTGTTTGGTTTGAATTTGACCAAAGCATCGGTGGGAGAAGAAGATTACGTTGTTATTGTAGAAGGGTATATGGATATGATTATGCCCTTTGTTCATGGAATAAATAATATAGCGGCGTCACTAGGTACGGCATTGACCGTCGATCAAATACGATTAATTCGTCGCTATAGTCCTAATGTAGTTATGCTCTTTGATACAGATCCCGCAGGTCAAGCTGCCATTGTGCGTTCGCTTGATCTATTGATTGACGAAGGGATGAACGTTAAGGTTGTGACCTTAGGTCAAGATCAAGATCCGGATTCATTTATTCGTGAGCAAGGTTTGGTTGCTTTTCAGGAACGTTTGAAACAAGCGCAGACCTTGTTTGACTACAAATTCAACTGGCTCTCTGAGCAATTTGATTTAAATACAATCGAAGGTAAGACTAAAATTTGCCAGGAAATGTTGATAACGATTAATCGTTTTAAATCTGAGGTTAGTAAATTTGAATTGATGCGACTTCTGGCAAGAGTATTAAATGTGCCTGAGGATGTTATCATCAAGCAGGCTAAAAGTCAGTTTAAAACTTCGTTAATAATAGTAAAAAACCTTAAGGATCCAATTCAACAAGCGTCTACAAAGACTAAGCAGCTGCCTAAGGCTCATGAAGAACTTTTGATTGCTCTTTTTTTAGATGATCATCGATTGGTTGAGGAAGCTTTGCAGTCTGTTGAACTTGATGAATTTACTGAAGGGATAACTCGGGATCTTGTAGAGAAGATCTGGCAGATGACTCAGGAAAATAATGAGTGGACAACCTCTGATCTTATGGCAGCTATTGTTGATGGAGAGATGCAAAGTTACATTGCTAGATTATTAACTGATAATAGTGCTCGTATTGCTGAGCCTCAACGTCTTTTTCAAGATTGTATTGGGCGGATTCATAAAGAACGCATTAAGAAACAAAAGCAAGAACTGATGGAGAAGATGAAGGAAGCGGAACGTCGTGGTGATACAACCACTGTTGAAGGTTTACGGGCGAAGTTTCAAGAACTTATAAAAACGTAGTTAACCAAATAGAGGGTTAATATGGCAGAACAAGTTAAAGATAGAGATATTCAAGGAGACTTAGACAAGTTGGTTTCCTTAGGTAAGAAGAAGGGTTTTTTAACTTATGATGAGGTTAATGAAACTCTTTCTGACCAAATGGATTCCTCTGAAGAAATTGATCAAGTTTTTGATATTTTGGATGGTCAGGAGATTAAGGTTGTCGATGCAGATGAAGAATCTGCAGCTCCTCCAACTGTTGCTGAAGAAGGGGCTTCTTCTAATAATAATGAAGAAAGCCGTGAACAGCAAGTTCGTCGTGTACGCGAAGAGAATAAAGAGGAAGATGTTTATTCTGATAAATTTATACCCTTAGATGATCCAGTTAAGATGTATTTGAAACAAATGGGGTCTATTCCTCTTTTAACACGCGAAGAAGAAATTTCTTTAGCTAAGCGTATCGAAGAAGCTGAAATTAAATTTGCGGAAAGTTTATTTAAGACTTATTTTGCACGTAAAGAAGCAATTGCTATGATCAATGCTGTTTTACGTGATGAAACTAACGCAGAAGATGTTATCAAGGATGAGCTTGAGCGTCGTGGTCGTTTGATGAAAGATTTAGGTAAAATTCTAGAAAAGGTGCGTCATACTCGTGTCGGTTCTGATATTTCTGCCAAATCTATTGCTGAGTTCAAATTAACATCAACGGTTAATGAAGAAATTGTTGTTAAGATTCAGGAGATTATTGATAATATTGAGCGTATTGAGCGTATTTTGAAAGCTAAAAAAAATGCGTTGAATGCTTCTGAATTTAAAAAGCAACGAGAAGGTTTTTTGAAAGAATTGGGAGAACCTGTTGCGCTTGTTAAAAATCAATTGCGTGAAATTAAAACCCGCCAATCTCGTTTTAACAAAGCTAAGAAACTTCTTGTTGAAGCTAACTTACGTTTGGTGGTTTCTATTGCTAAGAAATACATTAATCGTGGGTTATCATTCTTAGATTTAATTCAAGAAGGGAATATGGGTTTAATTCGTGCGGTTGAAAAGTTTGAATATAAGCGTGGGTATAAATTCTCAACCTATGCTACATGGTGGATTCGTCAGGCCATTACTCGCTCCATTGCGGATCAGGCCCGTACGATTCGTATCCCTGTGCATATGACAGAAACAATTAATAAGATTATTCGTATCTCTCGTGTATGGGTTCAGGAATACGGTCGTGAACCAGCTGCTCAGGAGATTGCTAAAGAAATGCGTTTACCAGTTAGCAAGGTTAAGGAAATCTTAAAGATCTCTCAAGTGCCTATTTCTTTGCAAACACCAATTGGTGATGAAGGGGATACTCATTTTGGTGATTTCATCGAAGATAAGAAAGCAGTTTCGCCAGCCAATGCAACATTGCATTCTATGCTCAAAGATGAGATTACATCTGTATTACAGACCCTCGATGAACGTGAGCGCAAGATTTTGGAATTACGTTTCGGGATTCAAGATGGAACAAGTCGCACCTTGGAAGAAGTGGGAGCTGAATTTAACGTTACCCGCGAACGTGTTCGCCAGATTGAATCTAAGGCATTGCGCAAGTTGCGCCATCCAACACGTTCTCGTCGTATTAAGTCTTTCTTAGATATGGCCTCGAAAGACGGGGATACTATTATCTAAGTATGGTTAAAGAATAAACTATAAGGAAGCCGTTGGGAAAAAGCCCAGCGGCTTCTTTATTTGGTAGTGAATATTTTTAGCGGGAGGTTATAAATTTGATTAATAAAATATTATTAAGATTTATTCTGGGTTTGTTTCTTCTTGCAATTATTTATTCATTTTTCCCTACATCAAAAGAGACTGGAATAGTTTCTACTACAAAACAGAATACATCTGTATATACAGAAAGAGTTAAGGCTGCGAATTTCTTATCAGGACAATTGCAGGCTCATTTTTTAAAGCACGGGTATCAGTTTGGAGAAATTACTGAATTAGATTATTTAGAGGATGCAAGAAAGCTACTCGATGCTTCTCCTGACGGGGATGTTTTAGAAAAGATTAGGGATAATGGAGATATTGAACATTATAGAGAAAGCACACATGAGTTTGCAGTAATGACAAAGATGGGGTGTATTCGCACCTTTTTTAAAGCTAATAATGCTTATTGGGATCGACAATGAGTAAGAAATATTTATGTCCGGTTTGCGGATTAAATGAACTTAAAGAAGAACCTTTTAATAAGAAGAATGTGCCTTCTTACGAAATATGTTCTTGTTGTGGCTTTGAGTTTGGCTTTAACGGAGAGAATAATAAGAAATGTTTCTCTGAATATCGCAACCGATGGATCGCTGAAGGTTTTACTTGGTTTATGGTTGACTTAAAGCCAAAAAATTGGGATTATAGAAAACAAATAGAGAATTTAAACAAACACTAAGGAGTTTGAAGAATGTTAAAGAAGGTTTTAGACATTGTATGGAAAGTAGCCGTTGGAATTTTATTATTTTATATCATCCTAGGATTTATCATTATCCCTCTTGTTTTAACCTGGGGGATTAGTAGTCAGGGAACAAAGATTTTGAAAACGCCTGTGCATGTGCGTTCTGTATTCTTTAATCCATTCTTATTAGATTTGACAGTTAATAGGTTTGAAATTCTTGACGTTCATAAGAAAGTCATGATAGGTTTTCAAAAGTTAAAAGTGGATGTTAGTTTTTTAAATCTGTTAAAGAAGGTTTATAGAATTGAATCTGTAAAATTAGAGGGGCTTCAAGTCAATACTCAATTATTAACCAATGGTCATATAAATCTATTAGAGTTGGTTCCTATAAATTCAACCGCGGATGTCAAAACATCAGAGGCCGTTACTAATACTCAAACTAAGACTGTTGGCTCAGATGGAAAAGTTAGTACAAGTTCTCAGGAAAGCAGCTCTTCTGGGATCTTACCTGAAGCTTATATTGATTCTATTGTTCTGAAGCAGGGGAGTATTCGATTTGTTGATCAATCGGTTAACCCCAATTTTGCAACCACTTTAGGAAACATTAATATTGAAATCATAAATATATCTACTAAACCAGATTGTAAGGTTAAATTGCTTTTTGAGGCTAAACTGGATGATAAAGGAAACATTGCTGCCCAAGCTATGGTAGAGCCCTTTGTAAAACCATTACAAATGGAGACCAATTTTGTACTGAATAATTATGTTTTAGATGTTTTGACTCCTTATGTAGGTAAATATACGGGGCGTCAGCTTAAAGATGGAAAATTAGATGTTAAAATGGTTTACACGATTGATCATAATAAATTAAAAGCTAGCCATAAGGTTTTAATTCAGCGTTTTAAGTTTGGGCAGAAGGTGGAAAGTAAGGATGCTCTCAGTTTACCTTTTGGATTAGCAGTTGCTTTATTGGAAGATCCTCAAGGACGTATTAATATATCATTGCCTGTTGATGGAGATATGAGTGATCCTAAATTCCATTATTTTCATTTGATCGCTAAGGTCTTAAGAGATTTCTTTTTCAAGATTATTACTAAACCATTTTCAATCTTAGCATCAGTGATTGGGTCAGATAGTGGAACAGAGGAACTGGGAATGATTAATTTTGAACCTGGTCAATCAAATCTTTCCCAAGTCGAGAAAGATAAATTACATTCATTGATTAAGGGTTTAAAGGAAAGGCCAAAGCTTAGGTTAGAAGTTGATGGGAGTTACGATTCAAATGTGGATTGGAAAGCAATTAAGACAAGTGTGTTTGTTAAGGATTATGATCAATTAAAGGAAGACTCAACCCGTAAAGAAGCTTGGATTTACGAGCGTTTGTATGAACGTCGATTTGGTATTCGTAAGCTTTGGGATATAGCAAAGAAATATAGATCAAAAGATGGTTCTGAAGACATAGAAGGATTGAATAAAGAAATTAAACGTCAAATCGTAGAAGATGCCCCAGCAGATAAGGTTGCTTTAGGGGTGTTGGCAGAGTCCCGTGCTAAGACAGTTTATGATTTTTTAATAGCCGCAGGGTTTGATAGCGGACGATTAAATATTGGTCAACCGCAAGAGGTTCAAGCAAGTATGGGGCAGGTGCCTTTAGAGTTTAAATTAACGATATTTAACGATGATGATCAAAAGAGCGACAAAAATGCCAAGAAAGATTAAAAAAATTTTATTGGTTGATGATAATCCTGTTGCTCAGAAAATGACACAGAAGGTGTTTGAGAATGATGGCTATCAAGTATTTTTAGCTTGGGATGAGGAAGATTGTTTAAGGAAAGCAAGGAGTGAGAAACCCCATGTTATACTGATGGATGTTATTTTTCCTGATGGTGATGGCAGGGAATTTGTTAAGAAGTTAGAAAAGGACCCACAAGTTCAACATATTCCAATTGTTTTTGCCACTAATACAATTAATGTGGAAGAGGATAAGGGTAATTTAATGATAACAATTGGAGAAAATTCTTATCGAGCTTTTGCAAAACCTTTACATTATCCTAAATTGTTAAGTGCTATTCGAAAAGAAATTAACCGCGCGGCAAAGAATTAACTCATGTCACAAGATTTAATCAGCACAATTATCCGCAGTAAGCGAAGAACTCTTAGTATAGAAATTAGATCAGATGCCGTTTTGATTATTCGAGCACCGATTCGATCGTCGATGGAATCGATCATTCAATGTGTAGAAAAGAAGCGTTCATGGATCTTAGAAAAACAACAAAAAGCCAAAGAAAACTATAAGCCTCATACTAAGTATGAATTTATTGATGGGGAAGAATTTTTATATTTGGGAGTTCCGTATAAACTTCGAATTGTGCCTGATGCTAAAAAATCTTTTGAATTCAATGGGGAGGAATTTATTATGCCTTCTAAATTCTTTGATCATTCCAAGCGTTCATTTCAGGAATGGTATATGAAGCAAGCTGCTGAGAAGATTGCACCTAGGGTTGCTTATTTTGCTAATAAGGCTGGTGTAGAATACTCTCGGATCACAATTACGAGTGCAAAAACCCGTTGGGGATCGTGCACTTCAAAGAAGATGCTTAATTTTAGTTGGAGATTGATGATGGCTCCGTGGGATATGATTGATTATGTCGTAGCTCACGAAGTTGCTCACCTACAAGAGCTTAATCATTCTTCAAGGTTTTGGAAAAAGGTAGAAAGTTTAATTCCTGATTATAGGGTGAGAGAGCTTTGGTTTAAAAATAATCAGCATCTTTTGAGCTTTTAATGAAGAATATTATTCTATTATGGTTTCCCGTTATTGCCTGGGCTGCACTTATTTTTATTCTATCGAGCATTCCTGGATTAAGCTCTGGTCTTGACATTGATACTATTTTAAGAAAAATTGCTCATGTTCTAGAATATATGATTTTAACATGGTTATTGTATCGAGCTTTCAAAGGGACGCTTAAAGTAGATACTTTAAGTTTGTTTTTTTATCCGGTTGTCATATCTTTCTTCTATGCAGTTTCTGACGAGATTCATCAAATATATGTGCCATATCGGCATGGTTGTTTTTGGGATGTTTTGATTGATAGCATCGGAATCATTGGTTTCTATATAATTACCCAGTTGCGAAAGTCATCCAAATAAGGTATGGTATATTTAATTATGAGACCGAAAATTGCTTTAGTGATTACGGATAAAGAAACAAATGCCCAAATTAAATCGGTAGGTGCTGATCTTTTGGAATTACGCGTCGATTTATTTCGTAAGCTGGATATTAATTATATTCAGGAACAGATTAAACATCGTCGCCTTTTGAAGATTCCTTTGCTTTTAACTGTACGTAATCAGAAAAAAGAAGGAGCTCTTAAAGATTGGCCTAATGATGCAAAGCGTAAGATATTAGAAATAGCCTTACCGTTGGTTGATATGATTGATATTGAATTAAGTTCATCTTTATTGAAAGAAACACTTTTGAAGGCGCGTCATTTAAATAAGAGGATCGTAGTTTCTATGCATGATTTGACCCATACGCCTTTGCATTTAGAGAATATATTTAAAAAAGCCTTAAGCACCAGGGCAGATATCATCAAGATTGCAGCTAAAGCAAATTCTTTTGATGATGTGTTTCGTATGATTGAATTTACCCGCCATCACCATAAGCATCCCATGATTACAATGTCCCTTGGATCTATTGGAAAACTCTCCAGATTAATATTGCCCGCTATGGGCAGTTTGTATACGTACACTTTTTTGCATAAGCCTACAGCTTTGGGGCAAATTGATGTTAAAACTCTCCAGTCTCATCTCAAATTTTACTACAGTATTTATTAAGAATTTTTGGAGTTTGCAGTATAAAAATATTTTCTAGGGCATAGAAGAATAAACAAGGCCATTAGCGGATAATAAATATAGCGGATTGGATTTAATGTTGATTTTCCTTCATCTCTACGTTTCCAGATAACCGGTATTTCTTCGATGTGGTAGTTCATTTTTAGCGCCTTGAGAACCATTTCAGTCGCGATTTCATGTTTGGAGCTCTGCCAGAGGATTGTACGAATGATATCTATTCGGATGAGATTATATCCGAATGTCAGATCATGCAGCTTCGTACGAAATAAGATTCGAAAGATTTTTTGGTAAGTACGGTTGAAAAAATAGTGGATCCATGGACAATTCACAATATTTTCATGTTCTAGATAACGACTGGCGATGACCATATCAGCATTTGTATTGTGAGCTTTTTTAACAAAATCGACAATTCGTTCGGGATCAGATTCACAATCAGCATACAGTATTTGGACATGAGTTCCTCTCGCGAGCGCAAACCCCTCACGTAGCGCATATCCTAGGCCTGTATTTCTTTTCTGAATATGATACGAGACTTTCGGATTCAACTGTGACAATTCTTGGCAAACTTTGAGCGTTTCTGGATCGGCATACAGCGAAACAATAATGATCACTTCATGTATAATTTTATCATTCATTTGAAGCGCACATTTTACATTATTTCTTAATGAATTCTTTTCGTTATAAGCAGGAATGATGATTGAAAGCGCAAAATCATTGTTTGAGAGAGAAGACATATTTAATTTCCTAGGCTTTCATTATTAGCTATTTGTTCGTAGATAGAAAAAATACCAAACCTCTTTGTTTCAAAGAAGTTTTCTGTAATGTATTTCTTCGTTTGAGGAAAGTCTTTTATTTGAGTTCCTGCAAAGATCTTTCCCTCAAAAATGACAATCTGAACATTGTTTTTCTTTAAGGCATCAACAATTTTCTGATCAATGATCGGATTATGTTTTGCAGGATAAGTTTCCCCTTTTAAAAACCATAAAAACGGTTGCGGGGAGGGTTTATTGAGAAGGCCGTAAAGAATCGTAAAATCTGTGAATACAAAGAAATTCTGCCCTTTTGTCTTAAGATATTCATAAACACCTATGAAATCATCTTCTTTAATTGTTTCGCTTTTTATTTTAGTCGGTTGTCCCCATTTAAGATTTTCTAACTTTTTAATCGACATATACTTCGGGAACTTTGTATTTTCTTTGAACTCTTGAACTGAACGAGAAAATGTCACATCAATACCTCTTTTTGCAAGCTCAAAAGCGCTCGTGAGGATGGCTAACAGGACAACTCCCTTGATAACAATTCTTGTGACAGGTAGTTTTTTAGAACTGATCGGTTTGAGGATGTTTTCTGGAACTTCTGTTATTTCACACAAAACTCCTGCTCCAAGGGCAAAAATTATTCCCACTAGTGAAGAAGAAACTTCTGTTTGGTTGTTGGTACAACAAATGAAAACATATTGAAAAAATATTCCATAAAGACATAAAATGCTTGCCAGATATGGCCGTCTCCAAGTATCTTTCATATTTCTCTCGCAGATATAGTACAAAAAGATGGCTGCCATTGATATTGCAATTGTGATATGCATGACCTTTTGAAAATCTGCTGTTCCAACGCCCTGTAACGTAAGATAAGATTTAAGGCATTTGTTAATCCTCACTGCTCCAAATTGGGAAGGGAGATTAAAGAAGAAATAGAAGAAAGTTTTAAGTTCAGAATATTTCCAAAGCCACCAGATAAATGCAGCCATGCTGCAGATGAGACCGCTTAAGAATGCGATCGTTCTTTGCCAAGAATATCTTTTGTGGTTTGGCTCAGCAGCCCAGATTAACAAAATGAATACAGGAAAGAGAAAAATAATACTTTGTTTGCTTAAAAAGGCAGCTGTCATCATGATGCCAGCAAGAAATATGAGAGAGTTTCCTTTGGTGGATTCGGTATTTCTAGGGATAAGTGTAGCTGTTATTAAGAGGATCGCAAAAAGAGAAAAGATCATCGCTGTTTGTTCGTAGCAGGGGGTGCCGACAGGTGGATAAAACCATATAGCTGTTAAAATCCCTCCTAAATATGACAAGGGTATCCTTTTGGGAAAGAATAATCGTAGAATAGCAACTGTAATAGTTACTGCTAAAAGATTAATGAACGCCGCGCCAAATAAATAAGCAAAATAGTTGACTCCAAAAATCTTAAATGGAATAGCATGTAACCAGAATGTCATTGGTCCTACAATCATAAAGAAATCTTTGAAAGGGATTTGGCCGCAGGAAATCCGATAGGCGCCGTCGAAATACATAGCTTGATCAAAAGCAAAGAAACCTCTCTCTCCAGCATAAAAAGACAGAAAAAAGGCGCTCGTCAGCAAAATGGCCAATCCGCTTAGATCAAGCGTCTTGAATAAAATATGCTGAAATTTTTCTCTGCTCATTCTTTGTCTCACAGCTCCTCCCATGAATTATTCAGCGTTCGACCATAATTTCTACTTCGTAAAGAGTAACAAATATTTTCTAATCTAGCAACTTATCTCGCAGCTTGTCGTTGAATGATTCAATGTCATCTAGTATGCGACTAGGTGAATTGAGATGGTCAGAATGGAAGGATATTTTCTGTATACAAGACGGTAAACCGCTCGGGGACATAAGGAAATCATTCTGGACAGCTCTAAAGAAAACTGATATAGTTGGGTTTCATTTTCATGACCGTAGACATACTTTTACGTCACATTTAGTTATGGTTGGATATGATTTAAATATTGTACGGGAATTGTTGGGGTGTAAAACTATTTAGATGACACTAAGATGATCGTATTTATCATCGAAGCATAAGAAACAAGCTGTTGATGGTTTAGGCAAGGTTTTAGACTCAATTTGGACACCAGCAGACAAAATGTCATTAGATGGCCTGAGAAATAGCGTCGTAAGTGTTAGTAAATAATTGAGTTGCGATGTTAGGGCCTATAGCTCAGTCGGTTAGAGCAGGGGACTCATAATCCCTTGGTCCCAGGTTCGAGTCCTGGTGGGCCCATATGTTTCGGACTCATAGCTCAGCTGGTTAGAGCGTCGCCTTCACATGGCGAAGGCCGTAGGTTCAAGTCCTACTGAGTCCACCATAATTGCCATGCAGAGACGAGGATTTTCAGTGTGGTTTTTGTATATTTTAGAATGTAGTGACGGCTCTTTTTATACAGGCATTACAAATGATCTTAATAAAAGACTTAAAGATCATAATAATGCTAAAGCTAGTAAATACACTCGAGTGCGATTACCTGTAGTCTTTATTTATACTGAGGAACTTGAGAGTAGAAGTCAGGCATTAAAGCGTGAGGCTGAAGTTAAACGTTTAAGTAGAATTCAAAAAGAACAATTGGTGGGAAAAAATAATGACCAACATTGCATCCATTAAAGATCAGATTCAAAAACTCGTTTTAATACAGGCCATGGATGTTGATGTGTATCGTTTGAAGATGGATCTTCGTGATAAACCTACCGAGATCGAATATTTAAGATCTGAATTTGAATCTAAGAAAGTTAGATTAAAAGTTATAGAGGATCAGCTTAAAAGCTTAATGCTTAAGCAAAAAGAATATGAGGGGGATCTTAAGGTTAAAGAAGAGGCGATTGTTAAAGCGGATGGGCACCTATCTCAGTTAAAGACGAATAAAGAATATTCAGCTAAGTTGTTAGAGATTGAAAGCCTTAAAGCAGATAAGTCAATTGCTGAAGAAAAGATTTTGATCGGTTTTGATCAGCTTGATGAGGCTCGTAAAGCTTTAGAAACTGAAAAAGTGCTTGTGGCTAATCACGAGAAAGAATTTCAAGCAAAGAAAAAAGAAATTGATGATTTATTGGCTGTTGCAGGCGATCAACTGAAGGTTAAAGAATCTCAACGTAATCGTTTAACTCCTGATGTTCGTCCTGATATTTTAATCCGTTATGATAGACTTGTGGAAAATAAGGAAGGTTTGGGGATTGTTCCAGTAAGGAATAATACGTGTCAGGGATGCTTTATGCATTTGACAGAACAGGCTATTAACAAGATTAGAATTAATGAAGAGCTGATGACTTGCGATATGTGCGCTCGGATTCTGTATATCGAAGATGACCTATGAGATTAGAGATTTTCACCGATGGGGCATGTTCAGGAAATCCAGGGCCTGCAGCTGTCGGGGTGGTTATCAATCAAAATGGGAAAACAATTAAAGAGATTTCTCGTTTTATTGGACCTGCTACTAATAATATTGCTGAATATACTGCATTAATCGTTGGGTTGCAGGAAGCCTTGGTGTTAAAAGCAGATCAAGTCTTTGTTAAAATGGATTCAGAGCTGATGTATAAACAAATCATCGGTGAGTATAAGGTCAAACATGAAGGCATTAAACCATTGTTTGATCAGGTGAAGTTATTAGAAAAAGGATTTAAACAGGCGGAGTTTATGCATGTGCCACGCGAACAAAACAGCGAGGCGGATAAACTAGCTAGATTAGGTTTAAAAATAAGTCAAGATGATCGCCCCGATGCTAAAGGCGTTAGGGAGGAAAGTCCGAGCTCCAAAGGGTAATACATCTCGGTAATGCGGGACGTCTATCGGAAACGATGGATAGGATTAGAGCCACAGTGACGAAGCCCTTAACTGGGAGTGAAACGCGGCAATCTCTGTATGGAGCAATGCCAAATAGGAGGAGAGCCCGCTTCACAGCGGACAGGGTTCGATCCGGTCCCTTAATATCCTCGGGTAGGCTGCAAGAATTCACTGCGTAAGCGGTGTAAGTTAGTCGAATGATCATCACCTCGCAAGGGGATACATAACTCGGCTTATTGACTTAGTAATTTATTAACAGTATCAAATTCGTAATTGGGAGGTTTTTTCAATGTCAGGACATTCAAAGTGGGCAAAAATCAAACATAAAAAAGGTGATACGGATGCCAAGCGTGGGGCTTTATTCACTAAGGTTACAAAAGAAATTACAGCAGCAGCTAAAGATGGTGGAGGTAACACGGAAACCAATATTCGTTTACGTGCGGCTATAGCTCGCGCTCGTGAGTGTAATATGCCTAATAACAATGTTGATAATGCTATTAAAAAAGGAACCGGTGAATTACCAGGCGTGGTTTTTGAAACAGTTATTTTTGATGCTCGTGGTCCTGGTGGTGTTGCGATGTTGATTGAAGGTTTAACGGATAATAAGAATCGTACAACAGCTGAAATTCGCAATCTTCTAAATAAAAAAGGCGGTTCTTTGGCCGGTGCTGGTTCTGCTGCTTTTATGTTTACAAAGAAGGGTTATTTTACTGTTGAGAAATCTAAAGCCAGTGAAGATGCTGTGATGGAAACGGCTCTTGATGCAGGGGCCGAAGATATTAAGACAGAGGGAGATGAGTTTGAAGTAATTTGTGATTCTACTGTATTTGAAGCAGTAAAAAATGCTTTGGCTGCTAAGAACATTGAAACATCAACCGCTGAAGTAACTATGCTTCCAACATCCACGGTTATAATTGAAGGCAATGATGTAAAAAATGTTTTAGGTCTTATGGAAGCATTAGAAGAACATGAAGACATTCAAAATGTTCATGCTAATTTTGATATTTCCGAAGAAGAAATGGCTAAACTGGCTGAAGCTGAAGAATAATTTATGCGCATATTAGGCGTTGATCCTGGTCTTCGTGCTACTGGTTTTGGGCTGGTGGAAATCAGCGCAGGAACTGTTAAGATTATCGATGCAGGAAGTATTGAGCCTAATCCAATGGCGTTGTTTGAGGCTCGTATTGCTAAGGTTCATGAGTTATTATCGCAGATTATTAGTACACATAAACCAAATGTCCTGGTGCTCGAAAAACTCTATGCTCACTATAAACACCCCACCACCGCCTGTCTTTTGGGCCATGTGCGCGGGGTGATTTGTTTATCAGCCTATGAACATGAAGTGGAATTGGTCGAACAGCCAGTGAAAAGAATTCGATTGGCATTGGTTGGAAATGGGAACGCCACCAAGCAGCAGGTACAGATGTTTGTTAAAAGGTTGCTTAATATTGAAAAAGCGACATTGACCCTGGATACCTCAGATGCCTTAGCCTTGGCCTTGGGCCATGCGCATATGATGAAATTTAAGATTTTGTAGAGACATAAAATTTTGTCTCTCTATCTAAGAAAGATTGTATGATTGCAGCTATCAAAGGGAAAATAACAGCTTATTTAGAGACGACGGTGATCGTGGATACCGGAGCCATAAGCTATGAAGTTTATGTGCCTGTGTCTGTCTTACAGCGTCTTTCAGAAAGTCAAGATAGCAATGGCAATGTGCAGTTAATCACGTATCATTATTTACAGGTGTCGCCATCGAGTGCGAATGAGGTTTTGGTAGGATTTTTAAATGAAGTTGAGCGTGATTTCTTTTTAGAGTTTATCAAGGTTTCTGGCATCGGTCCGCGGGCAGCTGTTAAAGCGTTAAACAAAGCCATTGGAGAGATAGCTCAAGCGATTGACCGTGGAGATGTGCCGTACTTAAAGACATTGCCTGGTATAGGTCTTCAGCGTGCTAAAGAAATTGTCGCTAAACTGCAGGGTAAGATGGGTAAGTTCACGTTGATGCGTGATCGAGTACAAGCTGCTTCTGTAAGAGTAGAATTACGTGATATTGAGCAGGAGGCGCTGCATATTTTATTGCAGCTGCAGTATAAAAAGGCTGAAGCAGAAACTATGATTCAAAAGGCATTGGATCGGAATAATGCTCTTGAAACGTCAGAAGAATTGTTAAACGAAATATACAACCAACGGAAGTCCTCGGTATGAGGGGATAAACAAAGGACAGTTTTCTAATGGACGAACAAACACAAAATTATAAGAGCGGTATTGAAGCGCTTCTTTTTGTTAGCGACAAACCCATTGTGTTAGAGCAGTTTAAAACGGTGTTTCCGGAACTTAAATCTTCTGAGATTATTCAATTAATTAAAGAGATTCAAGATGAGTATGTAAACCGCCATTCAGGGATGGTGATTGTGGATATTGCAGGCGGCTGGCAGATGCTTTCTAATAGCCGTGCGGCTGGGTACATTCGAGAATTTTATAAGACTAAGACTAAAGAAAAGTTGTCGCGTCCGTCGCTGGAATCGTTGGCCATTATTGCTTACAAGCAGCCAGTTAGCCGTGCCGATTTAGAAGTGATTCGCGGGGTAAATTGTGATGGAACGGTGGCACATTTGCTTAACAAAGGATTGATTGAAATTGTCGGGCGCAAAGAGGTTCCAGGTCGTCCGTTTATTTATGGGACAACGAAAGCATTCTTAGAATATTTTGGTTTAAAATCATTGGAAGATTTACCTAAATTAGAGAATCTTCCTCAATTATCTCAAATAGAAACGGTACAGCAAGCAGATGTTGTTCCGGTCAAAGAAGCGATGGAGACAGTGTCAGCTCAACAGGAGACAACAACACAGGAAACAACTCAAGACTCGTCAGAGGCGAGTCAAGAAAGTAGTGGCCAATCTAGGGTTATGCAAGAGGCTGCTCAAGAAAATTCTGAAGGTAATTAATATTATGGATCTACAAAATCTAAGAGAAAAAATTGATGCATTAGATGTCAAGATTGTTGAGCTTTTGAATCAAAGAGCTGATGTGGCAAAGATCATCGGTCAGCAGAAACTAAAAAGCAAAGCTTCTATTTACGCGCCAGCTCGTGAAAAACAAGTGCTTGACCGTATCAAAGAGTTAAGTAAGGGCTCTTTAAACAAAGAAAGCCTTGAAGCTATTTATCGTGAAATTATGTCAGCTGCTTTAGCTTTGGAAAAACCTTTGAGTATTGCTGCTCTCGGTAAAAAAGGAGCATATACCCATGGAGCTGCACAAAATATTTTTGGTCAACAATCTACATATGTTTCATGTAAAGATATTTCGGATGTTTTCCAAAGAGTTGAGAACGGAGAGTGTGATTATGGAGTTCTTCCTATCGAAAACTCAACTGAAGGGGTGGTCACGCATACGGTAGATTTATTAGTTAACTCAGATTTAAAGATTTGTAATCAATACATGCTAAATATTAAGCATAATCTTTTATCAAAGACGACAAAAGATAAGATCAAAAAAGTTTATTCTAATCCACAAGTATTTAATCAATGTCGTCATTGGTTAGAACAAAATTTGCCAAATGTTAGCTTAATTCCAGTAGCTTCAACGACCGAGGCCGCAGAAATTGCTTCTCATGAAAAAAATAGCGCTGCTTTGGCTTCATATGTGGCGGGAAAAGAAAATGGATTAAATGCTCTTGATTTGAATATTAGTGATTTGGCTCACAATGCTACACGTTTTTGTGTAGTTGGACCTGAAAGTGCTAAGCCGACAGGCAAGGACCGCACCTCGTTAGTGTTTTCTATCAAAGATAAGGTGGGGGCATTGCACGCGATGCTTACCCCATTTGAAAAGAATAAAATTAATTTAACTAAGATAGAGTCCAGACCTTCTAAGAAAAAGGCATGGGACTATTATTTTTTTATTGATCTCGAAGGACATCAGGATGATCCTCATGTTAAGCGCGCCTTGAATCAGCTAGAAGGTATGTGCAAGTTTATGAAGATTTTAGGATCCTACCCTGTTATTGAATCATGAAGGTTGCTAACTCCTATATTCTAGACATCAAGCCTTATGTGCCGGGCAAACCTATTGAAGAAGTTAAACGTCAATTGAAGCTGAAGAGCGTCATTAAGCTTGCTTCCAATGAGAATCCCTATCCTCCTTCGCCTAAGGTGATGACGGCTATGGCTCGTGCATTGGCTCAAGTTAATCGTTATCCCGATGGTGGATGTTTTGTGCTTCGCGTTGCGTTGGCTAAGCATTTGAAAGTCTCTGAGAATCAGTTGATTTTTGGTAATGGTTCTGATGAAATTATTGTTTTGGCTGTTAAAGCATTTGTGGGGCAGGGAGATGAAGTTATCATTGCAAAGCCTTCATTCTTAATTTATGAAATCGCCTCCCGTCTAGCAGGAGCAAAAATTATTGAAGTACCATTAAAGAATTTCCGTTATGACCTAAAAGCTATGAAGGCAAAATTAACTAGAAAGATAAAAATTGTTTTTATCGGGAATCCAGATAATCCTTCCGGAACATTTATTAATCTTAAAGAAGCAGAAGATTTTATGAAGGCGGCAAATCGTGACACCCTGGTCTTTTTTGATGAAGCTTATTTTGAATACGTCAATGCCAAGGATTATCCAGATTCATTAAAATTAATGAAGAAATATCCAAACTTAATCACCACGCGTACATTCTCTAAAATGTATGGCTTGGCGGGTTTGCGAGTCGGTTATGGGATTGCATCGCCTGCGATCATTGATATTTTAGAACGTCTGCGGGAACCTTTTAACGTTAATTCGATTGCTCAAGTGGCAGCTACAGCTGCTTTAAGTGATCAGTCGTATTACAAGATTATTGGCCGTGAAGTTGAGAACCAGCGTCGGTATATTTGTAGAAGTCTTAAAGGTTTAGGTTTTAAATATGAAGAAAGTTGTACTAATTTTATTTTAATTCGAGTGAGCCATGCAAGTAAGGTGGCAGGGGCGTTACTTAAAAAGGGCGTTATTGTACGGGATATGACAGGATGGGGATTGTCGGAGTATATTCGAGTATCTATAGGAACAGCTTCAGAAAATAAGAAATTCATTAAATCTTTGGAGGAGTTATGATTGTCATTTTACGTAAGGATGCAACTGAGGCTAACATTCAGCATATTGTTGAACGCGGAGCAAAAATTGGACTTAAGGCAAATGTCTCTAGAGGAGTAGAACGCACAGTAATTGGTTTTATTGGCTCTGAAGATGCGTTGCGTTCCATCCCTTTAGAAGTCTTTCCTGGGGTTGAACAAGTTCTTTCAGTATTAGCTCCTTACAAGTTGGTTTCTCGCGAATTTAAGAAAGAAGGCACTGTTATTAAGTTGCCTTATAACGTAAGTGTTGGAGGAAAACAAATTGCTGTGATGGCTGGGCCTTGCTCTATAGAAAGTTATGAAGGAATGCTTTTAATCGCCAAGCAAGCTAAAGCGTTAGGCGCTAATATTCTTCGTGGTGGTGCATTTAAACCTCGCACCTCTCCTTATGATTTTCAAGGATTGGGTGAAGAAGGTTTAAAGATTTTACAACAGGTGGGGAAGGAAGTGGGTATTCCAACTATTTCTGAGGTTATGGATACTCGTCAGGTGGAGCTGGTAGCTCGCTATGTTGATGTTTTACAAATTGGTGCTCGTAATATTCAGAATTATTCTTTATTGAAAGAAGTAGGAGCTTGTAAGAAACCAGTGATGCTAAAACGTGGTATGTCGACCTTTATTAAAGAATGGCTTATGTCAGCGGAATATTTGATGGCCAATGGTAATTTCGATGTCATGCTTTGTGAACGAGGAATTCGCACCTTTGAGACAGCAACTAGAAACACCTTAGATATTAATGCAGTGCCTGTGGCAAAGAAATTATCGCATTTGCCAGTGATTGTTGATCCTAGTCATGGAACAGGAAGCTGGGAATATGTAGCCGCTGGAGCTCGCGCAGGAATTGCAGCAGGATGTGATGGTTTGATGATTGAAATTCATGATAATCCTGAAGAAGCTTTGTCAGATGGTGCTCAATCATTGATGCCAGATAAGTTTAAGGAATTGATGACGTCTTGTAAACGTGTAGCACTTGCGGTAGATAGAGATTTATAAATTATAAAGGAATTAACATGTTTAATAAAAAACAACTGTTTAGACGGATTGCTATTGTCGGTGTAGGGTTTATGGGGGCTTCATTAGGTTTAGCTATTAAGAAAAAGGGTTTAGCTCGTGAAGTGGTGGGGATAGGTCATCATGAATCTTCTTTAAAAGAGGCGGTTCATGTGGGGGCTATTGATGAAAGTTTTATGGATTTCAAAAAAGGAATTCAGGGAGCAGATCTCATTATCTTAGCAACACCCGTTGGAGCTATTGTAGAAGCTTTAGAACTCCTAGGTAAGGAGCATCAAAGAGGATGCATCATTACTGATTTAGGTAGCACCAAGGTAGCGATTGTCGAGAGAGCTGAGAAGGTTCTTCATCATTCTGTGCTTTTTGTGGGCAGTCACCCTTTGGTTGGTTCAGAGAAAAAAGGACCAAAAAATGCAAATGCAGCGTTGTATGAAAATGCTGAATGTGTGATGACACCAACGGATAAGACAAATCGTTTAGCTAAAGAAAAGGTGAAACATTTTTGGATACAATTAGGATCTAAGGTAAAGATGATGACTCCCTCTGAGCATGATGAGGCCTTAGCCTTTATCAGTCATCTGCCGCATATGGTGGCTTTCAGTTTAATTAAATCTATTCCTGATCAATATATGGAATTAGTTCCTCAAAGCTTGCGGGATACGACACGTATTGCTTCTTCCGATGCTTTGGTGTGGCGTGATATTGCTTTATCGAATAATAAGAATGTACTTAAATCTCTCGATGAAACTGTTAAAGTTTTATCTTCCATCCGTAAAGCCATTGTTTCCTCTGACGGTCCAGCCTTGGAAGAGATTTTTAAAACGGCTAGAACTAAACGAGAAGGTATTGAAGGTCGTTATGGAAGCTCATAAGCATTTAATTATTACTCTTGATGGTCCAGCAGGAGCCGGAAAAAGCACAGTGGCTCAGGGGCTTGCGAAACGTTTAGGCATTTCGTATTTAGATACGGGTGCTATGTATCGTGCACTGACACTTAAAGCTTTGCGTTTTAAGGTTAATCTTGAGAATGAAGCGGCATTGACCGCTTTAGCTAAAGAAACTGTTATTGATTTTAAAGAAAATAAAGAAGGAGTTTTAGTTGTGATCTTAGATGGTGAAGATGTGGCTGAAGCTATTCGAAATCCACAGGTAACCAATAATACTTTTTATGTGGCTAAGGCAGCTGGGGTAAGAGAGTTGATGGTTAATTGGCAGCGCGCTATTGGCGCAAAGCATTCCATTGTCACCGATGGCCGTGATCAAGGGACGGTGGCTTTTCCAAAAGCTAATTATAAATTTTATATTGATGCCGCTATTGAAGAACGCGCCCAGAGACGATTAAGAGAATTAATGGTGGCTGGTCAAACAGTAGATTTAGAACAGTTAAAGAAAGATATGCAAGAACGAGATCAGAAAGATTTTACACGTTCGGTTGGTCCTTTGAAGAAAGCTGATGATGCGATAGTGATTGATTCAACAGGTTTGACTGTTGAAGGAGCTGTAGAAAAGATTATGAAATATATAAAGATTTAATATGAATCAGAAAAACATTAGAAATTTCTCCATTATTGCGCACATTGATCATGGTAAGAGTACCTTGGCGGATCGATTCTTACTTTTTGCAGGGGCGATTGATGAGCGAAAATTTCATAATCAAATGCTCGATGATATGGATTTAGAACAAGAGCGTGGGATTACGATCAAGGCTTCTGCTGTTCGTCTGCAATACAAAGCTAAGGATGGTCAAGATTACATTTTTAATTTGATTGATACTCCCGGTCACGTCGATTTTTCTTATGAGGTAGAGAAATCTTTGCGTGCTTGTGAGGGAGCTTTGCTTTTGATTGATGTGACTCAAGGGGTTGAGTCACAGACGATTGCTAACTACTATTTGGCTATTGATAATAATCTCGAAATTCTGCCTGTTATTAATAAGATTGATATAGCAAATGCAGATATTGATGAAGCTAAACGTCAGTTTAGAGATGTTCTTATGTTTAAGGAAGAAGATGTTCAGCTAGTTTCAGCCAAGCAAGGGATTAATATCGATCTGCTTTTTGAAAAGATTGTTACCTTTATTCCTCCGCCTGATGGTGGCTCAGAGGAACCCCTCAAAGCTCTTATCTTCGATATGAAATATGATATTTATAAGGGAATTATTGTTTACGTCCGTGTTTTTGATGGGATCGTTAAACCGGATACAAAAATTCGTTTTATGAATGTGAACAAAGAATTTGTCGTTCAGGAAGTGGGTATCTTTGCTCCAGGGATTCAGCAAATGAAACAATTGAGTGCGGGAGAAGTTGGTTATATTACTTGTAATTTGCATGACCCTAAAGAAATCCGAGTCGGCGATACTATGACTGAAGTTTCTCGGCCTACAGCCTTTGCCTTAGAAGGTTATCGACAACTTAAACCTTTTGTTTTTTGTGGTGTTTATCCAGTTAATGCCAGTGATTATGCAGCGTTACGAGTAGCCATTGATAAATTGCGACTTTCAGATCCTAGTTTTTCTTATGAACATGAATCATCATTATCATTTGGTCATGGTTTTCGATGTGGGTTTTTAGGTTTATTGCACATGGAAATTGTTCAAGAACGTCTAGAGCGTGAATACGATTTAAATTTAATTTTAACGACTCCTAATGTTGGTTATCGCATTATTAAACGTGATGGTAGTATCATGGAATTAGAGAATCCTTCTGACCTGCCTAATGGTTCAGATATTAATCGTATTGAAGAGCCAATTTTAGCGGTGTCTATTTTTACTCCGGTTTCTTATATGGATTCAGTGATGGAACTTTCTAAAAGAAAACGCGGTGTTTTTAGTAAAAGTGAATTCATTGGGGATCGTATGAAAATCGTTTTCGATATTCCTTTGTCAGAAGTTATTGTTGATTTCAATGATTTGATTAAATCCGCTACTCGTGGTTATGGTTCTATTGATTATGAATTTAAAGAATATCAGCCAGCATCGATTACTCGTTTGGATATTATGATTAATGATGAGGTCTGTGACGCGTTTTCTTGTATGGTGCATAAAGACCGCGCCTACGATAAGGGTTCTGCGTTAATCTCTAAGTTAAAAGATTTAATTCCTCAGCAATTATTTGAAGTGCGTATTCAAGCGACCGCTGATGGGCGAATTATATCAAGTGCGCGTATTAAATCGGCTGGTAAAAATGTGACGGCTAAATGTTATGGGGGAGATATCACCCGTAAACGCAAGCTTTGGGAAAAACAAAAAGAAGGTAAAAAGAAGCTTAAACAAATCGGAAGGGTGGAAGTTCCGCAGGAAGCATTTCTAGCGGCTTTAAAAATATGAGTAAAAAAAATAATAAATCTAAGTCTGATATCCGTGAATGGGTTGAGTCTATTTTTGTTGCTCTTGTTTTGGCAGTTGTTATTCGTACCTTTTTTTTCCAGCCTTTTAAGATTCCAAGTGGATCAATGCGTATGACCTTGGTTGAGGGAGATCATTTATTTGTTAATAAACTGCGTTATGGTCCAATACTTTTGCCTGAGCTTCATAGTCCAGATTTTTTAAGACAATGGATGGGGCCTGATTTTGATCTTCACTGGCCGCAATTCTTACAGCATTTGGCCGATGTGCGTCTTCCAGGATTTGGGAAGCCGCAGCGTGGAGATATTGTTGTTTTTGTTTATCCAGGGGATCGTACTAAAGATTTTATCAAGCGTCTGATAGGTCTTCCTGGTGATCAGATTGAAATAAAAGATGGCGCCATTTATGTTAATGGAGCTGCGGTTACTGACTTGCGTATTAAAAATCTTTATTATTATAATCAAGGAGAGTATGGGCAAGAAGGCGTGCCTATTACAGTTCCGTCAGGACATTATTTTATGTTGGGTGATAATAGTGCTTCCAGTCATGATGGTCGTTATTGGGGTTTTATTCAAAGTAGAGATATTGTTGGTAAAGCGGATTTATTATTCTGGCCTCCTAATCGTATTCGGTTGATTAAATAAATGAAATTTTTAATTTGTTTATTATGCGTTTGTTTTTTGATTGGTTGTCAGACAACACAATCTAAAAAAACAGATTCACTTTCAGAAAGTATTTCTACTTTGGGGACTGTTACTGAAGGATTGACCAATCAGAATGTTTCTAAACAGGATTTAAGAAATTTGGTTATTTCTGTTGGGAAAGATCCTCAAGTGAAAACAGCAGTGCAGTCTGTTACTCAAGCTTTAAGTGTACAGCAAACTGGAGTAAAATATTGTCCGATGGATGGGCAGCGTTTTGATGTATCGGTAAAGGAATGTCCGATCCATCATGTTCAATTAAAATTGGTTGAATAATCCTATGTCTCTAACTCTTGCCACCAAGGTCACCATTGGCCGTATTCTTTTGGTTCCGTTTTTTATCGCTACAGTTTTATATTTCTCTCCGGATAGACCTTATTTACGTTGGATTGCGTTGGGTTTATTTTTGACGGCTGTTATATCAGATGTGATTGATGGCTATATTGCACGCGTTCATCATCAAAAATCTAAGGCCGGAGCTATTCTTGATCCTTTAGCCGATAAAGCTCTTTTAATCAGTGCTTTTATTTGTCTTTATGCTCGTAGAGGAAGCTTTGAAGAATTGATGTTCCCTTTATGGTTTGTGGTGGCTATTATTAGTCGTGATATTATTTTGATCATGGGAGCCATGATTATTCAATTGATAACTGGGAAATTAGATATTGAAGCTAATCGTTCAGGTAAGATAACTGCATTTTTACAGGTGGTTTGTATTTTAGGGATGCTTTTACAGTGGTCATTTACAAAAATCTTTTGGTATGCTGCTATTGCATCAACCATTGTTTCAGGAGTGATCTATATTAAAGAGGGAATTAAATTAATTAATGAAAACGCTTCCGCTACTCGCTAGTATTGTTGTTACTTATTTGATTGGAGCAATTCCAACGGCTTATATCTTTGGTCGTGTGCTTAAGAATCTTGATATTCGCAAACATGGTTCAGGCAATGTAGGAGCGACCAATGCTTTTCGTGTGTT